>DAIUEL010000049.1:0-14259 GCA_036845145.1 Rhodanobacteraceae bacterium | reverse complement strand
GAGTGGTCTAAAGCACCGGACTTGAAATCCGGCGTACGGCTTGCCGTACCGTGGGTTCGAATCCCACCCTCTCCGCCACGCCCGATCGTTCTACACTGCCCCGTATCTCCATGTACGGAGTGCGTGATGGCCGACGAGCGCGACACGAAGATTGAACCGTACGAAGGGCCCGCCGGCGGCTGGGGTTCGGCCAAGTCGGTCGTCGAAATCCTGAAGCGCGAGAAGGTGCCGCTTCCCTCGACGGTCCGGGAACTCTGGCGTCAGAACAAGCCGCGCGGCTTCACCTGCGTGTCATGCGCGTGGCCGCAACCTGCCAAGCCCGCGAAGTTCGAATTTTGCGAGAACGGCGCCAAGGCCAGCGCATGGGAATTGACTTCACTGCGCACCACGCCGGAATTTTTCGCGCAACACACCTGCACCGAATTGCTCGGATGGTCCGATCACGATCTCGAGCAGCAGGGCAGGCTGACGCATCCGATGCGCTACGACCACGCAACGGACAAGTACGTGCCTTGCGAATGGAACGACGCTTTCCGCGCCATCGCGGCCGAACTCAAGCAACTCGATCCGAAATCCGTGGTGTTTTACGCTTCGGGTCGCGCGTCGCTGGAGACGAGTTACCTGTATGCGCTGTTCGCCCGACTGTACGGCAACAACAATTTGCCGGACAGCTCCAACATGTGCCACGAGGCCACCGGCGTCGCGCTGCGCAAGAGCGTGGGCTCGGCGGTCGGTACTGTCGTGCTGGAAGACTTCGCCAAGACGGACTGCATCCTGTTCTTCGGCCAGAATGCAGGTGTCAACAGTCCGCGCATGCTGCACGACCTGCAGAAGGCGGCGAAACGTGGCGTACCGATCATCGTGTTCAATCCGTTGCGCGAACGCGGCCTGGAACGCTTCACCAACCCGCAGAGCCCGATCGAAATGTTGGCGAGAAAGGAGACGCCGCTGGCGACGCAGTACCACCAGGTGAAAGCGGGCGGCGACATCGCAGCCATCGCCGGATTGTGCAAGGCGCTGCTGGCATGGGAGGACGAGGCACGGAAGGACGGCAGTGAACCCATTCTCGATCAAGTATTTATCGCACAACACTGCCACGGGTTCGACGCGTTCGCGGACTTCGTGCGGGCACAAACGTGGGCTGAAATCGAGGCGGCGTCAGGCCTCGCCCGTGACGCGCTGGAACGCGCTGCCTCGGTGTATGCGAAGGCGAATGCGGTGATCGGCGTATACGGCATGGGTCTCACCCAGCACGTGCTCGGCGAATACAACATCCACATGGTGGCGAACCTGTTGCTGATGCGCGGCAACATCGGCAAACCGGGCGCGGGGTTGTGCCCGGTGCGCGGGCATTCCAACGTGCAGGGCCAGCGCACGGTCGGCATTGCCGACGATCCGGCGCTGGTGCCGCTGGATCGCCTGGCCGAACAATACGGCTTCGAGCCGCCGCGCGAGAAGGGCCTCAACACCGTCGAATGCTGTGAAGGCGTGCTGGAGGGCAGCGTACACGGCTTCATCGGGCTGGGCGGCAATTTCCTGCGCGCGATTCCAGAACAGGAACGCGTGAATGCCGCGTGGGGGAAGTTGCGCCTTACGGTTCAGATCGCGACCAAGCTCAACCGCTCGCACCTTGTCAATGGCGAGGCCGCGTATCTGCTCCCTTGCCTCGGGCGCATCGAGCGCGTGGTCGAGAACGGCAAGGAACAGGTGCTTTCGACCGAGGATTCGACAAGCTGCATCCACGCCTCGGTGGGCAAGGCGGCGCCCGCGAGTCCGGAGCTCAAATCCGAAACGCGCATCGTGGTGGAACTTGCCAAGGCCACGCTGCCGCCGAATCCGAAGGTGCCGTGGGATACGTGGGCCGATGATTTCGCGACGATCCGAGACGCGATCGAGCAGACGTATCCCGAGCAGTTCAAGGATTTCAACACGCGCATGTGGCAACCGGGTGGTTTCCATCGGCCGAATCCGGCGCGCGAACGAAAGTGGAAGACCTCAACGGGAAAGGCCAACTTCATCGTGCCGCCTTTGCTCACCGCCACCGGCTTCGAGGATGCGCCGGACCGGTTCCGACTGATGACGATGCGCTCCAACGACCAGTTCAATACCACGGTGTATGGCTACGATGACCGTTTCCGCGGCATCGAAGGAACCCGCGAGGTGGTGCTGATGAACAAGGACGACATCGCGCGCCTCGGCTTGCACGACGGCCAAGTCGTGAAGCTGATGTCGGATGCGGGCGACGGCGTGGATCGCGAAGTCGGTGGCTTGCGGGTGGTCGCGTTCGACATCCCGCGCGGTTGCGTCGGTGGCTACTACCCGGAATGCAACCCGCTGATTCCGCTGTCGCACCATGCGATGTACAGCAAGACGCCCGCGGCGAAATCAGTTCCGGTCCGCATCGTTGCCTGAGTTCCTTCTCCCTTCGGGAAGAGAGGCTTCAATGCGTTACGCCGCGATCGACATTTCGTCGGCGATCCGCTCGTGGGCGTGGGCCAACGCGGCTTCGCGTTGCCCGGCACCCAGGTTCAAGCCTTCCGCGCGCACGAACTCGAGGTCCTGGATGCCGATGAAGCCGAACACCTGCTTCAGGTAGGTTTCCTGGAAATCGACCGTCGCCGCGGGACCCTCGCTGTAGATGCCGCCGCGCGCAGATGCGATGATCACGCGCTTGCCGCCGGCCAGGCCTTCCGGTCCGTGCTCGGTGTAGCGAAAGGTCCTGCCCACGGTGAGGATGCGGTCGATCCACGCCTTGAGTTGCGTCGGGATCGTGAAGTTGTACATCGGCGCGCCGATTACCACGACGTCGGCGGCGAGGAACTCGTCGAGGACCTCCGCATTTCGTGCGACGCACGGATGGCCTTCTTTCAGCACCGGTGTGAAGTGCGGCAAGGTTTGCGCAGCAAGATCGCGATGGATCAACTCGATGCCGGCGTGTTTGGCGCGCAGGCGCGCGACGATCGCGGCGGTCAGGCTGCGCGAGGCGGAATTTTCGCCGAGTACGCTGGAATCGATGTGCAGCAGTTTCATGATCGTCTCCGGTTGGAGCCGCAAGGCGCGGCGACCCGCAAACCATAAGGACGCGGCGCCGCTTCGATAAGATGGGGCAACCCGAACGCATCGTTCATCGTGGAGAACAACGTGTCCACCGCCTACGGGACCTTGCCGGACCTCAACGACCTGTACTTCTTCGCGGCCGTGGTCGAGCATGGCGGTTTCTCCGCCGCCAGCCGCGCGATCGGCGTGCCCAAATCGCGGCTGAGCAAGCGCGTGTCGCAACTCGAGGACGGCTTGGGCGTTCGCCTGTTGCAGCGGACTACCCGCAAGTTCGTGGTCACCGAAGCCGGCGAGCGTTTCTATCGCCACTGCCAGGCGATGCTGGCCGAAGCGCATGCGGCGACCGAGGACGCGGTGTCGCTGGGCGGTGAACCGCGCGGGCTGGTGCGGCTGAGTTGCCCGGTGTCGTTGACGCAGAGCTTGCTGGCGCCGCTGCTGCCGGCGTTTCTTGCGCGCCATCCGCAGGTGCAATTGCGGGTGTTGTCCAGCAACCGGCGCGTGGACGTGATCGGTGAGGGTTTCGACGTGGCCATCCGGGTGCGCGACAAACTGGACACGGATGCCGAACTGGTGGCACGCAGCTTCGGGCCGAAGCGCGTGGTGCTGGTCGCGAGTCCCGCGTTTGTCGAGCAATACGGCGAGCCGCGCGCGCCGCAGGATCTCGCTGTGCTGCCGGTATTGAGCATCTTCGAACACGAAGGCGAACAAACCTGGGAGCTGTACGACCGCGCTTGCGCCAGGACGGCCGTCACGGTGCGGCCACGGCTGCTCACGGGCGAATTCCCGTTGCTGATCGAGGCGGCGGTGCGGGGCGTCGGCATCGCATGGGTTCCGGAATCGGCCTGCACGCAGGAATTGCGCAGCGGCAAGTTGCAGGTGGTCCTGCCGGACTGGGGCCTTCCGCAGGGCATCCTGCACTTCGTGTACCCGAGTCGTCGCGGCATGTTGCCGGCGGTGCGCGCGCTGGTGGAATTCCTTGCCGACGCTTTCGAACATCGTGCCGACGAGTTGTTGAATGGGACCAACTGACAGCGTGCTACCATCGCCGAAGTTCGGCCATCCAAACGGAATACCACGGATGCAAATCGAAACCAAACTGCCCAAGGTCGGCACCACCATCTTCACGGTGATGAGCCAGCTTGCGCTGGAACACAAGGCGGTGAACCTGGGGCAGGGATTTCCCGATTTCGAGACGCCGCAGAACCTGCGCGATGCATTGACGCGCGCGATGAACGATGGGCGCAATCAATATGCGCCGATGAGCGGCATTCCGAAACTGCGCGAGCAGATCGCGCTGCAGGTCGATCGCTTGTACGGCCGCCGCATCAGCGCGGATACCGAAGTGACCGTCACGTCGGGCGCGACCGAAGCGATCTTCGCCGCGATCGCCTGCGCAGTGCACGCCGGCGACGAAGTGATCGTGCTCGATCCCTGCTACGACTGCTATGAACCCGCGATCGCGCTGGCCGGCGGGCGTGCCGTGCACATTCCCCTCAAGTTGCCGGATTTTTCCGTGGATTGGCAACGCGTGCGCGACGAGATCACGCCGAAGACACGAATGATCATGGTCAACAGTCCGCACAATCCTTCGGGCGCGGTGTTCGCGGAATCCGATCTGGACGCGTTGGCCGAAATCGCCACGCAGCACGGCTTGCTGGTGATTTCCGACGAGGTGTACGAACACATCATCTACGACGGCCGCACGCATCTCAGCGTATCGCGCCGTCCCGAGCTGGCCGAACGCAGCTTCGTGATTTCGTCGTTCGGCAAGACCTGGCACTGCACCGGCTGGAAGGTCGGCTATTGCGTGGCGCCCAAGCCGCTCACTGCGGAATTCCGCAAGGTGCACCAGTACCTGACCTTCTGCACGTTCCATCCGGCCCAGTGCGCATTCGCCGACGTGATGGAAAGCGACCCGCAACACGCGCGGGATCTGGCCGGTTTTTATCAAACCAAGCGTGATCGATTTCGCGAATTGCTGGCGGGTTCGCGCTTCATGCTGCCCGAGGTCCATGGCGGATATTTCCAGTTGGCCGACTATTCCGCGATCCGCGATACCGACGATCTGAATTTCTGCGAGTGGATGGTGCGCGAGGCGGGGGTGGCCGCGATTCCGGTGTCGGCATTTTACGAAACCGCGCCGGATGCGAAACTCGTGCGATTCTGTTTCGCGAAGAACGACGAAACGTTGTCGACTGCGGCCGAACGGTTGGGCAAATTGTGACCCGTGTGGTGGCCCCGTTTTGAAGCCCCGCTCACCCCCGGCTCTCTCCCGCGATGGCGAGGCTGTGTGGGAGAAAGGGAACCATAAGTGAATCGCAGTGGAGCGTTCATGCAACGAGCATTGAGAGTTTCGCTGGTCCAGGGCGCCACGCGTTGGCATGACCCGGTTGGCAACCGGGAATACTACGGATCGCTGATCGCACCGCTCGCAGGGCATACTGATCTGGTGGTGTTGCCCGAGACTTTCACCAGCGGCTTTTCCAACGAAGCGATCCACAATGCCGAAACCATGGACGGCCCGAGCGTTGCGTGGCTGCGCGAAAAGGCGAAGGAACTCGACGCCGCCATCACCGGCAGCGCGCAGTTGCGCGCAAGCGAGGGGGTGTTCAATCGCCTGCTGTTCGTAACGCCGGACGGCGAGGTGCGGCACTACGACAAGCGGCATTTGTTCCGTTACGCCGACGAGCACAAGCGTTACGCATCGGGCCGCGACAAGCTGATCGTGGAGTGGAAGGGCTGGAGGATCTGCCCGCTGGTCTGCTACGACTTGCGCTTCCCGGTGTTTTCGCGCAACGGTCATGACCCGCAACGCGGATTCGATTACGATCTCGTGTTGTTCGTCGCCAATTGGCCGGCCGCGCGCGCGCACGCCTGGCGCACGTTGCTGCGTGCCCGCGCCATCGAAAACCTGAGCTATTGCCTCGGCGTCAACCGAGTCGGTACCGACGGCAACCAGTTGCCGTATTCAGGCGACAGCGGAGTACTGGATTACCTTGGCCAGGCGATGGTCGATCTCGGCGCCCAGGAGCAAACCGTCACGGTCACGCTCGATCCGGCAGCACTCGCTGCGTTTCGCGAAAAGTTTCCGGCGTGGATGGATGCGGACGCGTTCGAGTTGAGGTGACGTCCCGGTGCTTCTGTAGGTTGGGCTGAGCTCCGCGAAGCCCAACGCGCACGTGCCATTGTTGGGCTTCACCGTGTTCAGTCCAACCTACAGTGGCGTTTCGCGAAGTTTGGTGTTGATGGGCCGGGCACGCGCGAGTTTTTGTAGGAGCGACCCGGTGCGATCTACAGGATCGCGAGCACGTTTTCCGGCGGGCGACCAATCGCGGCTTTGCCGTTCGCGAACACGATCGGACGTTCGATCAGGATCGGATGCGCTGCCATGGCATCGACGAGTTGTTGGCGAGTCAACCCGGGATTTTCGAGCCCCAGCTCGACGTACGCGGCCTCGCCCTTGCGAAGCAGGTCACGCGGTTGGACGCCTAGCAACTGCAGCGCACGCTCGATGTCGGCGGCGCCGGGCGGATTCTTCTGGTAATCGACCACCGCGGGTTCGATGCCGCGTTCCTGCAGCAGTTCGAGCGTGCCGCGTGATTTGGAACAGCGCGGGTTGTGCCAGATGATGACCTTGGTGTTCGCAGGCATGGCGCGGTTCCTCCGTGGAATGATCAACCGTTGGATGGGCCGTTGCCGCCTCGGTTGCCGCCGTGGCCACCGCCGTCGCGCCGCGCGCCGCTGCCGTTCCGACCACTCGAACCGCCGCGATTCTGGGCACCCCGTCCGGGGCCGCCGCGATTCGGGCCGCCGCGATTCGGGCCGCTGCGATTCGGGCCGCCGCGGTTCGGGCCGCCGCGGTTCGGGCCTCCACGATTTTGCCCACCGGCGGGACGCTTGTCACCGGCAAACCACGTGCGCACCGACGGCAGTTCCTGGCCCGGCGCAACACCGCGGCCCTTGCGACGTTTCTTGTTTGCGGGCTTGTCGGGCTTCAGCACGTTGCCGTTGACATCACCGCGCGGCGGGCCACGACGGCGCTTGCCCCGGCTGGGAAAATCATCCGGACGGATGCGATCGAACACGGTGAGCTCGCGCGCCTCGTCGTGGCGCACACCGGTCCACGCATGCGGAGTGTTGCTGGCCGGGCGGATTTCGGTGACGCCACGCGCGGCATTGCGCTGGTGCAGCACCGGCTTCAGGGTCAACGTCGGTTGCTCCGAACCAGCGCCCGCCAGTTCCCGCAGCGACTTCACCACGTCTTCCGGCAACGCCTCGTGCTGGCCCGGGCGCAAGCCGCGCGGCAGTTCGATGCTGCCGTAGCGGATGCGTTTCAGGCGACTGACCAGCAGCCCCTGTGAATCCCACAGGCGGCGCACCTCGCGGTTGCGGCCTTCGTGCAGCACCACCCGGAACCAGCAATGACTGCCGCCACGGCTGACCACGTGGATTTCATCGAAGCGTGCCGGGCCGTCTTCCAGCTCCACGCCGGCCTTCAGTTTTTCCAGCATTTCGTCCGGAACTTCACCGTGCACCCGGCACAGGTATTCGCGTTCAAGCTCGTGGCTGGGATGCATCAGCACATTGGCGAGTTCGCCATCGGTGGTCAGCAGCAGCAGGCCGGTGGTGTTGACGTCGAGGCGGCCGACTGAAATCCAGCGCGAACCATTCAAGTGCGGCAGGCTTTCGAATACGGTCGGACGGCCTTCCGGATCGTCGCGCGTGGTCAGTTCGCCTTCGGGCTTGTGGTACATCAGTACCTGCGCGTGCTCGTGGTGGTCGGTCGCCACGATGAATTGCTTGCGGTCCACTTCCACGCGATCGCCTGCACGCACGCTGGAGCCGGTCTGCGCAGCTTGCCCGTTGACCAGGATTTCACCCTCCGCGATGCGCTGTTCCAGTAGCCGCCGCGAACCCAGTCCGGCGTTCGCGAGAACCTTGTGCAGGCGTTCCTCCAGTGCGCTGCCGTCGCCTTGGACGGCCGCCCGTTTCAGGGTCAGCAGGGAACGTGGGTTGGAACTCATGCGGCATCCTCGGTGGTGCTGGGTGTGTCGGTCGGGGCAACGCCCTCGGCATCGGCGGGTTGATCGGAAGTGTTGGTTGCATCGTCCGGCGCGGCTTCAGGTTCAGGCGCCAGTGCGAGTTGCGGATCGGGGTCGGCGATTTCGCGAATTTCCGCGAGGGTCGGCAGTTGATCCAGTGACTTCAGATTGAAGTAATCGAGAAACTGGCGGGTGGTGCCGAACAGCGCCGGCTTGCCGGGGACATCCCGGTAACCCACCACCCTGATCCACTCGCGTTCTTCCAGCGTGCGGATGATGCTGGTGGCAACGGTGACGCCGCGCACTTGTTCGATCTCGCCGCGCGTGATCGGCTGGCGATAGGCGATCAATGCCAGCGTTTCCAGCAGCGCGCGCGAATACTTGGTCTGGCGCTCGGCCCACAGGCGTGCGACCCACGGATGCACGGCCTCCCGCACCTGAAAGCGAAAGCCGGAGGCGACTTCCACCAACTCGATGCCACGGCCTTCGCAGGCCTGGGCCAGTGTCTCCACGGCCCGGGCGAGATCTTCGTGTCCGACTCCGTCTTCTTCGTGAAACAACGCCGCAAGCATCGGCAGCGTCAGCGGTTGCTGGGCTGCAAAGAGGGCGGCTTCCACGATGTCGTTGAGTTTTTCCTGTTCCACTTACGCCTCACTGAGCGCGCCTGGAGAAATGGTTCTTGAATGGGTGTAAGGAAAGCCGCGCAAGCGATTGCTGGGCTTGGCATCGGCATCCAGCCATCGCGAAGTCGATCCCATGATCAATCCGCCGTCTCGGCCGTGGCCAGTGCTTTCAGGTAGATCGGCGCCAGCGGCGCTTCCTGCATGATCTCGATCAGGCGATCCTTGGCCAGCTCGAGCAGCGACAGGAAAGTGACGACCACCCCCAACTTGCCTTCCGACACTTCGAACAGGCTTTCGAAGCGATGGAACGTGCCATCGCCGAGCTTGCGCAGGACGTCGCCCATCCGTTGGCGCACCGACAGCGGTTCGCGCTCGACCGCGTGATGACCATACAACTCGGCACGGTGCAACACATCGCGCATCGCCAGCAGCATCTCGCGCAGGTCCACCGCAGGCGGCACCTTCACCACCGCGCGATCGGGCACGAACGCCTGCGCATTGTCGAGGTCGCGTTCCATGCGCGGTAGCGTGTCGATGTCTTCGGCGGCCTTCTTGAAACGTTCGTACTCCTGCAGGCGTCGCACCAGTTCGGCGCGCGGGTCTTCCTCGATGCCTTCTTCCTGCGGCGGGCGCGGCAGCAACAGGCGGGATTTGATTTCGGCGAGGATCGCGGCCATCACCAGGTATTCCGCCGCCAGCTCCAGCCGCATCTCCTGCATCACGTCGATGTAGTCCATGTACTGCCGGGTGATCTCGGCGACCGGAATATCGAGGATGTCGAGGTTCTGGCGGCGGATCAGGTACAGCAAAAGGTCGAGCGGCCCCTCGAATGCTTCCAGGATCACTTCCAGCGCGTCGGGCGGAATGTAGAGATCCTGCGGAATCTGCAAAAAGGGCTGGCCGTGTACCACCGCCAGCGGCATTTCCTGCTGTCGCGGACTTTCCGCGCCGGAGGGCGGAGCTTGCACACTCGGTGTGGTTTCGGTTGGCAACGGTTCGGTGCTCATGCGGCACTTGTCTGGAGCGGATCACCGGCATGCTCGCCGCGATCCGCGAAATTGCGAAGGTCACCCTCGCAGGTCATGGCTCGGGCGCGGCTTCACCGGAAGCCGCCACGCTCTCGTTCGGGCGCGTGAAAAAATCGGCGTCGGCCCTGAATCGGATTGCATCAGACCCATTACGTCCGGCCCGGCACGCAATCTCGCGCCGGCCCTTGCATCATGGAACCCGGTTGGTGCTGTCAGCGTCTCGTGCGTCACGAATCGGAGAACCCCAATCCCGTATTCGCAAGCGAGGAACTGCAACTGGACGAGGCCAGTCGCGGCTGCGGTTGGCGCCGCGATTGGGCCGGCGAATTGCGCACCGACCGTACCCGCCTAGAGTAAGGCCGAATGATCGCCAAGTCCAGAGGGCGACGCCAAAAGGTTGGCCCATAACTTGCTTTCAAGACAGGGGAGTGTAGGGTGGGATACCGTCGGCTTCACGGCGGCAGACACGGTGCGAGGTGACAGGGGAATGTTAGACGTGGTGAGCGACCACAAACTGGATCCGACCGTCGATGGTCACGTGCGGCACGCGCGCATGGTGCGCCAGACCGCGGTATTGATGAGCCGTCGCGGAGACGTGTGGCAAACCGATCTTGCCGACATTTCGGCAACCGGCGTCAGGCTGTCGCGCCCCACCGAATGGCATGGCCAGGCGGGTGAGGTGTGGGTGCTGGACATGCTGTTCGGCGACGACGTCAACGTCCATGTGATGGCCGAAGTGGTGCGCGTCAACGCCCGCCACATCGCGCTGGCGTTCGCACGCATTCCCGAGGAAGCCCAACCGGCGCTGTGGACCCTGCTGGGGGGCTACGCCGATACGCTGGAGCCGTGGGACGAGGATCTCGATCCCGCGTGAGTTCCACGCCCGATCGCGAACGAGGCGGCCTGAAGGCCGCCTCTTTTTTGCGTTACCGCCTCGGCGCTGCCGGCCATCACTGTCAATGGTGTCCGTCATGCGACGAGGATGGCGGCGGGCGATGGCGACGCTCCGGCTGCGCTTGCCCATGCTCGCGGGGTGCGGCAGGTTCGCCTCGGGGTGCTTGCGGTCGCGGCTGTTCGCGCGGTGCCGGGGGTTGCGCGTGCTCGTTGCGGATCGACTGCGGACGCGGCTGCTCATGTGGTACCGCCGGTTGCGTTCGCTGATGTGGCGCCTGCACCGTGCCACGATTGCGAGTCGGTGCCTCTCTGGTACCACGTTCGTGTCGGGGTGCCTGCAGGGTTGCGCGGCCGCGGTTCGGTGTTTCGCGATTTCGGTTGGGTGCTTCGACAACGCCACGGTTGTTGCGGTTGGGCGTGCCCGCGTGTTGCGCGCGTTGCGGCGTTGCGACCATGCGGGTGTGAGGTGCCGCGGGCCGGGTGACCGAGTGCGGCCCCTCGAAGCGGCCCGCATGCTGGGTGGCGAAAACAGCGGGCCGGCCCCGATTGGACTTGAAGCGCTGGGCGGGATCGTGCATCGCCTTCTCGCGCTGCTGCGCCTGCACGGTCGTCGGCTGGAACCGCCGCTGGTTGGCATATGAGCGCTGCGCGGCCGTTGGTTTTGCACTCAGGCCGCCGCGCCCGCCGTTATAGCTGATCCGGTTCACGGAGACATTGTTGATGACCGTCTTGTTGACGTACACGTTGCGGATGTTGGTGCCGTTGATGTTGTTGACGGCGCGGTTGTAGTAGAAGTCGCGTCCTCGCCACTCGCCGCCGGAGTAGCCGTTGCCGAAGTAGCCGTAGCCGTAGTTGACGCCGCCGTAAAAGCCTACGCGCGGGCTCCAATAGCCGGCATGCCAACGATAGTATCCGTCGGACCAGCCCCACCAGCCGGGCGTCCACAACAGGCCGATTTCGGGCGGCATCACCCAGGTACCCGGTACCCAGTAGTAATCGTTGAACGACGGATCCCATGCCCAGTAGCCCGGGGTCCAGATGTAGCCCGGACCCGGTGCGATGGGTTGCGCATAAACGGGCAGCACCGGCGGCGGGACGCCGACGGAAATACCGATGCCGATATTGATGGCGGCGTGTGCGCCAGGGGGCAACGCCAGCATCGGCGTGGCCATCAGGCCTGCAACGAGCAACGTTGTCGCGAAACGTTTCACGGTGAGATCTCCAGACGGGCCGGGGGCGGCCCATTCATTAGAACGTCACGGCATGCGCATTGTTGACGCTCGCCTTTTCCGCGGTCCGGGGCCGTTCATCCAAAATTGGGCGGCGATTCATCTGGCTCCGCAGACTCGATCCGATCGGTTGCGCTTCGAATCCTTCCCGTCAGATGCCCTTCGATTCCCGCTTCTTTTCATCGTCGCGCAACTCGCGCCGCAGGATCTTGCCGACGTTGCTCTTGGGCAACTCCTTGCGGAATTCGATGTATTTCGGTCGCTTGTAGCCGGTCAATTCGTCGTGGCAATACTGCTTCAGCGCCGCTTCGGTGAGCGCCGGGTCCTTCTTCACCACGAACAGTTTCACCACCTCGCCGGAGTGTTCGTCCGGTACCCCGATCGCGGCCACCTCCAGCACGCCCGGATGATGCGCCACGACGTCTTCGATCTCGTTGGGATACACGTTGAAGCCGGAAACCAGGATCATGTCCTTCTTGCGGTCGACGATGTACAGAAGGCCCTTTTCGTCCATCCGCGCGATATCTCCGGTACGCAACCAACCATTGGCGTCCACCACCTTGGCGGTTTCCTCCGACCTGTTCCAGTAACCCTTCGTCACCTGCGGTCCGCGCACGCAGAGTTCGCCGGGCTGGCCGGGCGCGGCATCGCGATCGTCGTCGTCGCGCAGCGCCACATCGGTGGACGGCAGCGGCATGCCGATCGAACCAGTGTAGTCCTTGATGTCGAGCGGATTGGCGGTCACGACCGGCGATGTTTCGGTCAGCCCGTAACCTTCGATCAGCGGAATGCCGGTGGCTTTCTTCCAGCGCTCGGCGACCGCGCGTTGCACCGCCATGCCGCCGGCCAACGCGAACTTCACCCGCGAACAATCGACCGACGCGAAATCGGGATGGTTGAGCAGGGCGTTATAGAGCGTGTTGACACCGGTGATCGCGCTCCAGCGCGACTTCTTCAGCGTCTTCACGAAGGCCGGGATGTCGCGCGGGTTGGTGATCAGCACGTTCTCGCCGCCGAAATACGCCATCAGGATCGCGTTCACCGTCAGCGAAAAGATGTGATACAGCGGCAGCGCGGTGATGATTTGCTCTTCGCCTTGCGTGAACAGGTCGCCTACCCATGCGGCGAGTTGCAGCGTGTTCGCGACCATGTTGCCGTGGGTCAACATCGCGCCCTTGGCGACCCCGGTGGTGCCGCCGGTGTATTGCAGGAACGCAATGTCGTCATGGCCGAGTTGCACGGTCGGCACCTGCATCCCGGCGCCGCGGCGCAGTACGTCGCCGAACCGGAGATGCCCCGGCAGCGACCAGTGCGGCACCATCTTCTTGACGTGTTTCACCGCGAAACTGATCAACGGCCCTTTCGGGAAACCGAGTTGGTCGCCGATCGATGTGACGATCACGTGTTCGACATGGGTCTTGCCGATCGCCTCCTGCAGCGTGGCGGCAAAGTTCTCCAGCACCACGATGCTTTCCGCACCGGAATCCTCGAGCTGGTGTTGCAGCTCGCGCGCGGTGTACAGCGGGTTGACGTTGACCACCGTGAGCCCGGCACGCAATGCACCGAACAACGCGATGGGATACTGCAACAGGTTGGGCAGCATTATCGCGAGCCGATCGCCCTTGCCGAGCTTCCACTCGTTCGCAAGGAAGGCCGCGAAGCGCGCGCTTCGCCGGTCCAGTTCGGCCCAGGTCAGGGTTTTCCCGAAACTCGAATAGGCCGGGCGCAGCGGGTGGCGGGCACAAGTTGCTTCGAACATCGCCACAATGGACGGCTGGACGCTGGCATCGATTTCAGCAGGCACGCCGGGGGGGTAGTGGGCCAGCCAGGGACGCGGATCGGCCATGTGTTCCCTCTTCTGGAATTTCGCGGAGTTGCGCAGATTCCTTGCATTGGACACGATAAGCGTGGAGGCGGCAAGCTGCATTGCCACATTTTGGACAAGGGGGGAACTTCGCATGAACACCTTGGCAAATCCGGCCCGACCGGTCCATGCGTGCACGCGCCATCTCGCGCACGCGGCGGCGTTGCTGCTGTTGGTATGGGTGTTCGCCGGCTGCCACCGCACGCCTGCCGAGCAGCAGGTCCGCGAAGCGATCGATGCCGCCGCCGCGGCCGCGCGCACCAACGATACGCATGGTGTGCTCGATGTGGTGAGCGATGATTTCACCGGCAACGAAGGCGAGCTGGATCGGCGCGGCCTGCGTCAGTTGCTTGCGGTGCGCGCCCTGCGCGGCGACAAGACCGGCCTGCTGGTCGGGCCGGTTTCGTTCGAGCACAGGGGCGACCGCATCGTCGCGAAGTTCAACCTGGTGCTGACCGGCGGCAAGCCGGGTGACCTGCTGCCCGAGCAATCGGCCATCTACGCGATGACTACGGCCTGGCG
>DAIUEL010000048.1:0-14467 GCA_036845145.1 Rhodanobacteraceae bacterium | reverse complement strand
TCGCCTGCGAAGAAGTCTGCGGCACCGCGCCCGGCATGTTGGTGACGCAGAAATGGGTGACGCCGTCGACGACATAAGTGGGATTCTTCCACGTCGTCGGCTTGGAGGTTTCGAAGCAACCGCCCTGATCGATGGAAATGTCGACCAGCACGCTGCCCTTCTCCATCGTCTTCACCATCTTGCGGGTGACCACGTGCGGCGCCTTGGCGCTGGGCACCAGCACCGCGCCGACCACGAGGTCGGCGGTCGCGACTTCCTCGGCCACCGCCGATTCGTACGCGTAAAGTGCGGTGACGTTGTCGCCCCAGCCACGCGCCTGCGCGAGGCGATCCGGACGCTTGTCGAACACCACCACGTTGATACCGCCACGGGCCGCGAGCTTCGCGGCGTTGCCGCCCGCCACGCCCGCGCCCAGCACGACCACCTTGCCGCGTTCGGTCGCGGCCAGACCACCGAGCAACTTGCCCTTGCCGCCGTTCGGCTGATGCAGCAACGTCGTGCCGACTTGGGCCGCCAACTTGCCCGCGACGACCGACATCGGCGTCAGCAGCGGCAGCGAACCATCGGTTTCCTGCACGCTCTCGAAGGCCACGCCGGTCAGGCCGATCTTCAACAGCGCCCTGGTGAGCTTCGGATCGGGCGCGAGATGCAGGTAGCAGAACAACAGATGGCGCTTTTCCAGAAGCTTCAGGTCGCCCTCGATCGGCTCCTTCACCTTGACGATCATTTCCGCCTTGCCATACAGCGCGGCGGCGTCCCTCACGATCTTCACGCCGACCTTCGTGTAGCGTTCATTGGCGAAACCGCTCTTCTCGCCCGCGCCGGATTGCAGATAAACCTCGTGGCCGTGGCGGATCAGGTCCGCACAGGCATCGGGGACGAGGGCGACGCGGCCCTCGAGGGTCTTGGTTTCGGAAGGAACACCAATACGCATGGAAATCATCCTCGTACGAAAATGGCAACCGTCGCGCGCTTGAAATACCGCGGCAAACTCCCCATGCTGCACGACTCGTCACGGCGCGGACCCGAAATCCGGCGCGCGACGCACCGGGTCACGGATGCAACTGCCGTCGGGGATTGCCGCGATCGATGACGCATGGCGGCGGACGAGAGGAAGTTCGGCGGACCTTGAAACAAACCGAGGATTATACATGAGCACCCCCAGACACAGTCGCCTTCTGATCCTCGGCTCCGGTCCCGCGGGCTACACCGCGGCCGTTTATGCGGCCAGGGCGAACCTGCAACCGATGTTGATCACTGGCCTCGCCCAAGGCGGCCAGTTGACCACCACCACCGAAGTCGACAACTGGCCCGGTGACGCGAAAGGCGTGCAGGGTCCGGAATTGATGCAGCGCATGGCCGAACACGCCGAGCGCTTCAACACCAACATCGTGTTCGATCACATCCACACGGTGGACCTGAAGCAGCGTCCATTCAAATTGAAGGGCGACAGCGGCGAATACAGTTGCGATGCGCTGATCATCGCCACCGGCGCGGACGCGAAGTATCTCGGCATCGCTTCGGAAACCACCTTCAAGGGCAAGGGCGTGTCGGCCTGCGCCACCTGCGACGGCTTCTTCTTCCGCAATCAGGACGTCGCCGTGATCGGCGGCGGCAATACCGCGGTCGAGGAAGCTCTGTACCTTGCCAACATTTGCCGCAAGGTCACGCTGGTGCACCGGCGCGACAAGCTGCGCGCGGAAAAGATCCTGCAGGACAAATTGTTCGAGAAGGCCAACGCCGGCAAGGTCGAACTGGTGTGGAACCACACCGTGGACGAAGTGCTGGGCGACGACACCGGCGTGACCGGATTGCGGCTGGTCAGCACCGCTGACGGCAGCAAGCGCGAGATCGCAGCCACCGGCATGTTCGTCGCGATCGGCCACACACCCAACACCGGCGTTTTCGAAGGCCAGCTCGACATGCGCAACGGCTATATCCAGATAAACAGCGGGCTGGAAGGCAATGCCACGGCCACTTCGGTGCGCGGCGTGTTCGCGGCCGGCGACGTCGCCGACCACGTCTACCGGCAGGCGGTCACTTCGGCCGGCTTCGGTTGCATGGCCGCACTCGATGCCGAGAAGTTCCTGGATTCGATCGGATTGACCGGCTGACGCGGTCCGCCGTGCGGCGTCAGCCCTCCAGCGCGTACAGCTCCCATCGGCCGACCACGCCATCCAGTTGGTGCTCGCCCACGCTGCGCAGTTCGATGCCCGAGCCCGCGACCAGATCGCGCACCGCAGGCGTGACCAGGATTTCGCCGGGCTGCGTCGCATGCAACACGCCCGCACCCACCTTCACCGCGTCGCCCGCCAGCGTGTCGCCGACGCGCTGGCAGTCGCCGATGTGCAAGCCCACGCGGATCTCCAGGCGAAGCTGATCGCGCGCGGCCTGACGAACGGCCGACGCGAAACGCAGTGCCCGCGCCGGCCCATCGAAGTTCACGAGGAAGCCGGCGCCTCCATCCGACATTTCGCGGCCCTGGAATCGCAACAGTTGGTCGCGCACGATGGCACGGAACGAATCCTGCGTTTCATGCCAGCGCCGGCTGCCCAAAGTCGCCGCGGCCAGTTGCGAATCCGCCACGCGCATCCTGAGCACCGTGGCCAGCGCACGTTCGCCACCCTCGGCCGGACGCACATTGGCCAGAAACGACTCGATCAGCCCCAGCGGCTGCTCGTCGCCGGGAAGCAGTACGTCCATGTCGCTGCCCGGCAGCAATTCCAGGCGCGACCCCGCAATGTGTTCGGCGAGATAGAAGGCGTGCGCAGGCGGTATCACCCCGAATTCCCGCCGATGCAGGATCAGTGTGGGCACGCGGATCGACGACAGCACCGCGCGCGCATCGAAATTGATGATGTAGCGAAACTCCGCGCCGGCACGGCGCGGGGAATAGGCCACCCGCTGCATGCGCGTCACCCAGCACACATAATCGGGATCGCCCGCCAGCGTCGGGCGGGTGGTCGCGACCATCTGCTCGGTGCCCCAGGTCCGGTCCCAGGCTTGCGACAGCCGTTCGGAACGCTCGTGGTTCTCTCCGCACGGATAGCCGGGCGCCACGCGAAAGCGCGCACTGGTATTGCAAAGCATCAGCGCACGCACGCGCTGCGGATGGCTGCTCGCGAAAAGCAGCGCGGCCGCGGCGGCGTCGCGTTCGGCCAGCAACGCCGCACTTTCAATGCCGACGTGGTCGAACACCGCCAGCATGTCTTCGATCCAGTCTTCCCACGTCGGCGGCAGATCGGCCGGCAGCGGGTCGGAGATGCCGCTGCCGCGGCGGTCGAACACGATCAGGCGACAGAAGCCCGCAAGGCGATGCAACAGCGCAGCGTTGGCGGGGTAATCCCACAGCATTTCAATGCTGCGGCTCATCGGATTGATGAGCATCAGATCGAGCGGCCCCTCGCCCAGCACCCGGTATGCGATATCGCCGCGCGGCGTCCTTGCGTACTGGATCGGTGGAGCTTGCATGCTCATCGTGGATCATGCGGGCAACGCGGGGCGTCCATTGTACGCGCGCGACGGATTGGAAAAGCACGCTGAATCTCCGGGGCGGCTCAACAGGCGGACCACCGTGGAAGCTGGCCTACAATGCCAGCATGCTGACGCTGCGGACCCACGAAACCATCGAAGACATCGATGCCAGCGCGTGGGACGCGCTGGTCGCGGAAGACAATCCTTTCGTCACCCACGCTTTCCTTGCAGGGCTGGAACGCCACGGCTGCGTCCGCTCCGCGTTCGGCTGGCGCGCACAACACCTGACGCTGCACGACGGCGGACAGCTGATCGGCGCCGCCCCGCTGTACGTCAAGGGCAACTCGCACGGCGAGTACGTGTTCGATTGGGCATGGGCCGACGCATGGGAGCGCGCGGGCGGCGACTACTACCCGAAGTTCCTGTGCGCGGTACCCTATTCGCCCGTGACCGGACCGCGCCTGTTGTGCGGCGCCGGCGCCGATGCCGACCGGCGTCGCTGCGTGCTCGCCAGGGCGTTGCGCGAAATCACCGAGCAGACCGGGTTGTCGTCGCTGCACGTCAACTTCCTGCGCGAGATCGAGATCGATGCATTCGACGACGCGTGGCTGTCGCGTTCGGATTGGCAATTCCAGTGGCGCAACGCGGAGGGCTGGCGTGATTTCCAGGATTTCCTCGGCGCCCTGACCCACAAGCGCCGCAATGCTATCCGCCGCGAACGCGCGCAAGTGGAGGACAACGGCATCGAACGCGAATTCCGCGACGGTGGCACGCTCGATGACGCCGAATGGCGCAGCATGCATCACCTCTACACCCACACCTTCGACGAGAAAGGCAACACGCCGACCCTCACGCTGGCATTCTTCCGCCACCTCGGCGCCGCGTTCCCCACCCATTCGCATGTTGCCTTTGCGCGTCGGGGACGCGAAATCATTGCGGGCGCGCTGTTCCTCTCCAGCGGCGACACCCTGTACGGGCGCTACTGGGGTGCGCGCGAGCAGGTTCCAGGCCTGCATTTCGAACTGTGCTACTACCAGGGCATCGATCACTGCCTGCGCCGCGGCCTTCGACGTTTCGAACCCGGCGCGCAGGGCCTGCACAAACTTGCCCGCGGGTTTCTTCCGACGCGTACGCATTCGCGCCATTACATTGCGAACGCGCCCTTCCGTGAGGTGGTTCGCGCGTCACTCGAGCGCGAAACCGAGCTGCTGGACGCACGCGGCGTCGAGTTGCTGGCGCATTCGCCATTCGCCGAACGCGACCCCTCACGATGAGAATCCAGTCGCTCGACGCGCTTCCGCCGGGCATCTTCCCCGATCCCCAACGCGCGCTCTCCGACCCCAATGGATTGCTTGCCTTCGGCGGCGACTTGTCGCCGCAACGCCTGGTCGCCGCCTACGCCCTCGGCATCTTTCCGTGGTACTCGGAAGGCGACCCGCTGTTGTGGTGGTCGCCCGATCCGCGCTGCGTGTTCGCGACCAATGGCGTGCATGTCTCGCACAGCCTCGCGAAATTCCTGCGCCACTGCGATTGGCGATGGAGCATGGACCGCGCGTTCGATGACGTGATCCGGGCGTGCGCCGCGCCGCGCGCGGACGGTGGCGGCACATGGATCACGTCCGACATGCAGATCGCGTACGGCAACCTGCACGCGCTGGGTCATGCGCATTCGCTGGAAGTCTGGGAGGACGACGAGCTGATTGGCGGCCTCTACGGCATATCCGTTGGCCGCATGTTCAGTGCCGAATCGATGTTCTCGCGTCGCGCCAATGCATCCAAGGTCGCCTTGTTGGCCTTGGCGCACACCTTGCGGGAGCGCGGTTTCCCGTGGATCGACGCGCAGGTTCCCAACCCGCACCTGCTGCGCATGGGCGCACAACTGCTGCCGCGCCGCCGATTCTTGCGGGATCTGGCGCAGCTCGCGGCGCAGCCCGAGTCCAACGACTGGCCGCGCGGACTTTCGCCGGTCTCCCTGCTACGTAACGCATGATTCACGCGCTGCGGCAAATCGCAATTGCGAAATCATGAAATCGAACGCCAGTTGGCGTACATTGGGTGCCTGCCCACCGGAGATGCCGCGCATGAACGACCCCGACCCCTCCAAACAGGATCCCTACAAGGCCGCGAAGGATGCCGCCACCTCGGGGCAGCGCTTCAGCCGCGGCGTGATGGATTCCGCGCAACAGATCTGGCTGGCCGGGCTGGGGGCGCTTGCGCGCACGCAGCAGGAAGGCGGCAAGTTCTTCGATGCACTGGTGGAAGAAGGCGTGCGCATCCAGGAAAAGACCCACGCCTACACGCAGGAACAGATGAAGCAGGCGCGCGACCAGGCGACGCCGTGGGTGGAAGCCGCGCGCAAGCGCACCACCGCGGCCATGGGCAAGTTGGAGCAGGCGTTCGACGAGCGCATCGCGCGCGCGGCCAAGCGCATGAACATGCCCGACCATGCCGACATCCAGGAACTGTCCGAGCGCATCGATGCACTGGCGCAGGAACTTCGCGCCGGCCGCGCCGCCAAGGCCAAACCGCGCGCCCCCAGGAAAACCGCCAAGCCGAAAGCCTGAGCGCCGTCGTGTCCAGCGAACTCGATTCGGATTTCCGGCAAGCCGCCGAAGACGTCAAGCGTCTTCCGGCCCGCCCCGACAACGACACCCTGCTGAAACTCTACGCACTCTACAAGCAAGCCACCGACGGCGACGTCTGCGGCCCGAAGCCCGGCTTCTTCGATTTCGTCAACACCGCGAAATACGAAGCGTGGTCGCGTCTGCGCGGCATGCGCACCGACGATGCGCGGCAAAAATACATCGAGTTGGTTCACCAACTGGAGGCTTGAGCAAAGTCGCGGGCCAGCATCGGGCTTCGACTTCATCGCGCGCCCGCAATCGAATGTCGCACCATCGGCCACTGACATTCGCCTGCCCCGTCACCTCTTAACCAAAGGCATTGTTGTACCCTGATCTTTACGTGATCGCATGAGTCGTCAGGAGGACGTTGCCATGGCCGTCATCGTTGAACGGATTCGATGGGTGCTTCATCCCCTCAACGCGGTCCTGCTGGCCGGAGCCCTTGCGCTGTTCCTTGCGGCGCTGCTGAGCGACATCGCCTACTTCCGCAGTTACGAGATCCAGTGGAACAACTTCTCATCGTGGCTGCTCGCCGGCGGCCTGATCTTGGGCGCGTGCGCGTTCATCGCGGCCGTCGTCGAGTCATTCCGCAACCGTTGGCGTGTGTGGCCTGTCTTGATCTATGCCGTGTTGGTGTTGGCGACCTGGATACTGGGCCTCATCGACGAACTGGTGCATGCCAAGGACGCATGGGCGATCATGCCGGCCGGCCTGCTGCTGTCGGTGGTCGTGGTGGTGCTGGCCTGCGCGGCGCTGTGGGTCGCCTTCGCCGGAATGCGCGCGGGAGACGTGCCATGAATCCCCTTCGCCCATTGGCAGTCTCCGCGCTCGCGGCCCTGCTGGCCGGTTGCGGCAGCGGCGGCGCGAGCCCGGAACAATACGGCGCGAATCCGCAACTGCCGGCCCAACAACGCGGTCTGCTGCCCAACATGACGATCGCCAAGCCCGCCGCCTGGGGCGAGAGGCTGCCGACGGTGCCGCAGGGCTACACGGTCAAGGCGATCGCGACCGATCTCAAGATTCCGCGCCAGACGCTGGTGCTGCCCAACGGCGACATCCTGGTGGCCGAAGGCCGCGGCGGCAACGCCCCGAAGCTGAAGCCCAAGGACATCGTAGCCGGCTACATCAAGGCCAAGGGCACGAGCCCGGTCAAGGGCGGCAACCGCCTGACCCTGCTGCGCGACACCAACGGCGACGGCACGTACGAGATGAAGACCGTGTTCGCCGAGGATCTCAACGCGCCGTACGGACTCGCGCTGATCGGTGACACGCTGTACGTCGCCGATCAGGATGCGCTGGTGAAATTCCACTATATCGCCGGCCAGATCCATGCGGACGGCAAACCGGCCAAGGTTACCGACCTGCCGTCGGCGATCAACCACCACTGGACCAAGGCGCTCACCGCCAGCGCGGATGGTCGTTATCTCTACGTCGGCATCGGTTCGAACAGCAACATCACCGAGCGCGGCATGACCGCCGAAGTCGATCGCGCGCAGATCTGGCAGGTCGATACGCAGACCGGGATGCATCGCGCCTACGCCACGGGTGTTCGCAATCCCACCGCGCTCGCGATCCAGTCCGGCTCGGGCGCGCTATGGGCGGTGGTGAACGAACGCGACGAACTCGGCCCCGACCTGGTGCCCGACTATCTCACTTCGATACGCGAGGGCGGGTTCTACGGCTGGCCCTGGAGCTATTGGGGCCGGCACGTCGATCCGCGCGTAAAACCCCAGAATCCGGAAAAGGTTGCATCGGCGATCATCCCGGACTACAGCCTTGGTTCGCACGTCGCCGCACTCGGCGTCGCGTTCTCGTCGCCGGCGATGGGCGCGAAATTCGCGGACGGCGTGTTCGTCGGCGAGCACGGCAGTTGGAATCGATCGGACCCCGTCGGTTACAAGGTGGTGTTCGTGACATTCCGCGATGGACATCCGGCCGGCAGTCCGATCGATTTCGTGACTGGCTTTCGCGGCGATGATGGCCTCACCCGCGGACGTCCGGTCGGCGTGACCGTCGATCCGCGCGGCGCGTTGATCGTTGCCGACGACCTGTCGAACACGATCTGGCGGGTGACGCCGAACGCCGCCCCCGCGGGCGTGGCGCCGGCAACGCCTGCGCCCGCAACGACCACCGGCGCGAATTCGGCCAGCACGGCTGGCGAAATGCGCAGGTAGAGTCGGCCTGCCCGTGCAGGGTGCCCGGCTACTGCCAGGGCCGCTCGATGAACTCGTTGCGCCTGAATCGGAGTGCCGACCAATCTTCGTCGATCGCGATTTGACGCACGTTGCCGAATCGGATTCGCGCACGGCATCCCAACCGTCGTCCCGATTGAAGTCGCAGGTTCATTTTTGCGACGTGCCCTTCGGACAGGCAAACCACAACAGCGCATCGCCGATGGCCTTTGCGGCAAGCGCGATTGAGAGCTGCCGGAGCCCCGCTCGTCGGGTCACGAACGTCAAGGCAAACGCAACGCCTTTTACCGCATCGAGGCGACGAACCACACGTACGCCGCGGAGATCCTCGAGTTCCGGTTCGAAGGCGTCGGTTGCATTCAGGACCGGGATTTCCTCCGGTCTTCGAGATCAGCTTCCGAAGGACCGCGGACATGATGATCGGGGCCGGTCCGTCACGAAGATCCGATCGTACCTGCAATCCGGTTGAACGTGTCGCTGCGGTCACGACCAATGGATCGCGCACGGGCAACTCGACGAACGCGAGATCGTTCTGTGCGACCCGTTCCGATCGCAAGCCGCCGCCCACACGCCCGCAAACATCGTTTATACGGCCCGAATGGACGGACGACTTTACATTCCAAAATTTCTGCACGACTGCAATCGTGGCAACGGCTGCGAGGCAAAAGGGCCATGCCCTCCGTCGACTCGGTCGCAGGACTTTACGTTTCGGGACTTGCAAAAATGACAATCTTCGCAAGACCCATCGTTTTCAGATTGGCACGGAACATGATCACGCATCCACCCATCGGCCATTCAGGCACGTGCAGACCGCATCGATGGTTTGCACGGGATTCATCTCTCGACTCCGATCTGAAGGTAACGTACGAACGCGACGGCACCGACGGTCGGGAACAAACTTGGACGCGCCGCTATCGGCACCGCATTGGTATTGCTTGCAATGACAGCCCACGCCTTTCCAATCGCCGCACCCGGAACCGAGGGACTGAAGATCATCGTCGCCGACACGAGCCACGTGATCGCGAGGTACGAGGGAAACTCGGCCGCTTACAGCAACGACTTGCTGTTCAACGGCGGCATCATCTTCAACAATCATGCAACCTCCGTGGGCACGACCGCCGACCTGGGCAGCTTTGCCCCGGGAACGGAACTCGTTTTCCAGCTTTGTGTAAACAACACCGGTAACCGCTTCTACACCGGACCCGGCTCGCGGAACCCCGACTCCCATACCCACGCGCGCGTCCAGGCCGACTGGCTGCCCGGCTCGACCCTGGTCAGCTTCGAAGACCTGTACAACGGCCCATTCAATTTCAATGACCTGAGCTTTTCCTTCACCAACACGACATCGGGCTTCACATCGGTACCGGCACCCAACCCATTCGTGCTCATGCTCGCCGGACCGGCCTTGTTGGGCTGATGACGCGGTTACGGGACCTGGCGGGATAATCCAATCGCCGATGGCTCGTTTGCTGCATTCAAGCCAGCGCGAGGTTCACCGGTTTCGCTGGTGTTGCGCGGCTGCGATGGCGCTCGCAAGGTTGCGTTCGCGTTCGGTGGGCGCGTCGGCGAGCCCCGCGCGTGCGCCTTCCTGGTCCGCGGCGTTGCGGTTCTGGCTGAGCTTGTAGCGACCGATCAGGGATTCGACGCGCAGTTCGATGCCGATGATGTGGTGCATTTCCTTGCGAACATAATCATCGGGCGCATCGGTGACGCGCCAGCGGTGTTCGCGGCCGGCTTCGTTGTGGTCGGTGAGCTGCGTCAGCAAGTTGTACAGGCGCACCTCGTCGTCGAACTTCACGAGCGTGCCGCGCGCCTCCACCACGAGGTAATCCCAAGTCGGGACCTGGCGCGGGTCTTCGCGCTTGCCCGGATACCACGATGGCGATACGTAGGCGTGCGGTCCCTGGAACAGCACCAGCGCGTGGATACCGCTTCCCGGCACCTGCGACTGCGGGTTGTAACGCGCGAGATGGCCAACCAGCGTGCCGTGCGGGCCGCGCGTGGCATCCAGCTCCCACGGCAGGTACGACGTCGCGAATGCGCTTTCGGGGCGCGTGATCAGCGCGCCGAAATGCAGGTCGCGGATGGCGGCGTGCAGCACCTCGGTGCGATCTTCGCGGAACGCGGGACTCGGATACGTCATGGAATGCTCTGGTGGACAGGTGCGAACGGAGGCTCAGCGGCGCGGCGGCGTGATCAGGGTCCCTTCATGCTGGCGATCCCACGCGCGCAATTCCTCGCGCAAGCCGGCCACCCGCTGTCGGCCGAGTGCGTTGCGGTCTTCGTCCAGCAACTCGCCGTTGAGGAGTTCGGCAATGCGCTGCGCGGCCGGCAGCATGGCTTCCCACGCGTCCAGCGCCGGCAGCGGACCGGGCAAGGTGACGAAGAAGGTGAGGCCCGGCGTGGCCAGTTCCCCGATCCGCGTCATGTCGAAATAGCCCGGCTTCATCATGTTGGCCATGCTGAAGATCGGACCGGCATCGGGACGACCGTCCACGAGGCGATGGAAGATGTTCATGGCGCCGAAACGCAGGCCGGCTTTTTCCCCGGCGACCACGATGTCGTTGCCCCGGAATTCTTCGCCGGCACGTGCCACCACGAACAGGCTGACAATGCGATCGACCGGGGGTTCGTTCGGGCGCTGTCCGGCGGTTGATTCCACGGGCGCGGCTTGCGATCGTGCGTTGCGGTCGGCGGCGACCGTCGCACCGAGTCTGTCCAGTTCGCGTTGCAGCGCGACATCCAGTTCACCTTGTTGGGGCGGCGCGTCGGCTGCGACGTCATCCGCGTTCGTGGTATCGCCGATCACCGGATCGACGCGCTCGTCGCTCGCTTTGCGCGGAACGACGCGGCGGCCGTGCTCGGTCTTGCGCGGCCGTCCGAAGAAATAGATCGCGACAAGCACCACCACGCCGATGGCGGCGATGATGATGCGCAATGTGTTGGCGGAGACGGCGACGTCCATGGCGCGGACTTTAGCAAAAATCCGGCCGAAGCAATGCCATTGCAGGCGATGGTCGCGCACCTGACCCCGCGTCGACCTTCCGGCAGGTTGGCACCCACGCTACGTGCGCCTGCCTGGCGTTCCGGAATGTAGGGCGGGAGTAGCGCAGCGTATCCCGCCAATCGAGGCGACAGCGGCGGGTTGTCACCCGCCCTACGCCGCCACGCCCGCCAGCCGCGTCGCTTCGGCCAGATCCACTTGCACCAGCCGCGACACGCCGGGTTCGCGCATGGTCACGCCGCACAACTGGTACGCCATTTCCATGGTCGACTTGTTGTGGGTGACGACCATGAACTGGACCTTTTCGGACATGTCGCGCACGAGCTGACTGAAACGGCCGACGTTGCCTTCGTCGAGCGGCGCGTCCACCTCGTCGAGCAGGCAAAACGGTGCGGGATTCAAGTTGAAGATCGCCATCACCAGCGCCACCGCGGTCATGGCCTTTTCGCCGCCCGAGAGCAGCGAGATGTGGCTGTTCCGCTTGCCCGGCGGGCGCGCCATCATGGTGACACCCGCGTCCAGCAGATCCTCGCCGGTCAATTCCAGGTAGGCGTGGCCACCGCCGAACAGCTTCGGGAACAGGTCCTGGAAGCCGGCGTTGACGCGGTCGAAGGTGTCCTTGAAGCGTTCGCGGGTTTCGCGGTCGATCTTGCGGATCGCGTTTTCCAGCGTTTCGAGCGCGGTGGTGAGATCGGTCGTCTGCGCGTCGAGATAGTCCTTGCGCTGCGCGGCTTCGGCGTGCTCGGTGATCGCCGCGAGATTGACCGGTTCCAGCCTGGCGATGCGGCCATCGAGGTCGGCGATCTTTTCCTGCCAAGCTTCCGGCTGCACCTCGCCGGAAAGATTCGCAAGCAATGGCTCGATTTCCAGCCCCGCTTCGCGAATCGCCTCGGCCAACTGTTCGGCGCGCAGGCGTTGGCCCTGCTCTTCCAGGCGCAGCTTCTCCAGCGTGTCGCGCTCGCCGGCCATCGCCTGCTCGGCCGCGTGCCGCGCCTGCTCGTGCTCGCGCAAAACGTTGGCGGAATCCTCCACCACGTGTCGCGCGTCCACCAGTTTCTTGTCCACGGTGAGCCGCTGTTCGAGGCACACCTGACGTTCTTTCTCCAGCGCGGCGATCGGGTCGCCGCCCTCGGAGAGGCGGCGGTCAAGCTCGGCACGGTGCCTTTCCAGTTGCTCGCGTTGCGTGTCCATGCGCGCGAGCGATTGTTCCAGCGCGGCCAGCGTGACGCGCCTCGATTCAGTCGCGATCGCGTGGCGGTGCGCGACATCGGAAGCCTCCTGGGCGTCAGCACGGGCCGCTTCGCGGCGTTCCAGCAACTGCCTGCGCTCGGATTCGAGCGCGGCGCGGGCCTGCTCGTGCTCGCCCATGGCGGAGACGGCAGCCTGCATGCGGGCACGCGCGGCCTGCAGCAGTTGCTCGTTTTCGGCGAACGCGGTTTCGATCTCGGCGTATTCGGCATCGATGGCGGCAAGCCGCGCCCTGGCACTGTCGATGCGGCCCTGCCGGCTCTGTATCTCGCCGGCCAGTTCGGACAGGCGGCGATGCGCGTTGTATACGTCCCGCTGCGCATCGTCGCGCGACTGTTCGGCCGCGCGACGCTGGTCGCGCACTTCGGCCTGGCGCGCCTGAAGCTCGGCGATGCGCTTGTCGACCGCCGCGAGTTCCGCGGTGGCTTCCTGCAATTCGCGCTCGCGCGTCAGCACGCCGACCTGGCCGCCTTCGGCGCGACGAACGCGCGCGAAACCGGGCCCCAGCCAGATACCATCGCGGGTGATGACGGTGTGGGTGGACGCCAGCGTCGGCGCGATCGCGCGCGCCTCGTCCAGCGATCCGGCGGTGCGAACCTTCGCCAGCAGTGCGCGTGCCGCGGCAGGACCCGTCGCCACGGCGGCAAGCGTACCGGACACATCCGCATCCAGCGCCTCGCCACTGCCGATCAAGGTAATGTCGGTTTTCTCGATGCCGGCAAGGTCACCGGCCAGCGATGCGGGTTCGTCCACCAGCACGGCTTCCAGCATGCCGGCCAGCACGGTTTCGACGGCGCGATCCCAGCCATCGTTGACCTTCAATCGCGCACCGAGCCGTTCGCCGTTGGCGAGGCCGACTTTCTGCAGCCACTCGCGCGCGGCGTCGCGATCGCGGCCCAGCGCGGCGCGCTGCAAGGCTTCCAGCGACCCAATCCGGCCGCGCAGGGTCTGTTTCTGCGTATTGGCTTCGGCAAGCCAGGTTTGCGCCTGGCGCTCCTCGCCCAGCAGCCTCTCGGCTTCGGCCTTGTGATGTTCGAGATGCTGCGATTGCGCTTCGACCTGGGTTTTCAGCACCACGTGTTCGTCGGCGAGGCTGGCGGTACCGGCCGTCAAGGCGTCGATGTCGTGGTTCTTGCGCTCATTGCGCAACGTCTCGCGGCGGCGCGACAGGTCCAGCGCCTGCTTGTCCAGATGGTCGATATGGGTGCGTTCGACTTCGGCTTCGCGCGAAGTGGACGCGGTTTGCCCGCTGTGCGATTCCCAGCGCTGCTGCCACGCCGCATGCGCGGCTTCGGCTTCGTTCAACGCTTGGGCGGCCTGTGCCTCGGCTTCGCGAAGGCGCGCGGTTTCGGGTTCCGCCTCGCCGATCGCGGCTTTCAGTTCATCGTGTTGCGCGGTGTCGGCCCGAAGGTGATCGGCCAATTCGGTCCATGCGCGTTCGGATTCCTCCCGATCGTGGTGCAGCCGTTCCAGCATTTCGCGATGGTGCTTGATCTGCTGTTCGACACGCGCGAGTTCGGCGCCGACCTGATACACCTCGGCCTGCACCGCATTCATCGCTTCGGTATGTTGCTGGTGGGTGTCGCGGCCCGTCTCGATTTGCGCTTCGAGGTGACGCTGCGCCGCCAGCTTGCCTTCCAGCGCGGTCTCGGCTTCGCGCAGCGCTTGCCGATGCGTTTCGAGCTGCGCGGTAACCGAGCGGTAGTTCAGCGCGCGCAATTCGGCTTCGCGCAAACCGCGTTCTTCCTTCAACTTCTTCCAGCGCTCGGCCGCGCGGGCCTGCCGGTTCAAATGATCGAGTTGCTTTTCGACTTCCTCGCGCACGTCCTTGACGCGGTCGAGGTTCTCGCGCGTGGCCTTGATGCGGCTTTCGGTTTCCTTGCGGCGTTCCTTGTAACGCGAGACGCCGGCGGCTTCTTCCAGAT
>DAIUEL010000047.1:0-14645 GCA_036845145.1 Rhodanobacteraceae bacterium | reverse complement strand
AGCGTGGTGTCCTTTTCGGGATGGATCGTGCCGATGGGGTCCATCAGCACCGCAACGGTCAGGTTCATGGGCTCGGGTTGTTGGTCAATGGATCGGCGGGCGGCCGCGATGCGACGATGGCGTCTTGAAACCAAAGCGCAAGACGTCACATCGAAACAGGGCGCGCATGGTGTATCTTGGCACAGAGACGGCTTTGCCTTGTGGAAGGCATTCCGGGTTCGTCTGCAGGGGGACGGATCGCAGGGGGATCGCTTCAAGATCGAACGTGACGGCCGTCACAGTGGCGTGTGGTGTGGCATCCATGTTGCATGGAGTCTCAACGCCTCCCGAAGAGGTGGAACCCTGACCGTGAACGAAAACGTCAACCACGATGGCCTTGCCGGATTGAAGGTGATGGTCATCGATGACTCGAAGACCATCCGCCGTACCGCCGAGACCCTGCTGAAGAAGGAGGGTGCCGAGGTATTGACCGCCGTGGACGGCTTCGAGGCGCTGGCCAAGATCTCCGATCTGCGCCCCGACATCATCTTCGTGGACATCATGATGCCGCGCCTGGACGGTTATCAGACCTGCGCGCTGATCAAGAACAACCACGTGTTCCGATCCACGCCCGTGATCATGCTGTCCTCCAAGGACGGCCTGTTCGACAAGGCGCGCGGCCGGATCGTGGGTTCCGAGCAATACCTCACCAAACCTTTCACCCGCGACGAATTGCTGGATGCGATCCGGCAGCATGTCGCGGCCGACAAATGACGCATGCACCATCGTGGTGATGCGCGCAGGGGAATCCAAGCAATGGCACACATCCTGATCATCGACGACTCGCCCACCGACGTGAAGATTTTTTCCGGCGCGCTGGAGCGGGCGGGGCACAAGGTCACCTCGGCCGGAACCGCGGAGGCGGGCATCGCCGCCGCGCAGAAGGACAAGCCGGACCTCGTGCTGATGGACGTGATCATGCCCGGCATGAACGGCTTCCAGGCCACCCGCAGCCTCACCAAGGATCCGAAGACCAGTTCCATCCCGGTGGTGATCGTGACCACCAAGAACATGGAAACCGACCGCATGTGGGGCATGCGCCAGGGCGCGAAGGACGTGCTGGTGAAGCCGGTCAGCGAAAAGGATCTGGTCGCCAACGTCAGCAAGCACCTCACCGCGCAGGCCTAGCGACGATGACCAGGAAGCGCTCCCACGAAAGACACGGCCCTCGCAGCGGCGCGCGGCAGGCGCAAGCCGCGGCCCCGGTCACGGGAGAAGCTCTGGAAAACCTGCAGCCAGCCGGTGCGTACGCGCTGCTGGCGGCCTACGAAAGCCGCAGCCTCGAGCATGATCCCGGCGTGCCGGAACAGATCGAGGCGCCCGGCCTTTGGCGTGCGATCGGCTTCCGGATCGGCGACCATCATTTCGTCAGCGGCATCGACGAAGTCAGCGAAATCCTGATGCAGCCGCCGCCGGTCACCAGCATTCCCGCCACGCGTCCGTGGATGCTCGGCGTCGCCAACGTGCGCGGCAACCTGATCGCGCTGGTGGACCTGAAACAGTTCCTGTTCGAGCAGCGCACCCATGTCACCGGGCGCGCGCGGGTGCTGGTGGTGAAGCAGAACGGCGGCAACGTCGGGCTGCTGGTCGACGAGTTGCTGGGCCAGCGCAACCTGACCGACGCCGATCGCATCGATGCGGAGGGCGAAGCCGATGCGCGACTGGCGCGCTTCGTCACCGAAAACGTCACGATGGGTCCGATGCGGCTGGGCCGTTTCAGCATGGTGGAGTTGACGCATACCGCGGAGTTCCAGCACGCGGGGCTGTAGTTGTGCGATCGTCCTGATCGGTTTCGTGGGTGTTTTGGAGTACTGAGGGGAGTGCAGACCATGGACATCAGAACGGCCATCCCTGGCCCCCGATCAAAAGCGTCTCGGGGGCAGGCTCTGACTTTCAACAACAGCCGCTCCGAGTCAGCTCACGACGGGGCAGAACCGATGCAAGCGACAAACATGGCAACGAGGTGGGAATCATGAGCGCGAATTCCGGAGCAGCACGCAAGGGTGCGTCCCTGCAGACCTGGCTGATCATCCTGTTGCTGCTGGCGATCATCCTCGCCGGCGCCGACTTTTTCCTGCTGAACCGGCACGACAGCCAGGACCGTTCGGCCGCGCAGCTCACCACCCAGATCCAGGTGAACTCGCAGCAGGTCGCGAACTTCGCGTTGCAGGCCGCCAACGGCAACATCGACGCCTTCAAGGAATTGACCAGCACACGCGCGGCCATCGCCGCGGCGGTCAATCACCTGAACCAGGGCGATTCCGCGACCGGCCTGCCGGCCTACGTCGACGCGATCGGGGTGCGCGAGCCGATGGCTGCGCTGACCAAGTCGTGGAACCAGTTGAACGCCGACCTCGGCAAGATCGAAGCGAACAAGGATGCGGTGCTTGATTCCGCTTCGCAGGCCGCCACCTTCAACCAGCAGATGCCGGACCTGAACTCCAAGATCAATCAGGTCATCAACATCCTGCAGTCCAGGGGGTCGGCTTCCAGCATCTACACCGCCTCGCAACTGATGGTGTCGGGCGACCGCCTGATCCGTCGCGTGGGCGACGTGTTGCAGGGCGGCGCCGATTCCGCGTCGGCCGCCAACGGCCTCGCGCTCGACTCCACCAACTATGGCGAAACCCTGAAGCAACTGGCGGACAGTTCCGGCGGCGAAGCCACCAAGCTGCTCGGTGACGTGCAGAAATCGTGGAGCGGCCTCGAAGCGCCGGTGCAGAAGGTGATCGCCGCCGCACCGACGCTGGTGACGGTGAAGAACGCCGCAACCCAGGCCTCGGTCGATTCGCAGGACGTGTTGCTGAAGGCCAACGCGGTGTCCAACGCGCTCGGCAAGTTGCCGCAGACCCGCCCGTTCCCGAACGTGTGGTGGGGCCTGCTCGGCGCGGTCGCCGCGGCGATATTGGCGGTGATCCTGGCGCTCAACTTCATCCGTACCGAACGCAAGCGCTCGGCCGAGAGCCGCAGCCTCAACGAACGCAACCAGCAGGCGATCATGCGCTTGCTGGATGAAATGGGCACGCTCGCGGAAGGCGACCTGACGGTGAAGGCGACTGTTACAGAAGACATCACCGGCGCGATCGCGGACTCGGTGAACTTCGCGGTCGAGGCACTGCGCTCGCTGGTGACGACCATCAACGAGACGGCGGTGCGCGTGTCATCGGCCGCCCAGGAAACCCAGGCCACCGCCAAGCATCTGGCGGATGCGGCCAACCAGCAGGCCGAACAGATCACCTCGGCCTCGGCCAAGATCAACGAAATGGCGGTGTCCATCGACCAGGTGTCGCGCAACTCCGCCGACAGCGCGGAAGTGGCGCAGCGCTCGGTGCAGATCGCGTCGAATGGCGCGCAGATCGTGCGCCAGACGATCAGCGGCATGGATTCGATCCGCGAGCAGATCCAGGAGACGTCCAAGCGCATCAAGCGGCTCGGCGAATCTTCGCAGGAAATCGGTTCGATCGTCGAACTCATCAACGACATCGCCGAGCAGACCAACATTCTGGCGCTGAACGCGGCCATCCAGGCCGCCTCGGCCGGCGAGGCGGGCCGCGGTTTCGCGGTGGTCGCGGACGAAGTGCAGCGACTGGCCGAACGTGCGACGGGTGCGACGAAGCGAATCGAAACGCTGGTGCAGACCATTCAGTCCGATACCGTCGAAGCGGTCAGCTCCATGGAACAGACCACCACGCAGGTGGTGAACGGGGCGCGGCTGGCGGAAGACGCCGGCACCGCGCTGGGCGAGATCGAAAAGGTGTCGAACAACCTCGCCGGCCTGATTCAGGGCATATCCAGCGCGGCCAAGCAGCAGTCCGCGGCGGCCACCAACATCTCGTCGACGATGAGTTCGATTCAGCAGATCACCGCGCAGACCTCGGTGGGCGCGAACCAGACCGCGGAATCGATCGGCAACCTTGCGCAACTCGCCCAGGAGCTGCGCCGTTCGGTGGCCGACTTCAAGCTGCCCGCGTAAGCGGTGCGAGGAGGGGCCATGACCGCAGGCGACGACATCATGACCACGGCCACCGGCGAAGCCGGCATGGCCGCAGTCGTGCCCGCCGCGGTCGTGGAGCGGGAAGCCGGCGGCAGCGTGCGGAAAGCAGCGATGCAACTCGAAGAACACATCGATTTCTCGACCCTCGGCTGGATCAAGCCGCAGATCGACCAGTTGCTGTCGGAAGCCCGGCAGGCGCTCGAAGCCTACGCCGAGGACCCCGAGGACGCACGCCTGATGCAGAGCTGCGTGGGCCTGCTGCACCAGGTGCTCGGCACGCTGCGCATGGTCGAACTGTACGGCGCCGCCGAGCTCGATCAGGAAATGGAGCATCTGGCGCAATCGGTGCTCGACGGCAAGGTCGCCGACCGTGACGAAGCCTTCGGTGCGCTGATGCGCGGGCTGGTGCAGTTGCCCGATTATCTTGACCTCATCGAAACCGGCCACAAGGACATTCCGATCGTCCTGCTGCCGCTGCTGAACGAATTGCGTGACGCGCGGGGTGCGGAACCCGTCGACCAGCGCGTGCTGTTCCATCCAGACATCGATCGCCCGCTGCCGCCGGACGCAGCCGGTGCGCGGGTGGCGTATCCGTTCGCCGACTTGCGAGCGCGCACCACGCAGGTGCGCGCGCGTTTCCAGGTGCAGTTGTTGGCCTGGACCCAGGGCAAGCAACCCAATTTCGCCGACATGCGCGACTGCATGGACGAGCTCCGCGTAGTGTGCCACGCCGAAGCTGCGCGCCGTCTGTGGTGGGTGGCCAGCGGTGTGCTGGAAGCCTTGCAGCAGGGCCGGCTGGATCATCATCTGGCCAGTTTGCGCCAGCAGTTCGGGCAGCTCGATCGCACGGTCCGCCACATGCAGGACCAGGGCGAGGAAGTGTGCGGCGACGAGGACGCGCGCGAACTCGTGCGCGGCTTGCTGTTTTCCGTCGCGCACGCGACGCCCGGGCCCGGCCGGACCGAAGCGATCGCACAGTGCTTCGCGCTCGACCGGATGGTGCCGTCGGCCGAGGAACTGGAACGCGCGCGCGCAGCGATGTCCGGCCGCAATCGTGCACTGCTCGATACGGTGGCCAAGGCGGTGCGCGAGGACCTGTTGCGCGTCAAGGAAGGCCTGGACATTTTCCTGCGCCGCGAGGACCGCAGTCCGCAGCAATTGGCGCCGCAGGTCGAAACCCTGCATCGCGTCGGTGACACGCTGGGGATGCTGGGGCTGGAATCGCCAGCCAGGATGATCGGCGACCAGCGCAAGGTGATCGCCGACGTCATCGACGGCAAGTGCGAGGCGAAGCCCGAAATCATCCTCGACGTCGCCAGCGCGCTGTTGTACGTGGACGCCTCGCTGGACGAACACATCGAATTCCTCGGTGCCACCAACTCGTCCGATGACGTGTTGCCCTCCAGCGAAGCGCGCAAGATCATGCGCACGCTGATGCGCGAAGCCGGCGCCAACCTCGGCAGGGTCAAGGAACACATCACCGCGTTCATTGAATCGTCGTGGTCGCACGCACAACTCGCCGATGTGCCCAAGTTGCTGGCCGAGGTTTCGGGTGCGCTGCGCATCCTCAATCTGGAGCGCCCGGCCGAACTGGTGGACGGGATCGACCGGTACATCGGCAACGAACTGATCGCCGACGGCAAGGTCCCCACCGTCGATGACATGGATACGCTGGCCGATGCGATGGCCAGCGTCGAGTACTACCTCGAGATCGGGCGCGATTCGAGCGCCAGCGACAACCGCATTCTCGATGCGGCCCAGCACAGCCTGGAGAAACTCCAGTACTGGCCGCTTCCGGCGCGGCGCGATCCGGCCGAGCCGGCCATCGCCGAGAAGACCACGGCTGCGATGGAACCGGCGGCTGTCACTCCGGCTCCGATCGCCCCGATCGGCAAGGGCGTTCCGAACGCGGTCGACATCCCGGTCGCGGCGGCCAACGACACGGAAGCCGCGCAAGCTGGTTACGCGATGCCCGGCGTCGGCCCCGGCCGGTGGGTCGATGTCGAAGAGGAAGTGCTGGAGCCGGCCGCGGCGGACGGCGCCGCGCCGGTCGATACGGCGTTCCAGGATGCTGCAGGCATCGACGAGGAAATCCGCGAAGTCTTCGTCGAAGAAGTGGGCGAGGAAATCGCCAACATCAACGTCAACCTGCCGGCATGGAAGGCCAATCCGGACGACCTCGACACACTCAAGAACGTGCGGCGTTCGTTCCACACGCTGAAGGGCTCGGGGCGGCTGGTAGGTGCCGCGGCGCTGGGCGAATTCAGCTGGAAGATCGAGAACATGCTGAACCGCGTGCTCGATCGCACCATTCAGCCGGACCAGAACGTGCAGGACGTGGTGGACGCAGCGGTGGCGACGCTGCCGAAACTGCACGCCGGCCTGCAGGGCCGTCCGGTCACGCTGGACCCGCCGCTCGACGCGATCATGCAGACAGCGGACAAACTCGTCGCGGGCGAACCGGCGCGGATCGCCGATCTGGTCCAGGGTTATCGCAAGACCGTGCGCAGCGTGCGCCGCTGGGTGCCCGATGTCGAAGCCGGGCCGGTGGCTGTTGCTCCGGTTACCACGACGGCGCAGGTCATCACCTCCCCGGAAACCGGTCTGCCGGTGGTGGATCCGATCCTGCTGGACGTGCTGCGCACCGAAGTGGGCCAGCACCTCGACAACCTGCGCGCGTACCTGGCGCGCAACGTCGACTATCGCGTTCCGGCGGACGACGAACTGATGCGCTCGGTGCATACGCTGCACGGCGCGGTCGCGATGGTCGGCATCGAGATGCTGGCGAACATGCTGGGGCCGATGGAATCCTGGGTGCGCCGCGTGCGCAGCGCCGAGGCCCCGCTCGATCGCGAAGGCTGCGACGCGATGCGCGATGCGGTCGCGATGACGGATCACGTGATGGCGCAATTCGACGCGCCGGTTCCCGACGTGCCGGACACCACTGCATTGGCCGAGCGTCTGGAAGCCTTGCGCGACCGCTGGCCGGAGGCCGCGCCGTTCGGCGCACCGCGCGTTTCATTCGCGGAACACGAACTCGCAGCCGAGGCTGGATTGTCGCTCGAGGACGAATCCGACAATGGCGTCACGGCCATCGGTTTGGGGGCTGCCTCGACGTTGCCCACCGAAGACGATGCCGACGCGCTGGCTGCGCGTGAAGAGGCTGACAGGTTGGCGGCAGAAAAGGCGGAGCGGGAACGCATCGCCGCCGAGCAGGCCGAAGCCGAACGGTTGGCTGTGGAACAAGCCGAGCAGGAACGCATTGCCGCCGAGCAGGCCGAAGCCGAAGCCGAACGCATCGCGGCGGAACAGGCCGAACAAGAACGCATCGCGGCCGAGGAGGAGCAGGAACGCCTCGCCGCGGAGCAGGCCGAGCAGGAACGCCTTGCTGCCGAGACCGAGCGCGCTGCCGCCGAGCAGGCCGAGGCCGAACGCATTGCCGCTGAAAGGGCGGAACAGGAACGTCTTGCCGCAGAACAAGCCGAACGCGAGCGTCTTGCGGCAGAGCAGGCCGAGCAGGAGCGTCTGGCTGCCGAACAAGCCGAGCAGGAACGCATCGCCGCCGAGCAGGCGGAGCGTGAACGCATCGCGGCGGAACAGGCGGAGCGTGAACGCATCGCGGCTGAGCAGGCCGAAGCCGAACGGATTGCCGCGGCGCGTGCACAGGCGGAGCGCGACATCGCGGCCATGGCGCTGCCCGCTTTCCCGGAAGACACGCAACCCGATGGCGCGCTCGACATTCCGGGACTCGATCCGGAACTCGTCAGCCTGTTCACCGAAGAAGCCGGCGAGCTGCTGGACAGCAGCGACGGCCTGATGGCCACGTTGCGCAATGCGCCGGATGACGTCGAATGCATCCGTGGCCTGCAGCGCAACCTGCACACCCTCAAAGGGGGTGCGCGGGTGGTCGGCATCGCCGCGGTGGGCGATCTGGCCCACGCCATGGAAACGCTGCTGGAGAAGATCGGCGATCGCAAGCGTGCGGTCGAGCCGATCGAAGTCGATTCCCTGGAACGCGCCTTCGACCGCCTGCACGACATGCTCGAGCGGGTGATGGAGAACCGCGCGGTGGCGACGCCGGTGAACGCGGTCGAACGTTTCAACGCGTTGGCCGAAGGCCGCCCGATCGCGGGCGTGGCCGGAGCCTTCGAAACGACTTCGGAACCCAACCCCGCTCGCGATGAAGTGGCGCCAGTTGCGAAAGCGGTTCCGGCACCGCCGCCGCGCGCCGCACCGCAATTCGTCGAGACCGAGGTACAGGCGCCGGCGGAATTGATCCGGGTGCGTTCGGACCTGCTCGATTCGCTGGTGAATGCGGCGGGCGAAGCGTCGATCTACCGCGCGCGCCTGGAACAGCAGGTCGGCAACTTCCGCTTCAACCTGGTCGAACTCAACCAGACCGTCGCGCGCCTGCGCGAACAGTTGCGAAAACTCGAGATCGAAACCGAAACCCAGATCCTGTCGCGCTACCAGCGCGAGAACGAAGCCGGCGAAGGCGCGGCGTTCGATCCGCTGGAACTCGACCGCTTCTCCAACCTGCAACAGTATTCGCGCGCGCTCGCGGAATCGGTGTCGGACCTGGCCTCGATCCAGGACATCCTGGACGATCAGGCGCGCCAGTCCGAAACGCTGCTGCTGCAGCAGTCGCGTGTCAACTCCGATTTGCAGGACGGCCTGATGCGTACGCGCATGGTGCCGTTCGAGTCGATGGTGCCGAACCTGCGCCGCACGTTGCGCGGGGCCGCCGACGAACTCGGCAAGCGCGCGCAACTGCGCGTGGAAGGCGCACAGGGTGAAATGGATCGCAGCGTGATGGAGCGCATGAAGGCGCCGTTCGAGCACATGCTGCGCAACGCGCTCGCGCACGGCATCGAGGATCCCGCCCAGCGCGTCGCCATCGGCAAGCCGATGGAAGGTACCGTCACGATCCACGTCGGCCGCCAGGGCACTGAAGTATTGGTGCGGGTAACCGACGACGGCGCCGGTTTCGATCGCGACGCGATCCGCCGCAAGGCCATCGAACGCGGGTTGTTGCAGGCCGACATGTCGGTTTCCGACGCCGAACTGTTCAACTTCGTGCTGCAGACCGGCTTCTCCACCGCCAGCGAAGTCAGCCAGATCGCGGGTCGCGGTGTCGGCATGGACGTGGTCGCCAACGAGATCCGCCAACTCGGTGGCTCGCTGACCATCGAATCCGAACGCGGCCGCGGCACCACGTTCAACATCCGCCTGCCGTTCACGCTTGCGGTGACGCAGGCGATCACGGTGCGTGCGGGCGATACCACGTTCGCCGTGCCGATGACGTCCGTGCAGGCCGTCTCGCGCATCCCGCGCGAGGAAATGGCCGCACGCATGGCCAGTGGCGACCGCTCCATCGAATACGCGGGCGAGCCTTACCAGCTGCACGAACTGTCCGAGCTGCTCGGACTGGGCGCATCGCACGCCGTCGAAGACAGCACCGGCCAGTTGCCGCTGCTGATGGTGCGCGCGGGTGACCTGCGCGCCGCCATCCACATCGACAGCGTGATCGGCTCGCGCGAAATCGTGGTGAAGCCGGTGGGTCCGCAGATCAGCAACGTGCCCGGCATGTTCGGCGCCACGATCATGGGCGATGGTTCGGTGATGCTGATCCTCGATCTCGCACCGCTGGTGCGTCATTCCGTCGCCAAGCAAGCGGCGCTGGTCACGGTGGCCGAAGCCGAAGAACCGGGCGATGCCGAACCGCTGCGACCGGTCGTGCCGTCGCGCACCGACGAGTCTGGCCCGCGCCTCGTGATGGTGGTCGACGATTCGATCACGATGCGCAAGGTCACCACGCGCGTGCTGGAGCGCGAGCAACTGGAAGTAGTCACCGCGAAGGACGGCGTCGACGCCCTGGAGCAATTGCAGGAACGCGTGCCCGACGTGATGCTGCTCGACATCGAAATGCCGCGCATGGACGGGTACGAGCTGGCGACGCACATGAAGAACGACGCGCGGTTCCGCCACGTGCCGATCATCATGATCACCTCGCGCACCGGCGAGAAACACCGCCAGCGTGCGTTCGAAATCGGTGTGGAGCGTTACATCGGCAAACCGTACAGCGAATCCGACCTGTTGCGCCACGTAAATGAAATGCTGGAGGCGCGCCATGCCTGATCGTGCGATGGAAACGCTGCCGCGCATCGCGCTGGTGTTCGGCGATGAGGCGGCGGTCGCGCACGTCCGCGAGGCCATGGCCGGACACGTCGAGATCGCGTACGCGTCGGCTGCGGTTGATTTCGACGCTGCGCGCCTGGCTTCCGCGGGCGCAGCATCGGCGCTGGTGAATCTCGATGGCGGTGACTGGCTGGAAACCGTGGAATCGGCCTTGCACGCCGCGGGCATCGCGGTGGTGTACAACGATCCCGAAATTTCGCAGTCGCTGGAGGGCTGGTCGCGCGCGCGCTGGTTGCGGCATCTCGTCGCGAAACTGCGCGGCAGCCGCGACGTGGATCCGCCGCGTCCGGAGGCCATGTCGCGTGTCGCCACGACCAAGACGCCCGCGGTCGTTGCCGATGCCGCAAATCCGCAGGTCGCGGTTGACGTGGACGAATCGGCGTTCGCGATTTCGGTGGAAACGACCGGAACGGCCTCGCCTGCGGCCGTGGTCGAGCTCCCGCTTTCGTCTGAGGAAATCGAAACCATGACCGTCGATTTCGCGGGCGGCCAGGTTTCCGCGCCGGCCATCGAGCCGGTCACGGAAACTGCGCAGGGGCTGCCGGGCCTCGGCGTTCCGTCGCCGGACGATTCCGCACAGGCGGTCGCGGTGGAGCAAGGGTTGTCTTTCGAACCGGTTCTCGAATTGCCGGCGGAAACGATCGTGGTCGCCGACGAGCCGTTGGATGCGAATGCGCAGCAGGAAGCTCCCGCGGATTTCGATTTCGAAGCCGAAGCCGCGCTGGATGTCGACACCGAGGCTTTGTCGGCGATGATCGATGCGCGGCTCGCGGAACCGAGTTCCGCCGAGAACCCCGCTTCCACCCAGGTCTGGCGCGAGGTTTCCGGTGACAACGTGCCGGCGGCGCCACAGGATCAAGTTTGCGAGGCCGAACCCATGAAGCAGGACACTCCCAATCCCGAGCCGCTCCCTGCGCCTGCCGAGGCGGTGAACGACGACGCCGACGTGCTCGCGAGCTTGCCCTCGCTCGATGACTGGGCGCTGGTCGATCCGGATGTCGCGCCGGCAACTGCCGCGGACAGCGGCGCGCGCAAATCATCCGAGCCGGTCTTGTCCGATGCCTTTGCGGGTCTGGAGCTGGTGCCGATGGAAACGGTGGTGCCGCTGCGGGTCGATGCCGACCCGATCGAACGCTGGTTCGGCGGAGACTCCGACAGAAAGACAGGCGCCGATGATTCCGCCGGCTCGAAAATGAAGGAAGTCAGCCATGAGCATGGCTGATGCCTTGCCCCACGAAATCCGCGGGGTCATGTTGCCCGTCACCGGCGGTCGTGTGCTGGTGCCCAACACCACCATGGCCGAAGTGATCACGTTCGCGCATCCCTCGCCGGTTGCAGGAGCGCCGTCATGGTTGTTGGGGCGCCTGGCGTGGCGCGGCTGGGGGTTGCCGGTGTTGGCGTTTTCGGCACTCGCGGGCACGGCCGCCGACGAATCGACCGAGAACGCGCGGGTGGCCATCCTGAAGGCGCTTTCCGGTCACGCGCGCCTGCCGTATTTCGGCGTGCTGACGCAGGGCTTTCCGCGCCTGACCCTGATTGCCGAAGACATGTTGCTGCCGGACGGGAATGCCGGCGCGTTGCCGACCGGCGTGCGCGAGCAGGTGCGGGTCCACGACGAACCCGCGTGGATTCCCGATCTCGCCGCGGTCGAAAACCGGATCGTCGAAGCATTGGACGTCGCCGCCTGAGCGCAGCGCGATTCGGCAGCGCCGAAGTCTGCCCCGGCCTGCAAGCGCGTCGTGCGCTGCCGCACCGCGATCGCCGCGCGGCCGGCGCGTGGTGCTCCCCGGGTTACGCCTCGACGGCTTCGCGGTGCGGCAACACCTTGTCGGCCGAATCGATCCGCACCGATTCCACGAGTGCGCTGCCGCGGGCTTCTTCCCTGGCCGCGCGCCGACAAGCGGGCAGGTTGTCGCGCCGAAACACTTCCTGGATCCAGTCGATGAAGGCGTGCACGCGCGCCGACAGGTGTTTCTTCTGCGGGTACACGATCCACACCGGTGATCCGGCCGAGATGGTGTCTTCCATGATCACCTGCAGCTTGCCGTGGCCGATCGGCCCCGCCGCCAGCCAGTGCGGCACCTGGATGATGCCGAGGCCCGCCATCGCCGCCTGGATCACCGACTCGCCATCGTTGATCAGCAGGTGCGCATCGACGTCCAGCGTGACCGGGCCGTTTGGCGAATCGAATTGCCACTGGTAGGCGCGGCCGCTGGTGGGGTACACGTAATTGATGCACTGGTGCTGCTTCAGGTCGTCGAGGCACGTTGGCGTGCCGTGCCGCGCCAGATAGGCCGGCGACGCGCACAGCACGTTGCTGAAGTAACCGAGCTTGCGGGCGACGAGGTTGGAATCCTCCAGTTCGCCCATCCGGATCGCGCAATCGATGCCTTCCTCGATCAGCCCGATGTTGCGCTCGCTCATCGCGAGTTCCAGCCGGATGTCGGGATAGCGTTCCTCGAAATCCGCGAGATTCGGAATCAGGCCCGCACGCCCGATCGAGACATTCATCGCGACGCGCAATTTGCCGCGCGGCTTGGTGCGCGCATAACCCAGCGATTCCACCGCCTCGCCGAGGTCGGCCAGGATGTCCTTGCAGCGCCGGTAGAACGATTCCCCATCGTCGGTGAGGTTCAGCGCGCGGGTGCTGCGGAACAGCAGGCGCACGCCGATGTGTTCTTCCAGCCGCGAAACCGCCCGGCTGACGCCGGAAGGCGTCATGCCCAATTGCGCGGCCGCGGCCCGGAAACTCTTGGCTTCGACCACCCGGACGAAGCTCGATATTGCTGAGAAGTCTTCCATCTTTCGGATTATCCATCGATTCGTGACTGGCAGTCACGGGTGGAATGCCTCGCGACGGGGTTAACTGTACCGATCAGTGTTCTTATTTCAAGGCTCCTGTCGCGCCGCCTCGGGTGCGAAACCCATCAGGGAGCTGGATGATGAAAAAGAAATTGATCCTGGTCGGCGTGATTGCGGTCGCCATCCTCGGAAGTTGGGCCGTTCTGGACCATCGCAATAGTCAAGCCCAGACTGCGCCGGCCGGCCCGCCCCAGGTGACCGTTGCCAAGGTAATGCAACGCCCGGTCAGCGACAGTGCCGAGTTCACCGGCCAATTGCAGGCCGTGAATGCCGTGCGTGTGCAGCCCCGCGTCGGCGGATACGTGCAAGCCGTGCGGTTCAGCGAAGGCGCGCTGGTGCACAAGGGCGAGGTGCTGTTCAAGATCGATCCGCGTCCATTCCAGGCCGAAGTCGACCGGCTGGCCGCGCAACGCACGCAGGCGCGCTCGCAGCTCGAACTCGCGAAGGCCAATGCGCAACGCGCCAGGCGGCTGCTCGACAAGCACGCGATCGCGCAGGAAGAAGCCGATCGCCAGTTCACCGCGGCCGAGAGCGCCAAGGCCGCTTTGGCGGCCGCCGACGCCGCGCTTTCGGCGGCGCGGCTCAACCTCGATTTCACCGACGTGCGCGCGCCCATCGACGGCCGCGTCAGCAATGCGCGGGTGACGCCGGGAAACCTCGTCACCAGCAATGACGTGCTGACCAGCGTGGTTTCGGTGAATCCGGTGTACGCGTATTTCGACGTGGACGAACACACCTGGTTGAAGCTGGACCACCTGCGTGCGGCGGCACGCGGAGACGGTCGTACCCCGCGCGTGACGGTCGCGATGGGCTTGTCGGACGAACAGGGCTACCCGCACGAAGGGCGGCTGGATTTCGTCGACAACCAGTTGCACACCGACTCCGGCACGATGCGCCTGCGCGCGGTGTTCGACAACACGAAAGGCCTGTTCACGCCGGGCCTGTACGCGCACGTGCGCGTGCAGATGGGCCAGCCGAAAGCACGCGTGCTGGTCGATGACCGCGCGGTCGGCACCGACCTCGCCAACCAGTTTGTCTATGTGGTCGACGCGCAGCACAAGGTGCAGTACCGCAAGGTCAGCACCGGGCCGTTGTTCCGTGGCCTGCGCGTGATCGACAGCGGCCTGAAGCCCGGCGACGAAGTGGTGGTGAACGGCCTGCAGCGCGTGCGTCCCGGTGTCGCCGTGGATGCCGATCAGGTGGCAATGGATTACCGCCTCGATGCCGGGGACAAGGCGTTGGTCGAAGCCGCCGGCGTCAAGGCGTCCGACGACCAGCGCAGCGCGCAAACCCATCACAAAACCGACAAAACATCTGTCGCATCCCTCTCGCCTCGTGAGCGGGCGTCGGCAGGCGGGTGAGGGCACGCCGGAGTGTTGCCCCGAAGTTTCGACGAACCCTCATCCGCCCTTTGGGCACCTTCTCCCGGCGGGAGAAGGAAAAGCCAGCCCCGCGTGACCACAAGGTAACCCCATGAAGAACATTGCCCAATTTTTCGTCGACCGGCCGATCATGGCCGCGGTGCTGTCGCTGCTGTTCCTGATCACCGGCG
>DAIUEL010000046.1:9339-14913 GCA_036845145.1 Rhodanobacteraceae bacterium | reverse complement strand
CCAGGATGGGCAGCATGCCCCAGCCGCCGGCCTTGAGGATTTCGAACACGTGAAGCTCCGCCGCAAGGTGGTTTTGCGCCGCATGATAACAGCGCGCCCGCGGGCATCAGCGTGACGCAGTCGACCCGTTCAACCCCGTTTCCCGCCAATAATGCGCTTGGCGCCGCCGTTCTTCGGCCACGATCCGCGGCCCGGCCGAGGCCGGGAATGCCATCCTCACCGCCCCGGTGGACGGCGTATCCAGCAGCGGGATGCCGAGCGCGCCGTAACGCGCCACGACCTCTGCGGCTGGATGATGGTAGGCATTCAAGTAACCGGTGGAGGCGACCGCGAACACCGGTTGCAGCGCCCGCAGGTAATCGATGCCGGAAGAGGTCTTGCTGCCGTGATGCGGCACGACCAGCACCAGCGGCGGACCGGCCGGCACTGCACCCGCAATGTCGGATTCGACGTTCGATGAGGTGTCGGCCGGCAGCAGCAATCTGCCACCCGAGCCGGTCACCAGCAGCACGCAACCCGCATCGTTGCCTTTCACCGTCACCGGTGCGGGCGGGCGCAGCATCCGGAACGCGACGCCGTCCCATTGCCATTGCTGGCCGGCATGGCACTGTTGCATCGGCACCGGGCCGCGCGCGGGCTCGCCGCCCCAAACCGGCGTGCCTGGGTACGCCAGCAGTACCGACACGGCGCCGCCAGCGTGATCGTTGTCGCCGTGGCTGATGATCATGCGATCCAGGCGGGTGATGCCGAGTGCGTGCAGCGTCGGCACCACCGCGGCCTCGCCCAGATCGAAGCCGGACGGATAGCGTGCACCCGCATCGATCAGCAGGGCATGCGAGCGCGTGCGTACCAGCACCGACAAGCCCTGCCCCACGTCGATCACGGTCGCCCGGAATGCGCCTTCGACCGGCACCACGGTGCGCGGAAAACACAAAGGCAGCAGCAGCAACCCTCCAAGCGCGCGCGCAGGGACGCCGCGCGGGGCCAGCAGCCAGACCGATCCAACGCAGGCCAGTGCGAAGGCGAGCAGCGAACTTTCCGGTAGGTACTGCATCGCCGCCGGCCATGCCGCGAGCTGCGCCAGCAGCCACCACAATGCATCGACGAGATGCGCGCACACGTGCAGCAGTGTCTGTCCCGCCCATGGCCACGCGAACAGCAGCGCGCACGCGGCGAGATCGATCGGCACGATCACGAAGCTGACGAACGGCACCGCCACCAGGTTCGCGAGCGGCGCGACCAGCGAGGCCTGCCCGAAGAACCACACCGTCAGGGGCAGCAGCGCCAGCGTCATCAGCAGGGGCGCGACTCCGATTTCCTTGAGATGTCCGCGCCAGCCGGCCTCGTGCGCCAGCGTCCACGCCAGCAATGCCACACCCGCGAACGACAACCAGAACCCCGCCGATAGCACGGAAAGCGGATCGACCACCAGGATCGCCGCCAGCGCCAACCCGAATCCTTCGCCGAACCCACCGCCGCGACGCAGCAGCCGCCAGCCCGCGACGACGGCAATCATCAACAAGGTGCGCGTGGTCGGCAGGCCGAAACCGGCCAGCGCACCGTACGCGAGCGCAGCCGGAAACACGATCGCGGCTTCAGCCAAGGGCCTCGCCAGCCGCAGCCCGAGCGATGGAAACAGCCACCAGACGAGCCTGACCAGCAAGGCCCCGAACACCGCAGCCAAACCTACGTGGAATCCCGAAATCGCGATCAGGTGCGCGATGCCGGTCGCACGCACCACTTGCCAGTCGCGCTCGTCCAGCGCGCGTTCGTCACCGACGGAAAGCGCCCGCAACAGGCGCGCGGCATGCGTGTCGCCCGGCAACGCCGCCCCGATCGCATCGGAAATGCGCGCCCGCACACCATCGACGCAGGCGTCCTCGGCGAGCATCGCATTGGCCGGATCTTCGCGCACGTAGCCGGTGGCGATGATGCCCTTCTGCAAAGCCGAACGTTCGAAATCCATCCCGCCTGGATTCACCAGGCCATGCGGCCGCTTCATCCGCACCCGCAGCCGCCAGGTCGTGCACGGCACAATCGTGGGAGGCGCGTGCTGGCGCGAGGCGTACCACGACAGTCGCACGTGGCCGCGCACCGGAACGGGATTGCCGTCGAACTGCGCCGTCGCGATCGTGAAGTCGAAACGCGTCGAATCTTCCTGCGCGTGCGGCAGATCCGCCACCGTGCCGGTGACCAGAATGTCCTGTTTTTCGAGCGCGTGCGGCAGGCGTGCGTCCATCGAGAGATCCGCACGCCATGCCGTCCATGCGAATGCCGCCACGGCGATGGCCAGACACCAAACGATCGACGACGCACGCCAGCGCAGGCATGTTCCGAGGCCGGCCAGCGCAGTGCACGCAAGCAATCCGTCCAGCCAGCGTGGCGGCAATGCCGGCAACATCTGCACCGCGACGGCACCGCACAGGATCGCGACCGCGATGGCCAGCATCCCCGGCCGGGTTCGGACAGCGCGGCTTCCCCTGCGCGCGTCCACGTCGACTTCAGCCGGATTGTTGCATCGGCTGCAGCGCGCCGCCGGTCAATTCCAGCACGCGATCCATTCGCCGCGCGAGGCCCTTGTCGTGCGTGACCAGCACGATGCTGGTGCCGATTTCACGGTTCAACTCCAGCATCAGTTCGTACAGGGAAGCGGCGTTCTGCTCGTCGAGGTTGCCGGTCGGTTCGTCGGCCAGCACGCACGCGGGTCGCGTCACCAGCGCACGCGCCATCGCGCAGCGCTGGCGTTCGCCACCCGACAGCTCGCCAGGCTTGTGTTCCAGGCGATGGCCAAGGCCGACGCGTTCCAGCAGCACCTTCGACTGCTCGCGTGCTTCGGGAATCGCGGTGCCGCGGATCAGCAGCGGCATCGCAACGTTTTCCAGCGCGGTGAATTCCGGCAGGAGATGATGGAACTGGTACACGAAACCAAGCGAGCGGTTGCGCACGCGCCCGCGTTCGGCATCGGGCAGCTTCGACAACTCGCGGCCTTCCAGCTCCACCGCACCCTTGGTCGGCGTATCGAGACCGCCAACGATGTGCAGCAGCGTGCTTTTTCCGGACCCCGATGCGCCCACGATCGCGAGCGTCTCGCCGCGCGCCAGTTCGAAACTGACGTCGTGCAAGACAGGTGTACGCAGGCTGCCTTCCTTGTACGTCTTCGCGATGTGGCTGACGCGAAGCACCAGGGCGCTGGCTGCCGGCTGGCGAATGGGATCATTCATACCGAAGTGCCTCCGCCGGCTGCGTGCGCGACGCGCGCCACGCCGGATAGATCGTCGCCAGCAGCGAGAACACCAACGCCATGCCCGCGATCCAGCCGACGTTGCTCCATTCCAGCTTGCTCGGCACGTTGTTGATGTAATAGACCGATTCGGGCAGGAATTGGTAGCCGGTGAGGTTCTGGATGCCATCCACGATGTTCGGCACGTTGAGTGCCAGCGCTACCCCGCAAACCACGCCGATCACGATACCCATCACGCCGATCATCATGCCCTGGATCATGAACACGCCCATGATCGAACGCGGCGTTGCTCCCAGCGTCCGCAGGATCGCAATGTCCGATTGCTTGTCGGTGACCAGCATCACCAGTGACGACACCAGGTTGAACGCCGCCACTGCCACGATCAGCGACAGGATGATGAACATCACGATCTTTTCCATCGCGATGGCCTTGAAGAAGTTGGCGTGCTGCTGCATCCAGCCGCGCACCAGATAGGCGTCGCCCAGCCGATTGGCGAGCGTCGCCGAGACCTTGTTGGCGACAAACAGATCATCCAGCTTCAACCGGATGCCGCTCGGGCCGCTCATCTGGTACAGCTTCTCGGCATCTTGCATATTGATGATCGCAAGGCCGGAATCGTATTCCTGCATGCCGATTTCGAAGATGCCCGTTACGGTGAACCTCCGCAGGCGCGGCACCGCGCCAATCGGCGTGGCGCTGATGACCGGTGCATACACGATGATTTTGTCGCCGACGTTCACGCCGAGTTGCAAGGCGAGATCCCGGCCCAACACGATTCCCCACGAGCCCGGGGCGAGCGAATCGAGCCGCCCGGCGATCATCTTCGAGCCGAAGTCGGCGACCTTCGGCTCCTGGTCGGGCAGGATGCCGCGGATGATGGCGCCTTGGCTCGCCGCATTGCCGCGTAGGAAAGCTTCGCGTTCGACGTAGGGCGCCGCACCCTTCACGTGCGAATCCTGCTCGGCGATCGCGAGCGCCTTTTGCCAGTTCGGCATGCTCTGCGCCACACCGGTGATCGTCGCCTGCGACACCGCGCCCAGGATGCGGGACTGCAGTTCCGCGGCGAACCCGTTCATCACCGAGATCACGGTGATCAGCGCGGTGATGCCGATGATCAAACCCAGCATCGAAACGATGCTGATGAAAGAGATGAAATGATTGCGCCGCTTGGCGCGGATGTAGCGGGTGCCGATGAAAAGTTCGAGAGGACGAAACATGCGGCGGACTCGAAAATGGAATGCGGGATGCAAGCCGTCCCGCCGGCATTGGGGCACGCAAGCGTGACAGACGCCCGCGTGCGTGGGCAAGCGGTTCAGACCGTCAGGTGCTGTCGGTGTTCCCTGACGTGAAACTTCCGCCGGGTATCGCGCCGAGGCGCATGCGCAGCCTGCGGCGAGTCTCGGCATCGAGGTTGTCTGGCAGCAGCCACAGATGCGCGCGTTCGCGCGGCGGCCAGCGCAACGTCAATGCAATCAGCGGACCCATCACCCGCACCGTCTGGATGGCGCCCTGGGCTTCGCGACGATTGTCGCCGGGACGGTCGTTGAGCACGAGGTCGGCGCCGCCATCGGCGCGCCACAATATCGAGCGCACGCGTGGGCGCAGCAGGTTGCCGAACGCGGCGCCCGCGACGCCCGCGATGCCGAGGGTCAATGCCAAATGCAGCCAGTGGGGCAAGCCACTGAGCCAGACCGCAACCAGGGCCAGCACCGAGGTTGCGAATGTCGCGAGGATCAGCCCACGCGACGCCCGATAGGCAAACCCGATGGCCGGCGCCGCCTTCACTGCGCCAGTCCCGCGCGCGTGCGAATATCGATCACGATGGCTTGCCAATCCGCGCGCGGCGGTTCGGCATGACCCATCAGCCAGTCCCACAACACGGGATCTTGTTGATCGAGCAGTGCGTCGAACGCATCGAGCCGGGAGGCGTCCAGCCCAGCGCGATGCGCCTCCAGCCAGCCGCCAAGCAGCGCATCGAGTTCACGCGTTCCCCGTCTGCAGCGCCACTGCACGCGCTTCATCTGGGCCTGTGACAGGGCACCTGATCCCGGCTCTGGCATGGTTGTCTTGATGGCTTCTTCCAGTACCCAGCGTGCCTCTCGCGAAAAGCAGGACCGATTCCGGGTTCCGCACCCGATGAAGCCGGATGCGGCCGCGGAATGACGAGGAGTGGTCGTGCTGGCTGAATCTTGGTCCTGGTCCCCGGTCCCTGATCGCTCACACGGTGCGATTGACCAGCAATTGCTTGATGGAGGCAATGGCCTTCGCCGGATTCAGACCCTTCGGGCAGGTGTTGGTGCAATTCATGATGGTGTGGCAGCGATACAGCTTGA
>DAIUEL010000046.1:4776-9239 GCA_036845145.1 Rhodanobacteraceae bacterium | reverse complement strand
CCCTTCGGGCAGGTGTTGGTGCAATTCATGATGGTGTGGCAGCGATACAGCTTGAACGGATCGTCGAGATCGTCAAGGCGCTGGCCGGTGGCCTCGTCGCGCGAATCGACGATCCAGCGATACGCCTGCAGCAGGACCGCGGGACCGAGGAAGCGATCGGGATTCCACCAGTAGCTCGGGCAAGACGTGGTGCAGCACGCGCACAGGATGCACTCGTACAAACCGTCGAGTTTCTTCCGGTCCTCGGGTGACTGCAGGCGCTCGTGCGCCCCCGGTGCGCTCTGCGTTTGCAGCCACGGCTTGATCGAGGCGTATTGCGCGTAGAAGTGCGTCAAATCCGGCACCAGATCCTTCACCACCGGCATGTGCGGCAACGGATAGACGCTGACGTCGCCGGACGGCAATTCGTCCAGCCCCTTGGTGCAGGCCAACGTGTTCTCGCCGTCGATGTTCATCGCGCACGAACCGCACACGCCTTCGCGGCAGGACCGGCGCAAGGTCAGCGTCGGGTCGATCTCGTTCTTGATCTTCAGCAGCACGTCCAGGACCATCGCCGAGCCCGTGACGTCGACCTCGAAGGTGTCCACGCGCGGATTGCCGCCGACGTCGGGATCCCAGCGGTACACCTTGAAATTGCGCACCTTCTTGGCGCCGGGCTTGGCGGCAAAACGCTTGCCCTTTTGCACCTTCGACATCTGCGGCAATGTGAATTCAGCCATCTTGGTTCCTTGGTTGTAGAAGCCTGCCTGCAGGCGACCATCGCGCGCAGGCGCGCTCCTACAAAGTCAATCAATACACCCGCTTCTTCGGCGGCACGGTCTTGACGTCGTCGGTCATGGTGTTGGCATGTACCGGCCGGTAATCGAAGCTGCAGCGGCCATTGCCGTCGACCCTCACCAGCGTGTGCTTCATCCACTCGGCGTCGTTGCGATCGGGGAAATCCTCGCGTGCGTGCGCACCGCGGCTTTCCGGGCGCTGCTCGGCCGAATGCATCGTGGCCACGGCCTGTCCGAGCAGATTGGACAGCTCGAAGGTTTCCACCAGGTCGGAATTCCAGATCAGCGAACGGTCCGTGACGCGGATATCCGCGAAGCCGGCATGCACCTCGTCGATTCTCGCGCAGCCTTCCTTGAGCGTCTCGGCGGTGCGGAACACGGCCGCGTCGGCCTGCATGGTCTTCTGCATCTTGAGGCGCAGTTCGGCCGTCGGCGTGCCGCCATCGGCATGGCGCAGCTTGTCCAGGCGCGTCAGCGCCGGTTCCAGCGCATCGCCCGTCAATTCGCGATGCAGCGTGTCCGGCTTGATGACTTCCGCGCAGCGGTTGGCGACCGCGCGACCGAATACCACGAGGTCCAGCAGCGAATTCGAACCCAGGCGATTGGCGCCGTGCACCGACACGCACGCGGCTTCGCCGATCGCGAACAGCCCCGGCACCACCACGTCGGGATCATCGCCGACCTTCTGCACCACTTCGCCGTGGTAGTTGGTCGGGATGCCGCCCATGTTGTAGTGCACGGTCGGCAGCACCGGGATCGGTTCCTTGGTCACGTCCACGCCCGCGAAGATGCGCGCGGTTTCGGAAATGCCAGGCAGCCGTTCGTGCAGTACATCGGCACCGAGGTGCGCGAGGTTCAGGAACACGTGATCGGCGTGGTCGCCCACGCCCCGACCCTCGCGGATTTCCATCGTGATCGCGCGACTGACCACGTCGCGCGAAGCCAAGTCCTTCGCATTCGGCGCGTAACGTTCCATAAAACGTTCGCCCTTGGAATTGGTGAGGTAGCCGCCTTCGCCGCGCGAACCTTCGGTGATGAGGCAGCCCGAGCCGTAGATGCCGGTCGGGTGGAATTGCACGAATTCCATGTCCTGCAACGCGAGGCCCGCGCGCAGCGCCATGCCGCCGCCGTCGCCGGTGCAGGTGTGCGCGGACGTGCAGGAGAAATACGCACGCCCGTAACCGCCCGTGGCCAGCACGATTGCGTGGCCCTGGAACAGGTGCAGCGTGCCTTCGTTCAAGTCGATCGCAAGTACGCCGGTGATGCGCCCGTCGCGCGGGTCCTTCACCAGGTCGGTGGCGAAATACTCGACGAAGAACTTGGCGTCATGCTTCAACGCCTGGGTGTAGAGCGTATGCAGGATCGCGTGACCCGTGCGGTCGGCCGCGGCGCAGGTGCGCTGCGCGACGCCCTCGCCATAGCGCGTGGTCATGCCGCCGAACGGGCGCTGGTAGATCTTGCCTTCCTTGGTGCGTGAGAACGGCACGCCGAAATGTTCAAGCTCGATGACGGCCGGGATCGCTTCGCGGCACATGTACTCGACCGCGTCCTGGTCGCCCAGCCAGTCGCCGCCCTTCACGGTGTCGTAGAAGTGATAGCGCCAATCGTCTTCGCCCATGTTGCCGAGCGCGGCGGCGACGCCGCCTTGCGCCGCGACGGTATGCGAACGCGTGGGGAACACCTTGGTCACGCAGGCCGCCGACAAACCTTTCGCCGCCAGCCCCATGGTGGCGCGCAATCCGGCGCCACCGGCACCCACCACCACCACGTCGTATTGATGCGTTTCGACCTTGTAACTTTCAGCAGGCATCGGTGGCCCTTTCCGAGAATTGAGTCATTGCACTTCGATCAGTAGTAACTGGCGCCGGTCAGCCACACCGCGAGTACGGCCATCGTGCCGGCCAGTGCGCCCAGCAGCGCGCCGAAACGCAGTGCAATCTGCAGCGTCAACGCAAGCCAGCGGGTATGCACGTAATCCTCGATGATCACCTGCAGGCCGAGCGCACCGTGCCAGAACAGACACACCACGAACGCGATCAGGAAAATCGCGTGCACCGGCTGGGCGATGGTTCCGAGCACCGTCGGGTAATCGGCGTGCAGCACGCCGCCCATCAGGAACAGGAACCAGATCGACAGCGGTACCAGCGCAACCGCGGTCACGCGCTGCAACCACCACGGACGCACCCCGGACCGCGATGCGCCCATTCCGCGCGCCACCTTCAGCGGGTCGCGCAACCCTTCCTGCCCCGGATACGCGCTCATGCCGCACCTCCGCCCGCCTGCACCAGCAGCAATACCCAGACCAGCACCGTCAGCACCACACTGATCGCGGTGATGGCCCATCCAGCCGACCAGTAGACCGGATCATGCGTGCGGTCGCGATTGGCCGGTCCATAGTTCACACCGGCATCGCGCATCAGGTGCTGGATGCCATTGACCAAATGGAACAGCAACGACCATGTCCACAGGAACAGCAGGACCAAGCCGATCCAGCTTCCGCAGAACGCCACGAATCTACTCCAGGCCGCGTCGCTGGTTGCCGCCGCGACCAGTCCCCAGGCCACCAGCAGCGCGCCGAGGCACAGGAACAAACCCGTGAGCCTGTGCAGGGTCGATTGCAGCATGTTGATGCGCCAGCGATAGATGCCCAGGTGCGGCGACAACGGTCGGGAATTCGGCATGTCCTTCGGTTCCTGATGACGACTGGCGCTGTGTCCCCACGTCGGCGTGTGCGCCGATGATCCCATCTATTGTCGCACGAACGCGATGGCACTGCGAAATTCCCACTTGCGCGTTGCGCGTGCGAAACGGACGCCGATTGCGGCGCGGCACGACGAGCCGCGATGACTGTGCGCGCTAGAAGTCGATGCAGCGCCCATTCTTCTCCCAATCGCCGTAGCGCGTCGGATCGAGTTCATCGCCTTCCGGCGTCGCACGTTCGCGTGGCGCGGATGCCGGGGCTTTTTCCGGCGTGTGCGACGCGTCCTGCTGGTCTTGGTTGTCCGTCATGGCTTTTGGATCCGGAAAATCGAATGCGGATTGTCGCACCGAACGCGCGCGTGCGCAGCCGGGCCGCTGCTAACGTAGATGATCGGCGCAGCCACTTGTTCGAACAACCAACATGACTTCCGATTTTCCTGCCATCGGCACCGTGCATTGCCTCGCGCTGGAAGGCGCCGATGCGCGACAGTTCGCGCAGGCACAGTTTTCAGGCGACATAGACGCGCTGCAGCCGGGGCACTGGCAATGGAATGCATGGCTCGACGCCCAAGGGCGGGTCCGTGCGCTGATGCACCTCACCGACTTGGGCGACGGCCGCCTGCTGGCCGTACTGCGCGGTGGCAATGCGGAAATCATTCGCGCGGCGCTGACGCGATACCTGTTCCGCCTGCGCGTCGACCTCGCAACCAAGTCCTTCACCGCGCAATGTAGCGATCCACTGCCGGGCGGAGTGGCAAGGCAAGAAAACGGGGTCATCGTTCTCGGCCATGGGACCCGCGGCCTCCGACTCGCACCGCTTTCGGCATCCGCTTTATCCGACCCCGACGCCCAACGCCGCTGGCGCCTCGATGAAATCCGTCGCGGCTGGCCCACCCTGCCCGAGGGCGAGCCGGAATTCCTGCCGCCTGCGTTGGGACTCGAACGACTCGGCGCCGTGGCGTTCGACAAAGGCTGCTACCCAGGGCA
>DAIUEL010000046.1:0-4676 GCA_036845145.1 Rhodanobacteraceae bacterium | reverse complement strand
TGGGACTCGAACGACTCGGCGCCGTGGCGTTCGACAAAGGCTGCTACCCAGGGCAGGAAATCGTCGCCCGCCTCCACTACCGCGGCGGACACAAATGGCATCTTTGCCGGTTGCGCGGATCCGTGCCGCTACCCGTCGGCGAGGTTCGCGACGCTGCCGGATCCGCCGTCGCGCAAGTACTCGACATCGCCAAGGCGGAGAACGGTTTCGAAGCGTTGACCGTGCTTCGGATTGGCGTGTCGAGGGAAATCACTCTGTTGGGGAGCATTTACGCAGTCGAATCTACATTCGATGCCTAACCCGGCCTAAATCATCGGGGCCGCCCAACGATTTCTTAACGAACTGGCACTTGCGCCACGCCGGAACCGCCCTTACCTTTCGCGCAGCTTCGCAAGCCGGGTGTGACCCATTGCCCGGTTTGCGCGCGGTCCGGAAGTCCGCACCGCGCGCAAAGACGGCGACCAACGCCGATTGCCACGACATGTTGGCGCAGTGCGGAACCTGCCAGCCCCGGCGCTTTGCCGGAGATCGCTTCCAGGTGCCGGGCCAGCATCCATCCAGATTGCGGCGCAGGTTTCGGCCCGCCGTGTTCCAAGCCAGGTGCCGGCCTGATCCGGCATGTGGTGCCTTGCATAGGAGAACGACCCGATGACCTTGGGCCTGTTGCTCGGCATGGTCGCACTACTTCCGCGTCCAGTCGCTGATCAAACCTGTCTGGCTGCCACCGTGTACCTGGAGGCGCGCAGCCAACCCACTCGCGGCCAATTGGCGGTCGCCGAGGTGGCGATGGATCGCCTCGACATGGGCCGCTACGGCAACACCATCTGCGACGTGGTCACCTCGCCACGCCAGTTCGCACTGACGACCACCTCGAAAAACTTCAGGATCGACAACCCCGTGGCCTGGAACAAGGCGTGGGAGATCGCCGGACAGGCCATTGCGATCTGGAACCAGCCCATCGCGGACCGCAAGCTGGTCGTGCCGCACGCCAATCATTTCATCCGGCTCGGCTCGACCGCGACCTGGGCCAAGAACCCGGTCGCCACGATCGGGGACCATGAGTTCTACGTGGTGGACTGATTGTCGGCTCGGCAAAACCAAAGAGCCCTCCATCCGGAGGGCTCTTTTTTGCGGGGAACCCCAAGGTCAGTCAGTAGCGATAGACCCGGTCGTTGCGAACCATCACGTAGTCACCGACCTGCACCTGGGGCGGATCACGTTGCGTGACCGTGGCGTACTGGCCATCCTGAAGCTGCACCACCACTTGCCAGCCGTAATCGGCATTGCCGGTGCGCTCACCGATCGCGTGACCGGCAAAGCCGCCGCCCACCGCGCCAGCGACCGTGGCCGCGGTCTTGCCTTTGCCGCCGCCGACCTGATGACCCAGCAGACCGCCGACCACGGCACCGATCACGGTACCGACGGCCGCGCCATTGCTGTTGCCACTGCGGAGCTGGACTTGCTGGATGTCACGGACATAGCCGCAACCCTGGTAGCACTGCCGCCCGCCACCGTTGTAGCCGACCGGCTGGCCTCCGTAACCCGGACGGGTGTTGTAGGCAGGCGCGCACGCTGCAAGCAGCAACGCGACAGCAACAATGCTGACCAAACTGGCCACCGATCGCATGGCCTGCCGGCGTTCAAGAAATACTCGTTTCCACATGGCTCTACTCCTCTTCCGTGCGTGGGTAGATCAAACTCACTGGTAATAGCTGCCTGACGACTTGCCGCCGGCAACCACCACCCCGTTGCGAACCGGCAGGCCGGTGCCGACACCCGGGTTGCGATCCATGCGGATGTGGCCTGCCTGCCCGTTCAACGTGTAGGTCACGTCGTAGCCCACCGTCTTGGTGGAAGTGCTCTTGTCGGTGACCGTGTGGCATACGTTGCGAACTTCCGTGCGCGTTTGATTGTTTTCCTGATGGCGCTTCTGGATCTCGTGTCCCGCGAACGCACCCGCCGCCGCGCCGCCGACCGTGGCGAGTGTCTTGCCCTTGCCGCCGCCGACCTGATGCCCCGCGAGCGCACCCACCAAACCACCCACCACGGCGCCGCCGACCTGGTGCTTATCCTTGTAGCTTTCCGGAACTGCAACCTGCTCGTCCTGACATACCTGTCGCGGTTTGCTGCTGCTCACCGATTGGGTGATCGGTTGCACCGCCACCACCTGCGCAAATTGCGGCTGGGCCGCGGCGACCGGCGCATTCGGTGTCTGTCCTTCGGGGTTGGCCGTCGGCTCCTCGCCCGGCGGCAATGGCGCTGTCGCCGCCGAAGTAGCCATGGTCATGTTGGCCGGCGTCGCCTCGGCTTGCGGGTTGTTCGCGTGCCCACACCCGGCCATTACGGCAACGGCGACTATGCCGAGCGATGCGAGGACTGCGCGAGTCAGGATCGTTTTGCGTTTCATCGTGCTCTCCCGGCCGAAATGGCCCCTGATGACAAGCTGATTCAAACAACTCCACAATGAACCATTCATCAACATGTCTGAATCGGTTCATGTTTCGTTGCAGCGTACTCCGATGAGCGTGAGTCCCTCCGTGTCGCTGTTCGACAGCCACGCGCATCTGGACGCGCCCGAATTCGATGCAGATCGCGGACAGGTGCTCCGGGACGCCCGTGCAGCCGGCGTCGGACAGGTACTGGTTCCAGCGGTGACCGCCGCCAATTGGCCGGCATTGCAAACGCTTTGCGCGTCCGAGCCCGGGCTGCATCCGGCATATGGATTGCACCCGTGTTACCTAGACCGGCATGCCGATGACCAGGATCTGGCCGCACTGGAAGCCTGGCTTGGCGCACAGCAGGCCGTCGCCGTGGGCGAATGCGGGCTGGACGGGATCGCGCCCGACCATGATCGGCAGGTGCGCCTGCTGCGCGGACACTTTGAAATCGCGCATCGCTTCGACTTGCCGCTGGTCCTGCATGCGCGCCACGCATTCGAAGCGATGGTCCTCGAATTGCGGCGCTTCGGCAAACCGCTGCGCGGCGTGGTGCACAGCTTTTCGGGCAGCACCGAACAGGCGCAGCAACTCTGGAAGCTCGGTTTCTTAGTCGGAATCGGCGGTCCGGTCACCCACGACCGTGCGCATCGCCTGCGCAAGGTGGTCGCGTCGCTGCCCGTTGAAAGCCTGCTGCTCGAAACCGACGCGCCCGACCAACCGGGCGCGCGCCACCGAGGCCGGCGCAATGAGCCCGCGTTCCTCGTCGAGGTTCTGCAATGCGTGGCGGAACTGCGCGGGGACGATCCGGAAGCGCTCGCACGATCCACCACCGCCAACGCGCGGCATCTGTTCCGGCTGGAATGAACCTCAAGGCTTCGGCTTCAACAACATTTCGATGGCGCGCCCCACGGCGGCAAAACCGAATGCCGCAGTCACGTGGGTCGCGGCACCAAGACCGCCGCTGCAATCCAGCTTCAACGAATCCGAGCCTTCCGGTCGCGTGCCGCATACGCTGCCATCCGCTTGCGGGTAGCGCACGTTCTCCAGCGAATACACCGCCGGCACGCCGAAATAGCGGTCGCGGTTCGACGGGAAACGAAATTCCTGGCGCAGTTTGCGGCGCATCAGGCTGAGCAGCGCGTCCTGCTCCGTGCGCGAAAGATCGCGCACCCGGATCATGGTGGGATCGGTGCGACCGCCCGCCGACCCGCACACGATCAGCGGCAATTTGCGGCGGCGGCACCACGCCGTCATTTCCACCTTGACGCGAAACGCATCGCAGGCGTCCAGCACCAACTTGAAACCGCGATCCAGCAACTCGGGCAGGGTCGCCGGCGTCACGAACCGCTCGACCGCTTCCACCGTTAGCACGGGATTGATGCCGCGCAGGCGCTCGGCCATCACCGCGACCTTGGCCTTGCCGAACGTGCTCGCCAGCGTGTGCAGTTGCCGATTGCTGTTGGAGACGCAGACCTCGTCGGCGTCGATCAGCGTGATGGCGCCGATGCCGCTGCGCGCCAGCGCTTCCGCGGCCCACGAGCCGACGCCACCCACGCCCACCACCGCGACGCGCGAGTCGGCCAGCCGCGCCACGCTGCCGGCGCCGTACAACCGCTCGATGCCGGCAAAACGGGGATCGATCATCCAGCCATGATAACGACGATCCGGTTCCAGCTATGAGAGCCAGACGTCAGATCCCCACGCGCCCGCGCAGGACATCCACGAACATCGCCCAGTCGCCCATCAGGCTGTAAACCGGGTGGCGGAATGTCGCCGGTTTGTTCTTCTCGAATGCAAAATGACCGATCCACGCACACCCATAACCGCACAGCGGCGCGCCGATCAGCCACCACGGATTGCGCGTCACGATGGCGACGGCCGTCGAGGCGATCACCAGCCACGACCCGAGAAAGTGCAGCCGTCGGCAACGGCGATCGCGGTGCTCCCCCAGATAGAACGGATAAAACTCGCGAAAACTCGCGTACATGGCCCGATCATCGCACGCCAGGCGCTGGTCTGCATCGTTCGGGCTCACCCAACAAAAAACCCCGCATTGCTGCGGGGTTTTTCGTGTTGCGCTGGCAACAATGGCTCAGGCGGGTTGCACCTGGTCGGCCTGCAGACCCTTCGGGCCCTGGACGACGTTGAAGGTGACCTTCTGGCCTTCCTGCAGGGACTTGAATCCGGTGCCGACGATCGCGCGGAAATGCACGAACACGTCTTCACCGTTTTCGCGGC
>DAIUEL010000045.1:10353-14945 GCA_036845145.1 Rhodanobacteraceae bacterium | reverse complement strand
GAACTGCAACGGCTCAATGCGGAGTTGGCCGACACCAACGCGCGGCTGGCGCGCAGCAACGAGGCGCTGCGCATCGAGCGTGAGCGTGAAGTGCACAAGCTCAACCAGGCGCTCGCCGACAGCAACATGAAACTGGCGACCAGCAACCGTGAGCTCAAGCAGGAGGTCGACGAGCGTCGCCGGATCGAGGAGCGGCTGCGCGAGGCTGATCGTCGCAAGGATGAATTCCTGGCGACCCTGGCGCACGAGTTGCGCAACCCGCTTGCGCCGATCCAGAGCGCGCTGAACGTCCATCGGCTCGGGCATGGGCCGGCGGGCGCGAACGACGGCACGATCTACCGGATCTTCGAGCGCCAGACCGGTTTGCTCGTGCACATGGTCGATGACCTGCTGGATGTCTCGCGCATCACGCGCGGGCGGCTGCAATTGCGACTCGAACGCGTGCTGCTCGGTGACATCCTGGCTGCCGCGATCGAAACCGCGCAGCCGCTGATCGAAGAGGGCCGGCATCGGCTGGACCTGCATCTGCCTCCGCAGCCGGTGCACCTCGACGCCGACCCGCACCGCCTGACCCAGGTGTTCGGCAACCTGCTCAACAACGCCTGCAAGTTTTCCGATCCGGGCGGGGCGATCGCCGTGCGCGCCGACGCCCGTGACGGGATGGTGGACATCCAGATCCGCGACACCGGTATCGGCCTCACCGCGCAGCAAGTGCGCTTCATCTTCGATCTGTTCGCGCAGGCGGACACGTCGCTCGAGCGGCCGCACAGCGGTCTCGGCATCGGGCTCACGCTCTCGCAGCGGCTCATCGAGTTGCACGGCGGCCAGATCCGGGCCAGCAGCGATGGCCTCGGCACCGGCAGCACCTTCACGGTGGCATTGCCGGTCGCCGCCCATGCCGTTTCGACCGAAGAGCCTGTCCCCGCGCCGGCAGACGCGACCATGGGCAGTCTGCGGATCATGGTGGTGGACGACAACCGCGATTCGGCCGACATGCTGGCGATGTCGCTGCAGATCATGGGGCACCAGGTGCGCGCGGTGTACTCGCCGCTGGAGGTGCTGGGCGCCTGCACCGATTTCGAACCGGAGTTGATGATCATCGACATCGGGATGCCCGAGCTCAACGGCCTTGCATTGGCCGAGCGCTTGCGCGCGTGCTCTTGGCGCGGCCGTCGGCCACGGCTGGTCGCCCTGACCGGCTGGGGCCAAGCCGAGGACCGCAAGCGCTCGCTGGCGGCGGGCTTCGCCGATCACCTGGTCAAGCCGGCCAATCTCGCCACCATCGAAAGGGTTTGTCGCGAAACATGGGTGGCATGCGGGGGGCAACGCGGAGAGGTTGTGGCACGGCAGCGTGAGTGATTGCCACCGGCCAAAAATCGTCGGATCGAGTATTGATCTGCACCGCTTGGTTCTCCAGAAACGCAAAACGCCCACAGGGGGCGTTCGCGTTTCTGGCGGAGAGGGTGGGATTCGAACCCACGTTACGGCATAACCGTAAACCGGATTTCGAATCCGGCGCATTCGACCACTCTGCCACCTCTCCAAAACTGTAGCGCCCGGTTCGTGGCAAGTTCTGCCGGCGCATTGTTTGCTCGCCGAAGCGGGCAGCGAGCCGGACATGATAATTGCGTGGCCGCATGGGTGACAACCATGGCCGCACTACGGCACGCACGTCTCCAGCCCGAGCTTGAGCTGGAAGCCGCGATGCCGTAGCGTGCGCGGCAGGGTCTCGGAGGGTATCGCCATGCGCAAGCCGTTGCGGGTCGTCGTCCTCATGCTGGGGATCGCGTTGTGGATGCCGGGTTGGGCGGGGGATACCGGCGCTTCGCCACCGTCCAGCGACACATCGGCGACGGTGTACGGGAGCATCGGTGATCTGCAGCAGCAGATGGCGAGCGGCAAGCTGGATTCGCAGCAGCTCGTGCACGCGTTCATCCAGCGCATCGATTCGCTCGACCAGGCCGGGCGGCGCGTAAACGCGGTCCTGCAATTGAATCCCGATGCGCGGCAGATCGCCGCCGAACGCGACGGGCACGCCAAGGCGGGCGACCGCGGACCGCTGTGGGGTATCCCGGTTCTGCTGAAGGCCAACATCGATACGGGCGACAAGATGCCCACCACCGCCGGATCACTGGCGTTGCTGGGCGCACCCGCGCCGCGTGACGCGACGGTGGCGGCGAAGCTGCGGGAAGCCGGCGCCGTGATTCTCGGCAAGGCCAACTTGAGCGAGTGGGCGAATTTTCGCTCGACCCGCGCAACCAGCGGCTGGAGCGGGCGCGGCGGACTGACCCGCAATCCCTACGTGCTGGATCGCACCGCCTGCGGATCGAGTTCCGGTTCGGCCGCAGCCGTTGCGGCAGGGTTTGCGACCGTCGCGATCGGCACCGAAACCAACGGTTCAGTCATTTGCCCTTCGGCCGCGAACGGCGTGGTCGGCATCAAGCCCACGATGGGATTGGTGAGTCGGGCCGGCATCATCCCGATTAGTGCGACCCAGGACACCGCGGGGCCGATTGCACGCGACGTGCGCGATGCCGCGATCGTGCTGTCCGCGATCGCCGGCAGCGACCCGCGCGATCCGGCGACCCGCGACGCCGACAAGCACGCGACGGACTACACGAAATTCCTGGATGCCGAAGCGCTGAAGGGCAAGCGCATCGGCGTGGTGCGCGAACTGGCCGGCAACGATCCCGGTGTGGATGAACTGCTCGACCGTACGATCGCGGTCTTGCGCGCACACGGCGCCACCGTGGTCGACCACGTGAAGATTCCGCACGTGAACGATTACGGCCATGCGGAGACGACCGTGCTGCTGTACGAATTCAAGCAGGGCGTCAGTACCTATCTCGCCACCCGCACTGGCTTGAAGGTGCATTCGCTGGCGGACCTGATCGCTTTCGACAAGGCGCACGCCGCTGAGGAAATGCCGTGGTTCGGGCAGGAGCTATTCGTCGAGGCGGAGGCGAAGGGCCCGCTGACCGACAAGGCGTATCGCGATGCGCTGGCAAAGCTCAAGAAGTTGGCCGGCCCGCAAGGTATCGACGCCGCGATGGACGCGAAACACCTGGATGCGTTGCTCGCACCTGCACAGGACCCCGCTTGGCGCATCGACCTTGTCACCGGCGATCCGGGTGGCACCGCCAGCGCCTACGGTCCGGCGGCGGTGGCCGGCTATCCGTCGATCACGGTGCCTGCCGGCTTCGTGCACGGATTGCCGGTCGGGATGCTGTTCTTCGGACGCAAATGGAGCGAACCGGAGTTGATCGGGGTGGCCTATGCCTTCGAACAGGCCACCCATGCGCGGCGCAATCCCGGGTTCCTGACTGCGCCGCCCGCGCCGACCGGCATCGATGCCTATACCCAAAAATCCAGCGCTTCGGCACGGCCAGCCAAGCCGGCGGACTGATTACGCAGGTTGGGTACGGCGCTGCCGCAACTGCTCCAGCACCGCGTTGGCCGCGCCCGCCGACGAAGCGGGGTTCTGGCCGGTGATCAGGTTGCCTGACGAGACCACGTGCGCCTGCCAGTCGGCGGCCTTGGAATAGTTGCCGCCGGCGGCCTTCAAGGCTTCCTCGACCAGGAACGGAACCGCCTCGGCCAGCCCGGCGGCGCGTTCCTCGGAATCGGAAAATCCGGTCACCGCCTTGCCGCGCACCAGCGGCAATCCGAAAGGCCCCCGCGCGCCGCGCAGTGCGGCCACGCCGTGACAGACCGCGGCGACCGGTTTGCCGCTCGCATACATCCGTTCGATCAGGTGCAGCGAATCGTGGTTCTCGGCAAGATCCCACAAGGGCCCATGCCCACCGGCGTAGAACACCGCATCGAAACCTTCGGGGTCGATGTCCGCCAGTTTGTGCGTGCCCTCGAGTGCCTGCATCGCCGCCGGGTCCGCACGAAACCGCCGGGTGGCTTCGGTCTGTTTGTCCGGCTGCTCGCTGCCCGGGTCGATCGGTGCCCTGCCGCCAGCCGGGGATGCCAGCGTCACTTCCGCGCCGGCACCCTTGAAGACGTAATACGGCGTGGCGAGTTCCTCCAGCCACAAGCCGGTTTGCCGGCCGGTTTTGCCAAGCTGGCCGTGCGAGGTCAGCACCATGAGAATGTTCATTGCAGACTCCACAACTCGCGTGCCGCACACCGGCACCAGAGTGCGCATTTTGGCGTGGCGGATGCAAGTTGCCAAGGAAAAGATGTGTGAAGGCCGCGTTGTTGTTACGCTGAGCCGGATTTTCCCGAGTCCGTGAAATGAGCATGATCTCCGCACCCGTTTCCTTCGGCGAACTGATCGACAAGATCACCATCCTCGAAATCAAGTCCGAGCGCATGACCGACGCCGCCAAGCTGTCCAACGTCCGCGACGAATTGGAATTGTTGAGCGCGTTGTGGCAACGCGATCCCGCATCCGGCACCGACATTTCCGCCGAACGCGCCGAGCTGAAACGCATCAACGAGGCGTTGTGGGAAATCGAGGACGAAATCCGCCTGAAGGAGCGCGACCAGGCGTTCGATGCACGCTTCATCGAACTGGCGCGGGCGGTGTATCACACCAACGACAAGCGCGCGGCGGTCAAACGCGCGATCAACCTCAAGTTGGG
>DAIUEL010000045.1:0-10253 GCA_036845145.1 Rhodanobacteraceae bacterium | reverse complement strand
CGTCACCAGATCCATCACGCCGGGATATTCGATCTTGCTGCCCCAGGGAATTTCCGCCGCCGGCCTGTGCAGGAACTTGCGCGCGGCATCGTCATAGCGGTTCACGCACCAGCGGCGATCCGAGTACGGACCGGAACGCGCAGGGTTGCTGGCGGCGTGCAAACCCAGCACGCGCGCGCCGACCGCGTTGGCCATGTGCATGGGGCCCGAGTCGGGAGTCAGCACGATCGCGGCCCGCTGATACAGCGCCAAGGCGCGTTTCAGGGTGTCCTTGCCGATCAGGTCCAGCGGTGCCGTGCGCATGCGTGACGCGATTGCATCGCCGAGCGCGCGTTCGGCCGGCGATGGCCCTCCGGTCAGTACGACGCGCATCCGCAACGCCTGGGCCGCGTGGTCGGCGACCGCGGCGTAGCGTTCCGCGCGCCAGTTGCGCAACGCGTGGCTGGATGCGGCGCTGATGACGAGCGTCGGCTGCCCGTCGTCGGGCCACTGCCCGGCAGCCCATTCCCGCGCTTCGTCCGGGATCGGGATGTCCCAGCGGACCCGCGTCTGCTTCAAACCGAGCGGCTCGACGAAACTGCCGATCGCATCCAGTACGTGTTCGCCGGTGCGCGCGGGAATGCGTTCGCGCACGAACAGACCGTGCAGATCCTTGCTGCGCGCGCGGTCATAGCCGATGCGGCGGTCGGCGTGCACGGCGAAGCCCAGGAGATTGCTGCGCAGCGCCACCTGCATGTGCAGCAGCGCGTCGAAGCGGCGCCCGGCCAGCTCACGGCGAACCGCCCGATAGCCCGCGCGGCCCGCGCTCTTGTCGAAGGTCAGGAATTCGACGCCGGCGATGTCGCCGACCAGTTTGCGTTCCAGCTTGCCGATGATCCAGGTCAGGCGCGTTGATGGCCACGCGGTTTGCAGCGTTCGCACCAGTGGCACCACGTGCGTCACGTCGCCGAGCGCGGAGATGCGCAAGAGGCACAGCGATGGCAAGGCTTCGGTCATCGGGCTTGCTAGACTTGAGGGCGTGAACAACTCGAGGCGGCCAGACACCGAACGCCGCGCGGTCGACCCGCGCATTGTCGCATCCGGCCGCGACGCGATGGTGTTCGATGCAAATTTGCCGGAAGCGCCGACCGCGGATTGGTTCGATCCTTCGTGGTGGCAGGCGCGAGGACGCATGCAGCCCGTCGACGGCGGGCGCGGTGGGGTCGCGTTCCTGGACACACCCGTGGGCGCGTGCGTGCTGCGCCACTACCACCGGGGCGGCTGGATGGCGCCGCTGATGGGCGACCGCTATCTGTGGAATGGACGCGCGCGCAGCCGCGGGTTCGCCGAATTCGGTCTGCTTGCGGCACTCCGCTTGCGAGGCTTGCCGGTACCGCGTCCAATCGCAGCGCGTTTCCAGCGGCGCGGCCCGTATTACCGGGCCGACCTGATCACCCGCGCAATCGAAGATGCTGCCACGCTGACGCAGGCGGTGCGCGACCAGCAGCTCGACGCCGCCTTGGCCGAGCGGGTCGGAGCCTTGGTCGCGAGGTTCCATGCGGAAGGCGTGGATCATGCCGATCTGAACGCGCACAACATCCTGCTCGATCGCAATCAACTCTGGCTGATCGATTTCGACCGAGGCGAGATCCGGGTGACCGGCACTGCGTGGAAGCTGGCGAACCTTGCCCGGCTCAAGCGTTCGCTGTTGAAGGTCGGCGCGTGCGACCATGACGAAGCTGCGCTGGATCGCCAGATTTGGGTGCCCCTGATGCGCGGTTACGAACGGGTTCTCGGGAGCGTTGCATGAGCAGGAAGGCGGGTCGGGCGAACGCTCCGGAACGCGATGCGTCGGTCTGGTCCCTGCACGTGCTGGGTACCGGCGCGGCGAATGCCGTGGCGTTGGGCTCGTCCGCGGCCGTGCTGGAACGTGACGGCAGGCCGATGCTGTTGATCGATTGCGGACCGGGCACGCTGGAACATTTCCTGCGTTGTTACGACACGCTGCCGCCCGCGGTGTTCATCACCCACGGACACATGGATCACGTGGCGGGCCTGGAGCGGCTGTTCCACGAATCGTGGTTCGATCCCGCACGACGTGGCAAGACCCGGATATTCGTGCACGCGAACCTGTTGCCGGTGCTGCAGGCGCGGGTTGCAGACTATCCGAGTGCTATCGCCGAGGGCGGCGCGAACTTCTGGGAGGGCTTTTGCCTGGTTCCGTTCTCGCGCGGCTTCTGGCTCGACGGCTGGTGGTTCGATGTGTTCGCGACGCGGCATCATGTGCCGGGCAGTTCATACGGCGTCGCGCTGCGCGGTTGCTTCGCGTGGACCGGCGATACCCGCCCGGTTCCGGAGGTGCTGACGGCAGTCGCCGATGCGCACACATTGGTGGCGCACGATTGCTCGCTGGTCGGCAATCCTTCGCATACCGGCGTCGACGACATCGAGCGCGAATATCCCGAAGGCCTGCGCGGGCAACTGCTGCTCTATCACTACGGCAGCGAAGCGGACGCGCAGGCCCTGCGCCAACGCGGCTTCAAGGTTGCCGAGCCGGACGGCCGCTACCCGTTGCACGCGCCGCATCCGGTGCGTGCGGACGCCGGATGATGAAACCGGAAATGCCACGCGCATTGCAGGCTTCGGCAGCACCGCCGGACGCGCTCGGTCGTGCGTTGGCGGACCTGCGCATTTCGGTGATCGATCGCTGCAATTTCCGTTGCCCGTATTGCATGCCGGAAGAAGCATATCCGGCCAGCCATGCGTTCCTGCGGGCCCGCGAACGGCTCGACTTCGATGAAATCGAACGGATCGCCCGCGTGTTCGTCTCGCTGGGCGTGCGCAAGCTGCGCCTGACCGGTGGCGAGCCGCTGCTGCGTCGCGACTTGCCCCTGCTGGTCGCGCGCCTCGCCGCGATCGAAGGCGTCGAGGATCTGGCCCTCACCACCAATGGCGCGCTGTTGCCGCGTTGCGCCAAAGCATTGCGGGAGGCAGGTTTGCGGCGGCTCACGCTCAGCATGGACAGTGTCGACGCCGAGGTGTTCCGGCGCATGTCCGGCGGCCGCGGTGAACTGGCCCAGGTCGAAGCCGCGATCGCTGCGGCGGAAGCGGCGGGGTTCGCGCGGTTGAAGATCAATTGCGTGGTGATGCGCGGCGTCAACGACGACGGCGTGCTGGACCTGGTCGCGCGCTTCCGCGGCACCGGGCACGTGCCGCGCTTCATCGAATACATGGACGTCGGGACGGTCAATGGCTGGCGCGGCGATCGGGTGGTGCCGGGTGCCGAACTCGTGCGTCGCATCAATGCGCGTTGGCCGCTGGAACCGTTGCCGCGTAATGCGGCTTCCACCTCACGGCGCTGGCGTTTCCGCGACGGCGCGGGCGAGGTGGGTTTCATCAATTCGGTTACCGAGCCGTTCTGCGGCGGCTGCACGCGCGCCCGGCTGTCGGCCGACGGCAAGCTGTACACCTGCCTGTTCGCCCGCGCCGGCCAGGATCTTCGTGCGCTGCTGCGCGCGGGCGAATCGGACGGGGCGCTGCGCGCTACCATCGCCGGCATCTGGAGCCATCGCGGCGACCGTTACAGTGAACGTCGCGCGGAGCTGCGCGCGGCGGGCGTGCTGGAGCACGTGGAAATGTTCGCGATCGGAGGGTGAGGGCGCGCGTTGGCCAATATCGGATCGCCGATCCACCAACAAGTGATACATACATGGCTGCCAAACGACAACTCTCCCATCTCGACGCATCCAATCGCCCGCGGATGGTGGATGTCGGCGCAAAAGCCGTGACCGCGCGAACCGCCGTTGCCGAAGCCGTGCTGCGCTTCCCGAAGGGCGTTGCAGACGTCTTGCGCGACGGCGGGATGCGCAGCCGGAAGGGGCCGGTGATCGACACCGCGATCGTGGCCGGCACCATGGCGGCCAAGCGTACCCACGAACTGATTCCGTTCTGCCATCCACTCGCGATCGAACGCTGCGGGGTCGAAGCGGCTTTCGTGTCGGACACCGAGCTTGCCATCCGTTGCGAAGTTGCGATCACGCACAAGACCGGCGTCGAGATGGAAGCGCTGACGGGCGCAAGCGTCGCGGCCCTCACGGTCTACGACATGTGCAAGGCGCTGTCGCACGAAATCGTGATCGAGCGCGTACGGCTGCTGGAGAAATCCGGCGGCAAGCGCGAAGTGAAGGCCGGGAAAGCCGCGTCGCGCAAGCAGTCGAGGGCACGATGAACTACCGGCTGCTGTATTTCGCTTCCCTGTGCGATGCGGCGGGTCGCGCCGAGGAGCAAATCACGAGCGACGCGCGCGACGCAAGGGCACTCTATGCCGAACTGGCAGCGCGGCACGGGTTCACGTTCACGCCGGACCGCCTGCGCGTGGCGGTCAACGGCGCCTTCACCGACTGGAACCATCGACTCGCCGACAATGACGAAGTCGTATTCCTGCCGCCGGTTTCCGGAGGCTGACATGTTCGCGATCAGCGAGGCGCCCATCGATGTCGTCCGCTTGCAGCATGGACTGGGCGCGGACGGTGCGGGCGCGGTGGTCTGTTTCGAAGGCCGCGTGCGCAACTACAACGAAGGACGCGCGGTGAACGGGCTTTCGTACCAGGCCTACGTCGAATTGGCAGAGGTCGAGGGAAGGCGGATCGTCGAGGAAGCACACAGTCGGTTCGAAGTCGAGCGCATTTCATGCGTGCATCGGGTGGGCGACCTCGCGCTGGGCGACGTCGCGGTCTGGGCCGGTGTGTCGGCCGGCCACCGCGCGGCGGCGTTCGAGGCGTGCCGCTACGTGATCGACGAAGTCAAGGCTCGCGTGCCGATCTGGAAGCGCGAGCACTACGTCGAGGGTGTATCGGAGTGGCTGCACCCCGATTCCGCGCCGAAATGATTGCCCGATGGCAGCGACGCCGGTATCCTGCCTCGTTCACTTTTCTCGGAGAGGTGTCCGAGCGGTCGAAGGAGCACGCCTGGAAAGTGTGTAAGCGGCTAAACCCCGCTTCGCGGGTTCGAATCCCGCCCTCTCCGCCAGTTTTCAGGAAAAATCGTGAGGTGCAAGGGCGGGTGAGAACCCGCAGGGTTCGACGAATTCGCCGGGAGCGAATTCGGACGACCGAAGGTCGGCCCCGAGCGTAGCGAGGGGTGAGCATCAGGGACGATGCGAACATATCCCGCCCTCTCCGCCAGTTTCAAAGTTCATGGTGGCCCCGTTGGTGCCTCCGCGACGATAGATCGAAAACTCCGCCAGATCCGGAAGGAAGCAACGGTATCGGTTGACTCGTGCGCCGGAGATCCGCTGACGGGGCCGCCGCCATTTTGCGGCCTTGGTCTTGTCGCGCTTACTTGGCACAATGCGTTTTCGCCCCAAGGTTGTGCCCATGAGCTATCAGGTTCTCGCCCGCAAATGGCGCCCGAAGCAGTTCGATGAACTGGTCGGGCAGGAGCATGTGGTCAAGGCGCTGAGCCATGCACTGGATTCCGGGCGCGTGCACCACGCGTATCTGTTCACCGGCACGCGCGGCGTGGGCAAGACCACCATCGCGCGCATCTTCGCCAAGTCGCTGAACTGCGAGAAGGGCATGTCCGCGCATCCGTGCGGCGAATGCGCGATCTGCAAGGCGGTCGACGCCGGTCGGTTCGTGGACCTGATCGAAATCGATGCGGCCAGCAACACCGGCGTGGACGACGTGCGCGAGGTGATCGAGAACGCGCAGTACGCGCCCGCGCAGGGGCGCTACAAGGTGTATCTGGTGGACGAGGTGCACATGCTCTCCAAGAGTGCCTTCAACGCGCTGTTGAAGACACTGGAAGAGCCACCGGAACACGTGAAGTTCCTGCTCGCGACCACCGATCCGCAGAAGCTGCCGGTGACGGTGCTGTCGCGTTGCCTGAAGTTCGGCCTGAAACGCCTGCTCCCGGAACAGATCGCCGGGCAGATGCGGATGATCCTGGGCCAGGAAAACGTCGGCTTCGACGAGGGCGCGATCGAGGCGCTCGCGCGCGGTGCGGATGGTTCCCTGCGCGACGGCTTGTCATTGCTCGACCAGGCCATCGCGCATGGCGGCGGCGTGCTGCGTGCGGACGACGTGCGGGCGATGCTGGGCACGATCGCCGACAACGACGTGGGCGCACTGTTGCGCGCGCTGGCGGGCGGCGACGGCAAGGCGCTGATGGACGAGGCCGATCGCGTCGCCGGTTTGTCGCCCGATTTCGCAGTGGTGCTGGAGCAACTCGCGACCGCGCTGCATCGGATCCAGGTGCGGCAACTGGTGCCGGGCTTTGCAGGCGACGAAGCCGAACGCGAAGTGCTGGACGCGCTCGCGGGCGAAGTCGATCCCGAAGACGTGCAGGTGTGGTACCAGTTCGCGCTGCAGGGCCGCCGCGATCTGCCGCTGGCGCCGGACGTCCGTTCCGGGTTCGAGATGACCTTGCTGCGCATGCTGGCGTTCCGTGGTGGTGCCTCCGACCCGCCCGTACAGGGACAGCGCGCGACGCCTGCTGCGCGCGAACGCGCCCCGGCTGCGCGTTCCGAGGCGGCGGCTTCGAAGCCGCCCGCGGCTGCGGTGCGGAGTGAGCATGCCGTTGCCGATGCGCCGCAGTCTGCCGCTTCGCAAGCGCCGGCGCCGCGCATCGAAGGCATTGCCGATTGGGAGCGCTGGATCGAGCAGGCGGCATTGGGCGGCCCCGCCGGCCTGCTCGCGCGGCACGCGATCCCGAAGTCCCTGGAGGGCGATGTCCTGACCTTGGCGGTGACGCCCGAACACAAGATTTTTTGCACCGATTCGGCCAACCGGCAATTGCAGGACAGGCTCGGTGCAGCAATCGACCGCAAACTGCGCGTGCGCATCGTCCACGAAGCGGTTGCCGAAACGCCGGCCACGCGCGCGGCCAAGGCGCGTTCCGACGAACAAGCCGCGGCTGAACGCGGGTTGGCAGACGATCCGATCATACAGGACATGCAACGCCAGTTCGGCGCGCAGATCATCCCCGAGAGCATTCGACCCGCAGGCAGACAGGCATGAAAGGACAACTGGGACAATTGATGCAGCAGGCGCAGCAGATGCAGGAGAACCTGAAGCGTGCGCAGGAGGAAATCGCGAAGCTCGAAGTCACCGGCAGCGCCGGTGGCGGCATGGTCGAGGTGGCGATGACCGGTCGCCACGAAGTGCGCCGTGTGCGTATCGACCGCAAGCTGATGGCGGACGACCCGGAGATGGCCGAGGACATGGTTGCGGCCGCGGTCAACGACGCGGTCAACAAGGTCGCGGAGGCCAGCCAGCAGAAACTCGGCAGCGTTGGCTCCGGGATGAATCTTCCGCCTGGTTTCAAACTGCCGTTCTGAAGCGGGCGACGATTCGCAGATCGATCCTCTTGATGCCGCAAATACCGCTCGCGGTCACACCGGAGCCGTCTGCAATGAAGCCGCGGACGGCCCCGGGAATGACGAATGGTCCTGAAAATTGTTTCAACAATGTCCGAATCCAATCTTCTTGCCGATCTGATCGAGGCGCTGCGCTGCCTGCCCGGCGTTGGTGCCAGGAGCGCGCAGCGGATGGCCTTCCATTTGCTGGAACGTGACCGCGAGGGCGGCGTGCGTCTGGCGGCATCGCTGCAGCAGGCGATGCAGCGCATCGGACACTGCAAGTCGTGCCGCAATTTCAGCGAGTCGGATGAATGCGCGATTTGCGCGAGCGCCTCGCGCGATGCCGCGCTGTTGTGTGTGGTCGAGACGCCCGCCGATCTCCTCGCGATCGAGCAGGCCACCGGCTATCGGGGCCGCTACTTCGTGTTGATGGGGCGGCTCTCGCCGCTCGACGGACTGGGGCCGCACGAGCTGGGCAGCGATTTGCTGACGCGCAAGCTCGGCAATGGCGAAGTACGCGAACTGGTGATCGCGACCAACCCAACCGTGGAAGGTGAGGCCACCGCGCACTGGCTGGGACAACTCGCGCGCGCGGCCGGCGTGCGCGCGACGCGACTCGCGCACGGCGTGCCGCTGGGTGGTGAACTCGAATACGTCGATCGCGGCACGTTGGCGCATGCGTTCGGCAGCCGGCTGACGATGGAGTAAATGATGGACACCCATGCAGAACCCGAGTTGCAACTGCGGGTTCCCGCCGTGGAGGAATATCTGGCCTTGCGTGTCGCGGCAGGTTTGAGCGCGATGAGTGCCGAAGGCGCGCGGGAAGGCTTGGCCAGGAGCTGGTGTGCAGTGTGCGTGCGCACCGGCGCCGAACTGATCGGCATGGGACGCGTGGTCGGCGACGGCGGCCTGTTCCTGTTCGTGGTCGACATCGCGGTGACGCCGGCCTGGCAGCGGCGTGGCTTGGGCCGGCGCATCATGCAGGCGCTGATGGAGCAGGTGCACGCGCGTGCATTTCCATACACCCAGGTGGGCCTGATTGCGGATGGCCCTGCGCATCTTCTGTACGAGAAGTTCGGTTTCAAGTTGGTCGCGCCCGAATCGCAGGGCATGTCGCTGCGGATGGAGAAAGGAGAGCACGCGTGAGCGATACCATTTTCGACAAGATCATCCGCCGCGAGATTCCCGCCGACGTGGTGTACGAGGACGACGACATCCTCGCCTTTCGCGACATCCATCCGCAGGCGCCGGTGCACGTGTTGTTCATCCCCAAGAACAAATCGCTGCCGACCTTGAACGACTGCGGCGAAGCCGAGGCGCCATTGATCGGCAAGTTGTTGCTGGCGGCGTCGGAGTACGCCAAGCGCGAAGGCTTTGCCGAAGACGGCTATCGCTGCGTGATCAACTGCAATGCCGGCGGCGGACAAACCGTGTTCTACCTGCACGTGCATCTGCTGGCGGGCAGGAAGATGCCCGAACGCATGTCCTGACGCGGCGATTCGATATGACGACGCCCGCGTGTGCGGACGTCGTATTGACAAACAATCCGTCAGCCTTTCTTCGGCGGGGGTGGCGGCGGACGACGCGGCACCACGATCACACGCGACGGGAAAAACGCCGGTCCACCCCAGCCGCAGCCCCAAGGCGACCAAAACGGATCGCAGAACCCGCCCCATGGACCCCACGGTCCGTAGGGGTAGGGTGTCGCCGTATATGCGGGACGTGGTTTCCACAGGTATATGTTGCTGGCTTCGACCCTCGGATAGGTGTAATCGAACTGGCCGATCTTGTGCTGGACCGTGCCATTCAGCGTGCCGGTCACGGTGATTTCGCGACCCTTGGCGAACACTTCCGGATCGTAGAAACCCTGCTTGCACGCGACGAAGCGGCCGAGGCTCTCCTCGCCGGCCTTCGGCCGTGCCTGCGAATCGAGGGATTCGGCCAGCACGAAGAAACAGGTTTGCTGCTCCTGCGGTTGGGTTTCGACGATTTCGCCGCCCCAGCGCACTTGCGTCGCATTGGCGGTGCCGCTGCGGGCGGCATCCAGCGTCACCGGTGCGTAGTCGCCGGCAAGCGGTTGCGGGATGGTGGCGCAACCGCCCAAAACCAGCGCGCCGACAATGGAAAGAAACAGGACGCGACGTGACATGACATGCCTCCGAGATGGACCGCTTCAACTATTTGACCACACGGCGCGGCCGGAAATGACGCACGCGCCGCACGAATTCCCGGATTCGTTCAGGCGGCGGTTCGGGAAAGGCATAACGCAGGCACAGGTATTCGGTAGCGAGCTCGCCCAGGTCAGCCGACGCCTCGGGCATTGCAGCGGCCGAACGCGCATAGAAATCGCGCGGACCTTCCGCGTGGCCGCGCGCGATGCCGCAACGCGCCAGCCGATGTTGCAGGCGCAATTGCGCGACGGTCAAGGCATCGCGCCGTTTCGCGCGCGGACGCAATGTCGCCAGCAACGCGCCGATACCCAGTGCCACGAACACCGCAATGGCCAGCGCCACACCCAGCATCTGGGCGGTGGCATGCTCGATGCCGAACGGGCGCAACAGGTGCGCTTGCGACAGCGCATCGAAGCCGACGACGGTTTGTCCCCACCAGCGATTGATCACGTCCAGCCGGTTGCGCCACGGCATCCATCCATTGCTTCCGGCGCCGGCCACGTCGTCGGCTGCGCCGCCGGTGCTCGCGAGGATCACGCGGCTGACCGCCGCAGTGGGATCGACGCGCACCCAGCCGCGCCCGGCCAGCCAGACTTCCGACCACGCGTGCGCGTCGGACTGGCGGACCAGCAGGTAATGCGCGAAGTCGTTCCAGTAGCCGCCCTGATACCCGATCACGACGCGCGCCGGAATGCCCGCGGCGCGCATCAGGAACGTGAAGGCGCTGGCGTAGTGTTCGCAGA
>DAIUEL010000044.1:13306-15102 GCA_036845145.1 Rhodanobacteraceae bacterium | reverse complement strand
CGAACACCACGCCGCGGAAACCGGATTCGGTGTCGAGCGTGAACAGCACGCCCGATGCGCCGATGTCGGAACGCACCATCAACTGCACACCGGCCGAGAGGAATACCTCTTCGTGTTTGAAACCCTGGTGGACCCGATAGGCGATCGCGCGGTCGTTGTAGAGCGAAGCGAAAACCTCTTTCACCTTGTGCAGCACGTCTTCGATGCCGGTGACGTTCAGGAAGGTTTCCTGCTGGCCGGCGAATGATGCATCCGGCAAGTCTTCCGCGGTCGCGGACGAACGCACGGCGACGGGAATGCTGTCGCCGCCCGCGTCCTTGCAAAGTTTCGCGTAGGCATCGCGGATGGCTTGTTCGAGTTCGTCAGGCAACTTGGTATCGACGATCCAGCCGCGGATTTCCTTTCCGGCCGCGGCCAATGCGGTGACATCCTCGACGTTCAACGTCGCGAGCCGCTTCTGGATCCTGTCGGCGAGACCACTCTTTTCCAGATACTCGCGGAACGCTTCGGCCGTGGTGGCGAACCCGCCCGGCACCGACACGCCGAGCTTGGCGAGATTGCCGATCATTTCGCCCAGCGAAGCGTTCTTGCCACCGACCTTGGCAAGGTCGGTCATGCGCAATTGGTCCAGCCACAGGACAAGTTCGGTCACGACGATCTCCATGGGCGGGCGGATGGCCCGTAAACAATCTATTTTCGCCGGCATCCGGAGCGGACACAAGCCGCGCCACGCCACGCGTTCGGCGCGGATACACTCGGCCGATGCTTGGCGTCAGGAGATGGCTTTGAACGGCAATGGCCGCAGGACGGTTTTTTTCGTTTCCGATTCCACTGGTATTACCGCCGAGACCATCGGCAATTCCATCCTTGCGCAGTTCGAGGGCGTGCAGTTCGACGGCCACCGCATCGCGTTCGTGGACACACCCGACAAGGCGCGGGCGGCGGCGTTGCGCATCAAGACCGTGTACGCGCAACACGACGAGCGTCCGATCGTGGTGAACACCGTGGTCGATCCGCAGTTGTGCGAGATCATCGCCGAATCCGGCGCGCTGGTGATCGACGTGCTCGCGCCGTTCATCGGCACGCTGGAACTGGAACTCGGCGCGCGACGTTCCGGCGCGGTCAACCGCGCGCACGGCCTGGTCGACTTCAACCAATACGAGGCGCGCATCGACGCCACCAATTACGCGCTCGCGCATGACGACGGCATCGACATCGATTACAGCCAGGCGGACGTGGTACTGGTGGGCGTGTCGCGGGTCGGCAAAACCCCGACCTGCCTGTACATGGCGTTGCACTATGGCGTCCGGGCGGCAAACTACCCGCTGACCGACGAGGATCTCGAGCGCGACCGCCTGCCCAAGCGCCTGGAAGGTTGCCGCAATCGCCTGTACGGGTTGACCATCGATCCGATCCGCCTCGCGCAGGTGCGCGAGGCGCGGCGCCCCGGCAGCTCCTATGCCAAGCTCGACCGCTGCGGCCACGAACTCGCGGTCGCCGACCGCATCTTCCGCCGCGAAAACATCCCCTCCCTGAACACCACCCACACCTCCATCGAGGAAATCGGCAGCAAGATCATGGCGCACCTCGGGATCGAGAAGCACATGTTCTGATGGCCGGTGTCGCCATCGCGTTAACGGGGTTCGGTGGGAAGGGAATAGGTGCCTACCGCCGGCCCGATCTGGTGTCTTCGAAGTTCATTGAAACGGCGGATTGGCGAGAATATCATCCGGCACGCATGATGCTCGGAGCCGGGGTGGGCTGGGGATTTTCAAGTGTGCAACTGATTGCCGTGC
>DAIUEL010000044.1:0-13206 GCA_036845145.1 Rhodanobacteraceae bacterium | reverse complement strand
TTCCCCGATCTTGATTCAAGGGTGAGTGACTTTTGAAAGCCGATTGACGACTGCGATTTGTTTGCGCCGGATGGCCGAATCGCAAGGACGAAAAATTGCCCAGGGGGTCGTGTATGCATCAGAGTCGCAAACGCTCGCTCGCGTTGGCCGTCGCTGTCGCCCTAGCGGTGTACGCACCTGAGATTTTGGCGGCGGCGCCGTCGGACGCCATACCGCTTTCGCGCCTTGACAATGCAGTTGCGCCACCGCTTGACGGATTGAACATCTGGGCGCCCGCTGCGACCGTCAATCGTGGTGGCGATGAAACCCGGTTCGCCATTTCGGAGATTCACGCCACCGACGCCACGTTGTGCACCCTCGCCGCCTTCGCCGCAGGACTGCCATCTACCGCTACGGATTTGTGTCTCGACAATGAGTCGGCGCCGCCGCATGACCTGTTGAGTGGCTCACCGCTGATTTCGGCCAACGTTCCGGTACTGGATAGCACGCGATCCTCCATTTCACCCATCCCGAACGGCGTAGTCGCATCGTTCGCCCACGCGGCTTCCGCTGCAGCGTCGTCGCCACCCAAGCCCGATCTTCGTCCTGACCATCCACCGGTTCCGCGGCCTGTAAGGAATATCTGGGCGCCGCTTTCGGCCAGCGCACCCGGCGGCAGTGGTACCTGGTCGCTTACTTCCGCAACCTGGACCGATGCCAACGGCGACGCTCGTGCAGCGATGTCGCCGCAACCGGGCAATGCCATTTTTCAGGGCGCGCCCGGCACAGTGACCGTGGACAACAGCGCTGGCGCCATCAGCGTCACCGGAATGCAGTTTGCGGTCGATGGTTACACGTTGAGTGGTGGCGCATTGAATCTGGTTGGCAGCGACGGCGACGCGCCTCTCATCGAGGTGGGCGACGGCGGCTCGGGCGGCGCCGGATACGAGGCCGTCATCAACAACGCCCTGTTCGGCGGCGATGGTCTGGTAAAGACGGGGGCAGGCACGCTGGTGCTGACGGGTTTGAACGGTCTTGGCGGCACGACGGAAATCAAAAGCGGCACGTTGTCGTTGATCGGCAATGGCAGCATCGCGAGCTCCAACAGTGCTTACAGCGTTGGAATCGATGACAACGGTACATTGGATATCTCCGGCACGACCAATGGAGCCGCGATAAGGAATTTCTGGGGAAGCGGATCGATTGTGCTGGGGAACAAGAATCTGACGGTCAATGGCTACTCGTCGTTCGGGGGCGTCATCAGTGGTTCGGGCGGCCTTACGGTTTCGAGCGGCTTCCTGACACTGGTCGGCGCGAATACCTACACCGGCCTCACCACGGTCGATCAAGATGCGCAACTGCAATTGGGAGCCATCTACACGGGATCGATCGCGGGCGACATATTGAACAATGGATCATTGTCATTCTTCTTTGACAATGCCAGTCAGACCTACGAAGGCGTGATTTCCGGGAATGGCGGCCTTGATAAGGAGGGTACGGGCACCTTGACGCTGACCGGCGCCAACACCTTTACTGGAGGAGTGTTCGTGATTGGCGATGCGGGCGGCAGCACGCTCGCCGTATCGAGCGACGCCAATCTGGGAGCGCCCGATGGTGCAGTGACTCTGGAAGGAGGAACGTTGGAAGCCACTACATCGTTTACGCTCACACACCCGCTTGTTTTGCTTTCCGCACCGAATCCGTTGCCGTCGACGGTGCGGGTTGATTTCGGAGCAACCCTGACCGTTGCAAATGGAATTGTAGGAGGCGCCTCCGACAGCCTGATCAAGACAGGCCCAGGCACGCTAGTTCTGACTGGAAAAAACAGCTATCGCGGTGACACCACAATCAATGCGGGGGTGCTGCAGTTGGGGAATGGTGGCACCAGCGGTTCGATTTCGGGCGACGTGGTGGACGACGGCTCGCTGGTGTTCAACCAGAGCGGTGCGGTGACTTTCGGTGGAATGATTTCTGGAATTGGCTCGGTGACGCAGGATGGTTTCGGTACGTTGACGCTGGCAGGTTCCAACACCTTTACCGGAGGGGTCAACATAGGCATCAACAGCACTCTGGCGGTTTCGAGTGACGCGAATCTTGGTGCGACCAGTGGTGATGTCAATTTTAATCTGGGTACATTAGAAACAACTGCATCGTTTACGCTTGCACACACGCTGAAGTTTCTTAGTTCTGGCAGTGACATACAAACCGATGCTGGCACGATGCTGACGGTCGCGCACCCGATAATCGGCAGTGGTGTACTGCTCAAAATCGGTGGGGGCGCGTTGGTTCTGCCCAGTAATAATGCTTATCGGGACAAAATCGTAGTTTCTGCCGGCACGTTGACTGTCGATGGCTCGGTGGGGAATGGTCCATCGGTTTCGATGTCTTGGACCGTTGAAACCAACGCCAACGGTACGCTCAACGGTACGGGAACCATCGAAGGAGGCGTAAGCAATGGCGGTACCATCATCAGTCAAGGAACGCAGGCTGGGCAAGTTCTTACCATCGCCGGGGATTTCGAGAATTTCGCGGGCAGCACGACGGCGGTCGCCTTAGGCAATCCGTTAAAGGTGGGTGGTACGGCGAGTATCGCGGGCACGATGAAGATATTGCCCGCTCCGGCTGGCTACATCGTCAATTCCACTGAGAACCTGATCACCGCAGGATTGGTGACGGGTACGTTCGCCAATCTCACTTTTGCTCCCGGTGTGTTTTACACCGGAACGCTGGCGTACACGCCCACGCAGGTCAACGTGAACCTGACGCAGACCAACGTCACCGCGGCCGCGGCGGCGATGGGTATCGTCGATCCGGCATCGGCCTCGGCGGCGCGACGCGTGCAAACCGGCTTCGAGGCGATCGACGCCACGATGGCATCGGGCGGCACGCCTGCGTCGAACGTGTTGCAGGGTGCCGGTGCGATCCAGCACAGCGCCACGCCTGCGGCGGCGCAAGCCACGCTGCAGAGCCTTTCCGGTCAGCTGCACACCGCCAGTGCCGCGATGTTGTTGAGCGGCATCGATGCCGGCAATCATGTGTTGTCCGAGCACTTCGATGATCTTGCCAGCGGCCGGGCGAAGTCGGGCGTCTGGTACGACAATCTCGGCTGGGAAGGCAACCTGCAACGCAGTGGTTATGCCGGCGCGAGTTTTCGCAGTGGCGGCGGCATGGCCGGTGTCGACCTGCGCATCGGCACCCACGGATGGTTGGGTGTCGCGGCCGGCCAGAACAGTGGCTTCGGCCAGCTCGATGCAAGCTGGGATCACGACCGCACCTGGATGAACACCCTCGCGCTGTACGGTGGCGTGGTGAACGGGCCGTGGTATGCCAGCGCGCAGGTCGCGAACGGCTGGTACCGCGAAGACATGCAGCGCCTGCTGCAACTGGGCGCGCTGATGGCGCCGGTGGGCAACGCCTCCACCGGGCGTTACATTGCGGGTGCCCTGGAAGGCGGCCGAATGTTCCAGATCGGCGGCACCCGCGTGGTGCCGTTTGCGGACGTGCGTTACCAGAGCCTTGACCTGGGCGGCTTCGCCGAGCAGGGCGGTTTGGGCTACGGCCTCAAGGCCCAAGGCCGCACGGTCGGTCGTTTGCAGACCGGCCTGGGTGTTCGTGCCGAACGCGGATGGCGACTGGCCAACGGCATGCAGATGGCATTCGATGGCAGCGCTGGCTGGCAGCACACGCTGCATCAACACGGCGATGTGTTCAACGCGAGCTTCACGGGTTTCAACGATTGGCTGCCCATGGCAGGCATCGGCTTGTCGCGGAACACCACGATCCTGCGTGCCGGGCTGTCGTTGTGGCCGACCTCCAACTTCGGGCTGCGGTTTGGCTACATGCGCGAACAGGACCAGCAAGAGCGCGCCGGCAGCGCGATGCTGCAGGGGGCCGTGACGTTCTGAACCAAAGGCCGTTACCTCTTTGCGCGGAAGAAGCCATCGCTGTCGTGGATAACGTCCACGTCGCAATGTCGGAATCGACGGCTTGACACTGCCTTCACTAAGGCTCGGGGTACGCTATCGTTCAGGCGACACGTACATTGTTCGATTCGGGCATGGATTTGCAGGTTGTGCCGGCCGGTTGAGAACCGGACGCCTGCATGGTGAAAATAGGAAATACCACAACAACAGGGGGTGGCACGTGAACCACAGCCGTAAACGCGCAATCGTCTTGGCCGTCGCTGCGGCAATCATCGCGACCGCTCCCATTTACCTGACCGCCTGCGGCGGAGGCGGAGGCGGTGGCGACAGCATGGTTCGTCCCACCTCGCCGCCGCCGAGTCCGCCACCGCCGCCGCCTCCACCGCCTCCACCTCCGCCGCCATCGGGGGCGTATGACCCTGCATACAACCATCTCATCCCGACCGGTGTGCTCACTGCGCAAGACGAAGGTTTCACGGGGCAGGGCATCAGGGTCGGGATTCTCGATTCCGGCGTCGATCCGACGACGCCGCCGATGGATGGGCGGATTGCATCGTTCAAGAGTTATTTGGCGGGTGGATCCCAATCGCCCAACGACGTGTCGGGGCACGGCACCGTCGTCGCAGACATCCTGGGCGGATCGGCGGCCGGCATCTTGCCGGCGGACGGCAACAAGACTTTCCCGGGTGGTGTGGCGCCGGACGCGAGCCTGTATTTCGAACAGGCCTGCGATGTCGGATTGAATTGTTCGATCACCAGCACCAATTTCAGCGACTTCGCCGCCCAGGACGTCCGGATCGTCAACGGCTCGTTCGGTTCCGGGAATGCGCTCGACGATCCGCCCAACGTCGCCGCTACCACGACGGTTTACCAGCCCGCGATCGACGCCGGCATCCTGCTGGTGTGGGCGGCCGGCAGCACTGGTGCATCACAACCCTGGGTCCAGGCTGGCCTGCCGCACTGGATTCCGAGTTTCCAGCCCTCGTGGCTCGCGGTCGTCAGCATGGCGATTGACAGCAACGGCAATCCCGCCGGGCTTTACAGTGGTTCGGATGCACCGTCCAATTCCTGTGGCATTGCCAAGGACTGGTGTCTCGCCGCATCGGGCGAAGTGCAATTTCCCGCCGCCGGCATATTCCCGAGCGGCTCCGCCCACGGTTCGTCGGCGTCGGCTGCCATAGTCAGCGGCGTCGCTGCCCAGGTATTGCAGGCTTTCCCGTGGATGACTGCTGCGAATGTCAGCGACACCATCCTCACCACGGCAACCCCGTACGACGACGGCAGTCACACAACCCCGAATCCGACCTATGGCTGGGGCATGGTCAATGCCGCCAAGGCTGTTCACGGCCCGGCACAGTTCGCGTTTCCGCAGTTCGGTCCTTTCAAGGCCACCGTACCTGCAGGCACGACCGCCACCTTCTCGAACGACATTTCCGGGCCGGGCGGGCTGGAATTGGCGGGGGCAGGGACGCTGGTGTTGACCGGGAACAATTCCTATGCCGGCGGCACCACGGTGGATGGGGGCGTCTTGCAATCGACCCGGGCGCTGCCAGGGAATGTCACGGTCAGTGGCGGTACGTTGGACGCGGTGGCGGGTGTCGCGGGCGGTCTTTCCAGTGCAGGCAAGGTCGCAGTCCACGGCGGCGACACCACTGTAGGTGGCAACTACACGCAGGCCTCGACAGGCACGCTGGCAGTGAGCCTGGGCAGCAAGCTTGCGGTGACCGGCACGGCGACGCTCAACGGCGGCACATTGGAAGTGACGGGTGCCGACAGCGGGTATGTCGCCAACACGCATACCCAGGTGCTCACCGCCGCCGGTGGCGTGACCGGCACCTTCTCGAACCTGGTCAAGGACACGGGCGTGGTGTTCACGTCCACGACGATCGGTTACGGCGCGAACGAGGTGTATCTGGACACCACCGGGCTCAACATCACGGTGGCCGCGGCGGCGATGGGTATCGTCGATCCGGCATCGGCCTCGGCGGCGCGACGCGTGCAAACCGGCTTCGAGGCGATCGACGCCACGATGGCATCGGGCGGCACGCCTGCGTCGAACGTGTTGCAGGGTGCCGGTGCGATCCAGCACAGCGCCACGCCTGCGGCGGCGCAAGCCACGCTGCAGAGCCTTTCCGGTCAGCTGCACACCGCCAGTGCCGCGATGTTGTTGAGCGGCATCGATGCCGGCAATCATGTGTTGTCCGAGCACTTCGATGATCTTGCCAGCGGCCGGGCGAAGTCGGGCGTCTGGTACGACAATCTCGGCTGGGAAGGCAACCTGCAACGCAGTGGTTATGCCGGCGCGAGTTTTCGCAGTGGCGGCGGCATGGCCGGTGTCGACCTGCGCATCGGCACCCACGGATGGTTGGGTGTCGCGGCCGGCCAGAACAGTGGCTTCGGCCAGCTCGATGCAAGCTGGGATCACGACCGCACCTGGATGAACACCCTCGCGCTGTACGGTGGCGTGGTGAACGGGCCGTGGTATGCCAGCGCGCAGGTCGCGAACGGCTGGTACCGCGAAGACATGCAGCGCCTGCTGCAACTGGGCGCGCTGATGGCGCCGGTGGGCAACGCCTCCACCGGGCGTTACATTGCGGGTGCCCTGGAAGGCGGCCGAATGTTCCAGATCGGCGGCACCCGCGTGGTGCCGTTTGCGGACGTGCGTTACCAGAGCCTTGACCTGGGCGGCTTCGCCGAGCAGGGCGGTTTGGGCTACGGCCTCAAGGCCCAAGGCCGCACGGTCGGTCGTTTGCAGACCGGCCTGGGTGTTCGTGCCGAACGCGGATGGCGACTGGCCAACGGCATGCAGATGGCATTCGATGGCAGCGCTGGCTGGCAGCACACGCTGCATCAACACGGCGATGTGTTCAACGCGAGCTTCACGGGTTTCAACGATTGGCTGCCCATGGCAGGCATCGGCTTGTCGCGGAACACCACGATCCTGCGTGCCGGGCTGTCGTTGTGGCCGACCTCCAACTTCGGGCTGCGGTTTGGCTACATGCGCGAACAGGACCAGCAAGAGCGCGCCGGCAGCGCGATGCTGCAGGGGGCCGTGACGTTTTGAGCCTGACGTTGACTTATTGACGGTGGCCGCTTCGGCGGCTCCCGTCGACGACTACGGCGTCTCGCGTACCGGCAACGGCACGTTGCAGATGTCGATCTTGCCGACCTTGTAGAGATACCACGCGTCGCTGCGATTGCGGCGTGATTCCACCAGCGCGGTGAACGTTGGCGTGTCGGTGCGCAGCACTTCGAGGTGCATGCGTTCGGCAGGCGGCAGCTCCGAAGCCAGGCGCACGCGCAGGATCTTGGTCTGGTGCGCGGGATTCTTGTAGAAGCCCATCGGCCCGTTGCCGCGCGGCAGGTCCGACAGATATTGCATGCCCTGTACCACGCGGCCGATCAACGCAATGTTGCGGTCGAGCTGGCGCGGTGCCTGTCCGATCACGGCGTAGAGCTCGGTGCCGGGGCCCGAGTCGGGCGTGTTGTCGCGACCGGCTCCGACCATGCCGTAGCAGTGCACCAGCCAGGTCTTGCCCGTTTTCGAATCGCGTGCGACCGGAAATCCATTGCTGAATCCCACTTCCGGCGCGTACACGTCGCCGTCGGGCAATCGGGTGAAGGGCACCCCCGGTGCAACGTTGCGTTCGAATTCCGCCACGATGGTGGACTTGGCCTTGCCGAGCGAACGCGGCGGGTGCGCGGGATGTTCGGCTTCGGCTGCGGGGTCGCCCCACTGCGTCACGAAGCCGTCCTGCACGCGCAGGATCGCGAGTGCGTCCCAATAGTGTTGGTGCGCCAGCGTGCGGATGTTCTCGGCGTGCAGCGGCGCATAGGCCGAAGCAAGCTCGATCACCACCCGCCCTTCCGGCAAATCCATGTACAGCGTGTCGTCGGGATTGAGCGGGCGCCAGTCGGACGGTCTGGATGCATCCAGCACCTGTTGCATCGTCGGCGCCGATTTCGAGGCCGGCGCGGCGGCTCGCGACGGTACCGCTGCAGCGGCCAGAAGGGTTGCCGCGATTGCAGCCAGCACGGAATGGATTTTCATGGTGACGTCGCCATGGTCGGAGGGTTTGGGCATCGATCAAGGATTTCGATACGGATGGATGCGGATCAAATCAGGTTTTCATCCGGGTTGATCCGTGTCAGGGCTTCGAGCGCGGCGGCTCGACGTTGAACACGTCGGCGCCGAACGCGCTCAGGCCGTGCTGGTCGGCATAGCCGAGGTGCGGCAGGCCGAACCAGTCTTCGATGCTGCGCAGCAGGCTGTAATGGTTGTACGGCACGTTCGACACGCTGCCGGCTTTCACGAATGGCGAAACCACCACCGCGCCGATGCGCCCGCCGCCGGGACCGAACTTGCCGGGTTGCGGCGCGCCCGCGGGTTTGGTTTCGCCGCAGCATGCCGCGGCGTCCGTTCCTTCATCGAACGTGACGATGAGCAGGCCGTCCTGCTTGAACGCGGGCGACGCAAGGATCTGCGGCACCCATTCGCGCAGGAATTTGTCGGCCGAAATCAATCCGCCCGGTTCGCCGTTCTTGCACGGCGCGTCGTGACCGTCGTGACAGAGATCGGGGGTGATGAAGGAAAAGTTCGGCGTGGTCGCGAGGGATTGCAGATCCGCCGGAAGCTTGTCGAGGTTCACGACGTGCGCGGCGCAATGGGCCTGGTCGTCGATGATGGAATGGAAATACACGAACGGATCGTGTTTGTCCGCATACTGGTCGGTGGCGGTTGCCGAATTGGTGTGGTCCACTGCGCCGATGGCTACATGTCCGCACGTCGAGGCTTCGCGTGCCGGGTTGGCACCCATGCTTTCCATGTAGCCCTTCCACGTGTAGCCCGCATCCTGCAACTGGTTGGCCAGCGTCTTCACGTCGGCGGGATAGACGCACCCGCTGCCGCGGATCTGGCCATTGGCGTCGAAGCCCGGAGCGTCGCGTTTGAACTCGCTGAAAACCCCGCAGTCTTCCTGCGTTTCAGAGTTGGGCGCCTGCCCGCTGATCATCGCGATGTAGTTGTCGAGGCTGTAGTGCCCGATCCCGAAATATTGTGTCAGCAGCGAACCTTGTTTCGGCAATTCATGCGCGAGGTAGGGCGCGGGCGAATGTTCGCCGAAGGTGACCTGGAAAGGTTCGTTCTCCAGCACGATCACGAACACGTGTCGTGGCGCGTGCGCAGGTCCTGTCACGGACTTGGGGTGCGGCGCGGGGCTGCAGCCCGCCAGCGCGGTGCCCAAAACGAAAACCGCGAACACTTGCATCGAACGGCGCAACGAATTCATGGACACGACGAGCTTCCCCACGCGCCGTAGCGCGAAGGGCGCAAGATAGCACTTGCCCGCCTGGTGTGCGGTTTCAATCCGCCACGCGAACCCGCGCGTCGATGATGCGTTCGATGGCGACGTGCAGGTAGCGCCGCGCGTAGTGCGGTCGATGCCGCTCGAAGATGATCCGCGCGTGGGCGACGTGATGGTCGTGCGGCGCGAACAGGAACAGGAACGCGCCACCCTTGCGGGCGAGTTCCGCGTCGTCGTCGAGGAAGCCGGCTTCGGTGCCGGCGAACTCGGCAATGTGTGATTGCGCGCGTTGCAGCCAGTTGGCTTCGTGATGGGCCTCGAGCTGGTTGATCACGAAGTCGCCCGATGCGGCGCGCACGTCGTCGACATCGACACCGGATTCGGTGAAGGCGTGCTCGGCGGCTTCGGCATCTTCAAGACTGGCATAGCCCGCGACGATGTAGTGCTTGGGGTAGAAGGTGCCGAAGGACGTGTCGCCTTGCTTGAAAAAAGCCCAGTGCCTGATCATGGCCATCACCTCGCGCAGACATGGCTGCAACGGCCAAGCGGTGCGCGCGTTCCGGACCGCGAGGCGTCCCCTGGCCGCAAGCGTGCGCCTGCAAAAGCGAAAAAAGCGTAGCGATGGCGTGATGGTCGGATGAAGCGGCGCGGGCGCCAGCCCGGATGCCGGCCGGCAGTTCCGGAAGCGCAGCGGCGCGATCGACGTCGGGATTCAACGCACCGGCGCGCCCGCGCCTGCGCCTTGATCCGCGTCCAGCAAAAACAGATCGCTGCCGCCGGTCCCTGCCGAAAGGATCATGCCCTCGCTGACCCCGAAGCGCATCTTGCGCGGCGCCAGGTTGGCAATGAACACCACGTTCCGGCCGACAAGTTTCGCGGGTTCGGCATAGGCCGCCTTGATGCCGGAAAAAATCTGGCGGGTGCCCAGATCGCCGGCATCCAATTCGAAGCGCAGCAGCTTGTCCGAACCATCCACCGCTTCGCAGACCAGCACCTTGCCAATGCGCAGGTCGAGTTTTGCAAAATCGTCGATGGAAATGGTTTCGGGACCCGGGGCCCGGGATTCTGGGGGCGTCGGAGTTGCCTTGTGTGCTTGCTTGCCTGCCTCGCCCGCTTGCGGGAGACGGTCGGGGTGAGGGGAAGCCGGAGCAGGAACAGGCGGCTGCAGCGATCCTTTCGAGGCTTCGATCATCGCTGCGATATCCTTCGGATCGATGCGCGTAACGAGCGCCTTGAACGGCTTGATGGCGTGGTCGAGCAACGGGTGCAGCGCAGCTTCGAAGTCGGCGGGCGTGTCGTCCAGGAAGGCGAACGCGCGCGCGGCGGTGGCCGGCACCACCGGCGCCAGCCAGATCGTCAGCAGGCGGAAGTAGTTGAGCGCCAGCGTCAGCACGATGTGCAATTCGTCGCGCTTCGATTCGTCCTTGGCCATCATCCACGGTGCGTGATCGGCGACGTAGGCGTTGGCTTCGTCCGCGACTTCGATGATCAGCCGCATCGCCGCCGCGTAATCGCGCGCTTCGTACAGGGCGGCACAGGCCTCCAGCTTGGCGGCAGCCGCGCCGTAGCGGCCACGCACGGTTTCCGGAAGCTCGTCGACGAGCTTGCCGTTGAAATATTTGTGCACGAAGCCCGCGCAACGGCTGGCGATGTTCGCCCACTTGCCGACGAGATGCGAGTTGACGCGTTCCTCGAAAGCCTTCAGGTCGAGATCGATGTCGGCCAGCGTGGGACCGAGCATGGAGGCGAGGTAGTACCGCAGGTAATCCGCATCGAGATGTTCGAGATAGGTGCGCGCATTGACGAAGGTGCCGCGCGACTTCGACATCTTGGCGCCGTCCACGGTAAGGAACCCGTGCACGTTCACCTGGGTCGGCATCCGCAGGCCCGCGCCGTGCAGCATCGCCGGCCAGAACAGTGTGTGGAAGTAGATGATGTCCTTGCCAATGAAGTGCACCATCTCGGTGTCGCTGCCGGCGTCGAGGAACCGGTCGAAATCCGCGGCGGTCAATCCGGGCTTGCGGCCGCTGTCGCATAGTTCCCTGAACGCGGCGAGGTAGCCCACCGGCGCGTCCACCCACACGTAGAAGTATTTGCCGGGCTGATCGGGAATCTCGAAGCCGAAATACGGTGCGTCGCGCGACACGTCCCAACTGCGCAGACCGTCGGCGAACCATTCCTTCAGTTTGTTCACCACTTCAGACTGGAGGCCGCCGGCGGCGCGACGTTCTTCCAGCCATGTCTTCAGGAGTGATTCGAAATCGGCCAGCTTCACGAAGAAGTGCAGCGATTCCTTTTCGACCGGCTTGGCGCCGGACACCACCGAATACGGATCGATCAGGTCGATCGGGTTGTAGGTGCTGCCGCACACTTCGCAGGCGTCGCCGTACTGATCCTTCGAATGACAGACCGGGCACTCGCCCTTGATGAAACGGTCCGGCAGGAACATCTGCCGTTCGGGATCGAACAGTTGCTTGACCGGTTTCGATTCGACGTGGCCGTTCGCTTCGAGCGCGCGCCAGATGCGGTAGGTCAGTTCACGGTTGGCTTCGGTGTGGGTGCTCGAGTAATGATCGTAGACGACCCCGAAATCGCGCAGGTCCGCGGTGTGCTCCTTCCACACGCCATCGATCAGCGCTTCCGGCGTGATGCCTTCCTTTTCCGCGCGCAACATGATCGAGGTGCCGTGCGCGTCGTCGGCGCAGACGTAGTGCACCGTATGGCCGGCCATCCGCATCGCGCGCACCCAGATGTCCGACTGCGTGTGTTCCACCATGTGACCGAGGTGGATGCGACCGTTCGCGTAGGGCAGGGCGCTGCTGACGAGGATTTCGCGGGGCATTGCGGGGTTTCGCGGTGGCAAGGCAATCGCGGATTATCGCATGGCGCCGCGAGGCACCTCCTTCGGCGCGTCTGATGGGCGGGGCGCGCAGCCCTCGTAGGGCGGGTGGCAACCCGCCATGGGTGAGTCTCGGCGGTATTGCTCCCGCCCTACGTGTTTCAACCGGGGGGAGGACCAACGTTCGTCGCGACCATGTTGGCCTCCGCCGATGAAACCGGCGCCAGCCAACCTACCGAGCGAGCGAAACCGTCGCTTGGATCAAGCGCCCGTCTCCAGCCCCGCCATGCCCAGCGTGCTGTAGCCGGCGTCGACGTACACGACTTCGCCGGTGATGCCGGCCGCAAGGTTCGAGCACAGGAATGCGGCGGCGTTGCCGACGTCGTCGATGGTGACGCTGCGGCGCAACGGCGCCACGTGGGCGACATGGTCGATCATCTTGCGCAAGCCGGCGACGCCGGAGGCGGCGAGGGTCCTGATCGGCCCGGCCGAGATCGCGTTGACGCGGGTGCCTTCGGGGCCGAGGTTCAGCGCGAGGTAACGGACATTGGCTTCGAGGCTGGCCTTGGCCAGGCCCATCACGTTGTACGACGCCAGTGCGCGTTCGGAGCCGAGATAGGTGAGCGTGAGGATCGCACCGTTGCGCGCCTTCATCATCGGCCGCGCGGCTTTCGCCAGGGCGGCCAAGCTGTAGCTGGAGATGTCGTGGGCGATCTTGAAGTTCTCGCGGGTCAGGCCATCCAGGAATTCGCCCGTCAAGGCTTCGCGCGGGGCGAAGCCGATCGAGTGGATCAAGATGTCCAATCCATCCCAACGCTTGGCGAGGCTTTCGAACAGCGTTTCGATGTCGCTGTCGCGGCCCACGTCGCAAGGCAGCACGATGTCGGAATCGAGTTGCGTGGCGGCTTCGTCCACGCGCCCGCGGAGTTTTTCGTCGACGTAGGTGAAGGCGAGCTCGGCGCCTTCGCGGTGCAGGGCTTGCGCAATGCCCCACGCGATCGAGCGGTTGCTGAGGACGCCGGTGACGAGTGCACGCTTGCCTTCGAGGAAACCCATGTCGGCTTCTACTCCGATTCGAAATCAGGGAGCCGGTGATTGTACGCGAGTAGGTTGGGCTGAGCCGGTTTCATCGGCGAAGCCCAACGGCATGCGGCGAAATTGT
>DAIUEL010000043.1:14267-15712 GCA_036845145.1 Rhodanobacteraceae bacterium | reverse complement strand
TCCAGCACCGCGCGATCGCCGCCCTTCCAGAACGCGCGGCCCAGCTTCACGCCGCCGCGCGCGAAAAGGTTGTAGTAAATCTCGTCCACCCAGTACTTGCGGGTGAGCATCTTGAAGATCGGCAGGAACATCCGCGCCGCACGATCGGCGATGGCGGGATTGAACAGGTACACGTAGGTCGCCACCAGGAATCCCGCCACCGCGATCCAGAACGGCGCGCTCAGGAACGCGTGCCAGAACATCGGCACGGTGCCGTGGAATTCCTCGGCCATGTGCGCCAGCACGTCGTGGCCGGGCAGCACCTTGATCGCGCTACCGAACCAGCCGCCGTAGAGCAGCGGCCCGATCGCGACCCAGCCGATCATCACCGACGGGATCGCCAGCAACACCAGCGGCACGGTGATCACCCACGGCGATTCCTTCGGGGTGTGCGCCAGCAAGCCCTGGTGATGATCGTGCGAGTCGTGCGCCCCGTGATCGACCTTGAAGCGCTCCTTGCCGTGGAAGGTCATGTACAAGAGGCGGAAGCTGTACAGCGCCGTCACGAATACGCCCAGCAGTACGCACCAGTACGCGTAGGTCGCGCCGATGATGTGCGACTCACCGACCGCTTCGATGATCTGGTCCTTCGAGAAGAACCCCGAGAACCCAGGTGTGGCCACCAGCGCCAGCGAGCCGATCCACATCGTGATCCAGGTGATCGGCATGTATTTGCGCAGGCCGCCCATGTACCGCATGTCCTGCTCGTGGTGCATCGCCACGATCACCGAGCCCGCGCCGAGGAACAGCAGCGCCTTGAAGAACGCGTGCGTCATCAGGTGGAAGATGCCGGCCGCATACGCCGACACCCCCAGCGCCACGACCATGTAGCCCAGCTGCGACAGCGTCGAATACGCGATCACGCGCTTGATGTCGTTCTGCACGATGCCGACCAGGCCCATGAAGAACGCGGTGGTCGCACCGACGATCAACACCACCGACAACGCGGTCGTGGACATTTCGTACAGTGGCGACATCCGCGCCACCATGAAGATGCCCGCGGTGACCATGGTCGCCGCATGGATCAGCGCCGAGATAGGGGTCGGACCTTCCATCGAATCCGGCAACCACACGTGCAACGGCACTTGCGCCGACTTGCCGCAGGCACCCACGAACAGCAGCAGGCAGATCACGGTGGCCAGCGACCACGGATGCCCGCCGACGACTTCGATGGTGCGGCCGGTCAGCGTATCGGCGTTCGCGAACACCGTGCCATAGTCGAGCGTGTGGAACGCGTACAGCACGCAGGCGATGCCGAGGATGAAACCGAAGTCGCCGACACGATTCACGAGGAATGCCTTCAGCGCGGCGAAGCTCGCACTTGGACGCTCGAACCAGAATCCGATCAGGAGATACGACACCAGGCCCACCAGTTCCCAGCCGATGAACAACTGCAGGAAGTTGTT
>DAIUEL010000043.1:0-14167 GCA_036845145.1 Rhodanobacteraceae bacterium | reverse complement strand
TGGTAGAACACCACGCACGACAGCGCGAACGAAATCGCCACCGACACGATCGCGATGCCCGCCGCGCCCGCGCGGCCGACCTGGTTGCGCAACAAGCCCGCAATCAGCGCACCGACCAGCGGCGCGATGGCAAGCACTATCAGGAGGTTCTGGCTGATCACGCTTGCACCTCATGGATCACGGCACTGTCCTGCCGGTTGGCCGCGTCGAGGGAGGCGCGGCGTCGCATGCAACGATGTGGCATCCGGCGTCTCCCTAGTAACGCAGCGAATCGATTTCGTCGACGTTGATCGTGCGACGGTTGCGGAACATCAACACGACGATGGCCAGCCCGATGGCCGATTCGGCCGCCGCCACCGTCAGGATGAAGAACACGAACACCTGTCCCGACGGATTGCCGAGGAAGCGCGAAAACGCGACGAAGTTGGTGTTGACGGCGAGCAGCATCAGCTCGATGCACATCAGCAGCACGATCACGTTCTTGCGGTTGATGAAGATGCCCGCGATCGAGATGCAGAACAGCACCGTCGCGAACACGATGTACCAGGAAAGGGGGATGCTCATGCCTGCGGCTCCTCCCTGGGCTGCGCGGGCTCGGCCGCGACCACCGCTCTCATCTTGACCATGCGCACGCGGCCCGGTGCCCGCACCGCCGATTGCGCGGCCGGATTCTGGCGCTTGGAGAACGTGCGCACGCGCAGCGCCAGCACCACCGCCGCGACCAGGCCGACGGTCAGGATCAACGCCGCCATCTCGAACGGCAGCAGGAAGTGCGTGAACAGCGCCGTGCCCAGCCACTCGATGTTGGAGACGCCCGCGGGGTTCGGGCCGGCGGGAACATCGAATGCCTTGATCCCGATGATGCCCAGCATCTCGACCAGCATGATCACCGCGGCGCCAATGCCGATCGGCAGGTACTTGATGAAACCCTCGCGGATCGGCTCGAACTCGATGTCGAGCATCATCACCACGAACAGGAACAACACCATCACCGCGCCGACGTACACCACCACCAGCGCGAGCGCGAGGAATTCGGCTTCGGCCAGCATCCACATGCAGGCGGCCGAGAAGAACGTCAGCACCAGCGCCAGCACGCCGTGCACGGTGTTCTTCACCGACACCACCGCCAGCGCGGCACCCACCGCGACCGCGGCGAAGGCGATGAAGCAGACCATCTGGAAGATCGAATGATTCATGGCGTTACCTGTACGCCGCGTCTTGCGCGCGATTGGCCGCGATGGACTTCTCGAAACGGTCGCCCATCGCGAGCAGTTGCGGCTTGGTGATGATGTTTTCGCCGCGGCGTTCCATGTGGTACTCCAGGATGTCGGTCAGCACGATCGAATCGACCGGGCAGCTTTCCTCGCAGAAGCCGCAATAAATGCACTTGAACAGGTCGATGTCGTAGCGCGTGGTGCGGCGCTGGCCATCCGACGCGCGCGGCGCGGAATCGATGGTGATCGCGAGCGCCGGGCACACCGCTTCGCACAGCTTGCACGCGATGCAGCGTTCCTCGCCGTTCGGATAGCGGCGCAGCGCGTGCAGGCCACGGAAGCGCACCGACCGCGGGATGGTTTCCATCGGAAACAGCACGGTGTACTTCGGCTTGAAGAGGTACTTCAAGGTCACCCACAATCCGGCTGCGAGTTCCAGCAGCATCAGGCTCTTGAGATAGTCAATCACTCGTTTCATCTCAATGCCCTATCGTCACCACGCCGAAGAAACGGAAAATGCCCGCCACGAAAATCCATGCGATCGAAATCGGAATGAACACCTTCCAGCCCAGCCGCATGATCTGGTCGTAGCGGTAGCGCGGGAAGGTCGCGCGCAGCCACAACAGCGACGTCGCGAACACGAAGAACTTCAGGAACAGCCACCACCAGCCCGGCTGCGAGAACCAGCCGAAGTGCCAGCCCTGGAACGGACTGAGCCAGCCGCCCATGAACAGGATCGAGACCAGGAACGACATCAGGATCATGTTCGCGTATTCGGCCAGGAAGAACAGCGCGAACGCCGACCCCGAATACTCCACGTGGAAGCCCGCCACGATTTCCGATTCGCCCTCGGCCACGTCGAACGGCAGTCGGTTGGTTTCGGCCACGCCGGAAATGTAGAACACCAGGAACATCGGCAGCAGTGGCAGCCAGAACCAGTCGAACAAACCCTTGCCGCCGGCCTGCGCCTCGACGATCGCGGTGAAGTTGAGGCTGCCCGCCAGCACCAGCACGGTCACCAGTGCCATGCCGATGCAGATTTCGTAGGAGATCATCTGCGCGGCCGAACGCATCGAACCGAGCAGCGCGTAGCGCGAGTTCGATGCCCAGCCCGCAAGGATGATGCCGTACACGCCCAGCGAACTCATCGCCAGCACGTACAGCACGCCCGCGTTGACGTTCGCCAGCACGAAGCCGCCACCGTTGAACGGGATCACCGCCCACACCGCCAGCGCCGGGATCACCGACAGCAGCGGTGCGGTGAAATACAGGAAGCGATTGGCATTGGTGGGGACGATCACTTCCTTGATCAGCAGCTTCACCACGTCCGCGAACGCCTGCAGCAGGCCGAACGGACCGATCTTGTTCGGCCCCATGCGCACGTGCATCCAGCCGATCACCTTGCGTTCCCACCACACGTACATCGCCACGGCGATGATCACGGGTACCGCAATCGCGATGATCTTGCCGAGCGTCCACCCGAAGATGAGTGCGTCGTTCATGCGGATACCGCCTTGATGGTGAGCACCGCGCCGTGCGGCGGCAGCGAACCGGTCGCGGCATGCCCGGCTTCGATCCAGGCGCAGCCTTTCGGTACCGCGGCATCGACGACCACCGGCAACGTTACGCCATCTACATCGGCCTTGACGCCTTCCAGCAACCCGAGCACCCGCGCGTCATCGGCGCAGATCCGCAATGCCGGCGCACGGTTCAGCGGATGCGCCTGCAAAGCCTTGGCGCGGCGCACCACGGCATCGGTGCGATAGATGCCGACGGTGGCGACACGCGTGAAGCGCCCTTCGATTGGCGTCGGCCTCGGGGCAAGCGCGCTCGCCGCCGTGACCACCGTCGGCTTGCCCACGCGATCGGCCACGCCCGCATGCGCGCCGGCAAAGTCCGCGAAATCGAAACCGGCGAAACCCAACGCGCCACCCAGCGCACGCAGCACCTTCCAGCCCGGCCGCGATTCGCCAGCGAGCGTCGAACCCGCCGTAACGGTTTGCACGCTGCCGTCGACGTTCACGTAGGTGCCGTCGATTTCGGGCGGCAGGCCGATCGGCAATACCGCATCGGCCGTACGACGCACCCCTTCGCAAACAAACGCGCCGGCATACACGTAGAACTCCGCGGCTTCGCGCGCCTTGTCATAGGCCACGGGTGCGAACGCGTCCTGCGACCCGGCCTGCCAGGTAACCAGCGCTTTCGGTGCACGCTCCAGGATTCCCTTGGCGCCGCCGTTCGACTGGGCACCGACGCGCGCGAGACCGACGGCATTCGCGCCCGACGGCAATTCATTGAACGCGCTGCCGGTGGCGTTCGCGATGCCGCGCGCCAACGCGCGCAGCCAGGACGCCTGCGGATGCTGCGTGGCGGCGTCGCCCAGGATCACCACCGAGGACGCCGCATCACGCAATGCCGCGATCCACTTGTGGGCCTCTTCGTGGTCGTCGGCGCCAGCGATCGCGGCGGCCAGCGCGCGGTCGTCGCTCTGCACGCCCGCGGCCTTCGCGGTGCACAGCATCGCGTCGACGAAATCCTGCGGCGCGAACACCTTTTCGCCCGCGAGCGGGAAGTTGTAGTCGAAGTGCACGGGGTTGATCGCGTAGATCTTTGCGCCATGCACCTCGGAAATGTCGTAGTGCGCCGGATTCGATGCCGGATGCCTCGATGCGTCGTGGCGGCTGGCGTGGCGCAGCCGGTGGGCGAGGAGCGGCATTTCGTGGCGCGGATTGCTGCCGATGATCAGCGCCGCCGACACGTTGGCGACATCCGCGACCGGCATCTCGAACGTCGTGCCGGATGGACCACCGTCGCTGAAATCCTGCACGCGCAGGCGGTGGTCGATGCGATCGCTGCCCAGGCCGCGCAACAGTTGCGCCAGCAGGGCGCCTTCTTCGCACGACGTCATCGGGGCAACCAGCGCACCGACATCGCCCCCGGCCTTCTTCAAGCCATCCGCGACAAAAGCAATCGCTTCGTCCCAATCGACCTGGACCAGTTCCCCACCCTTGCGGATCATCGGACGCTGCGCACGGTCTTCCGCGTACAGGCCCTGGTGGCTGTAGCGGTCGCGATCGGCCAGCCAGCATTCGTTGATGGCTTCGTTATCGCGCGGCACCGCACGCAGCACCTGGCCGCGCTTGGTGTGCAGCCACAGGTTGGAACCGAGCGCGTCGTGGTAACCGATCGACGGCTTGGCGATCAATTCCCACGCGCGCGCCTTGAACTGGAACACCTTGTCGGTGAGCGCGCCAACCGGGCACACGTCGATCACGTTGCCGGAAAGTTCGGATTCGATGGTACGGCCGATGTAGGTGCCGATCACGTGGCGGTCGCCGCGGCTCATGTCGCCGAGTTCGTACGTGCCGGCGATCTCGCCCACGAAACGCACGCAGCGCGTGCAATGGATGCAGCGGGTCATCTCGGTCGCGACCAGCGGCCCGATGTTCTCGTCGGTGACGGTACGCTTGCGCTCGGTGAAGCGCGTCACCGAACGGCCGTAGCCCATCGACACGTCCTGCAATTCGCATTCGCCGCCCTGGTCGCAGATCGGGCAATCCAGCGGATGGTTGATCAGCAGGAATTCCATGGTGTTGCGCTGCCACTTCATCGCATTGGGCGAGCGCGTGAACACCTTCATGCCCGCCGCGACCGGCGTCGCGCACGCGGGCTGCGGCTTCGGAATCAGCTTGCCGCCCATCTCGACTTCCACCATGCACTGGCGGCAGTTGGCCGCGATCGGCAATTTCTCGTGGTAGCAGAAGCGCGGCACCGGAATCTTCGCGGCGTCGGTGGCCTGGATGATCGTCGAACCCTTCGGCGCGCTGACCGGATGGCCGTCGACTTCGAATTCCACCATCTCGACCGGCGGCTTGGTGTCTTTGGGTTGCGCGCTCATGCGGCCACCTTGATTTGGTCGTCCACCATCGATCGGCCGTTCTTGCAGTAATACTCGAACTCATCCCAGAAATTCGCGAGGAAGGCTTGCACGGGCCACGCGGCGGCTTCGCCGAACGCGCAGATGGTGTGGCCTTCGATCTGGCCCGCGATGGCCTTCAGGCGATGCAGGTCTTCCGGCGTGCCGCCGCCCGCGACGATGCGGGAAAGCACGCGGTGCATCCAGCCCGTGCCTTCGCGGCATGGGGTGCACTGGCCACACGATTCCATGTGGTAGAAACGCGAAATGCGCTCGCACGCGCGCACCATGCAGGTGGTTTCGTCCATCACGATCACCGCGCCCGAACCCAGGCCCGAACCCGCGCTGCGGATCGAGTCGTAGTCCATGGTGCATTCCATCATCTTGTCGGCCTTCAGGATCTTCATCGAAGAGCCGCCCGGGATCACGGCCTTCAGCTTGTGGCCGTTGCGCACGCCGCCCGCCAATTGGAGCAACTCCGCGAACGGTGTCCCGAGGCGGATTTCATAATTGCCCGGTTTGTTGACGTGGCCCGACACGGAAAAGATTTTCGGGCCGCCGTTGTTGGGCTTGCCGAGATTCAGGAACCAGTCGGCGCCCTGCCGCAGGATCGCCGGCACCGACGCGTAGGTTTCGGTGTTGTTGATGGTGCTGGGCCGGCCGTACAAGCCAAAGTTCGCGGGGAACGGTGGCTTGTAGCGCGGCCAGCCTTTCTTGCCTTCCAGTGATTCCATCAGCGCGGTTTCTTCGCCGCAGATGTAGGCGCCCGCGCCGAGTGCGTTGTGGATCGTGACGTCGATGCCGGTGCCGCGGATGTTCGTTCCCAGCAACCCGGCCGCTTCCGCTTCGTGCAGCGCCTGTTCGATGTGTTCGAAAGGTTCGTGGTGGAATTCACCACGCAGATAGTTGTACGCGACCGTCGAACCCGTCGCGTAGCAGGCGATCGCCATGCCTTCCAGCACCGCGTGCGGATTGAAGCGCAGGATGTCGCGGTCCTTGCAGGTGCCGGGCTCGGATTCGTCCGAATTGCACAGGATGTATTTCTGTCCCGGCGCGTTGCGCGGCATGAACGACCATTTCATGCCGGTCGGGAAGCCCGCGCCACCACGGCCGCGCAGCGAGCTTTTCTTCAGCTCGTCCACGATCGCGGCCGGATCGGTCTTTTCGGCCAGTATCTTCTCCCACGCCTGCCAGCCACCCATCTGGCGGTAGCTGTCGATCGACCACGGCGTGTCGAAATGCAGCGTGGTGTAGACGACCTGGTGTTCCTTGGGTGCGGGACCGTATGCCATATCTGTTCGCTTTTGTTTTTGTAGGAGCGCCCTGCGCGCGATGGATCGCCGGCAGGCCGGCTCCTACAACGTCATTTCAACCCATCCAGAATTTCATCGAGCTTCTCGGGCGTGAGTTTCTCGTGGTAATGGCCGTCGACCACCATCACCGGCGCCCCGCAACACGCGGCCAAGCACTCCTCTTCCTTCTTGAGGTAGACGCGGCCGTCGGCGGTGCTCTCGCCCAGCTTCACGCCCAACTTCTTTTCGCAGTGCTGCACGATGCCGTCGGCGCCATTGAGCCAGCAGGAAATGTTGGTACACACCGCGACGTTGTGGCGCCCGACCGGTTCGGTCTCGAACATCGAATAGAACGTCGCCACCTCGTAGGCCCACACCGGCTGCAAGTCGAGGTACTTCGCGGTCGCCGCGATCAGTTCGTCCGTGAGGTGGCCCTGGTTCTGTTCCTGCGCCGCCATCAGCCCCTGGATCAGGGCCGAGCGTTTGCGGTCGGGCGGAAACTTCGCGGCCCAATGGTCGATGTGCGCGCGCGTTTCGGCGGCCAGCACCTGCATCGGGTCGACATCCTTGACCTTGTCGAAATTGCCGGTGGCCTTCATCGATCGATCTCCCCGAACACCAGGTCGTAGGTGCCGATCATCGCCACCACGTCCGGCAACATGTGCCCGGCGGTGATCTCGTTGATCGACGACAGGTGCGCGAAACCGGGCGCGCGCAGGTGCACGCGGAACGGTTTGTTGGCGCCATCGGAAACGAGATAGCAGCCGAACTCGCCCTTGGGCGCCTCGACCGCCGCGTAGGTTTCGCCGGCCGGCACGCTGTAGCCTTCGGTGAACAACTTGAACCAGTGGATCAACGCTTCCATCGATTCCTTCATGTCCTCGCGCTTGGGCGGCGCGACCTTGTAGTTTTCGATGATCACCGGGCCTGGATTCTTCTTCAGCCAGTCCACGCACTGGCGGATGATCAAAGCTGACTGGCGCATCTCGGCCACGCGCACGAGGTAGCGGTCGTAGCAATCGCCGCGGGTGCCGACCGGAATGTCGAAATCGACCTCGGCGTATTTCGCGTAGGGCTGCTTCTTGCGCAAGTCCCATTCGATGCCGGACGCGCGCAGCATCGGCCCGGTCATGCCGAGCGCGTACGCCCGCTCGGGGCTGACGATGCCGATGTCGACGGTGCGCTGCTTCCAGATGCGATTGTCGGTGAGCAGTTCCTCGTACTCATCGACCTTGTGCGGGAAGTCGGCGCTGAAGGCATCCAGGAAATCCAGCACCGAACCTTCGCGCCATGCATTCATGCGCTTGAGGTCCTTGCCTTTGTGCCACGGCGATTCCTTGTACTGGATCATCTTGCCGGGCAGGTCGCGGTACACGCCGCCGGGACGGTAGTAGGTGGCGTGCATGCGTGTGCCCGACACCGCCTCGTACACATCCATCAGTTCCTCGCGTTCGCGGAACGCGTACAGCATCACCGCCATCGCGCCGAGGTCGAGCGCGTTGGAACCGATCCACATCAGGTGATTGAGGATGCGGGTGACCTCGTCGAACATCGTGCGGATCCACAGTGCGCGCTCGGGCGGCTGGACGCCCAGCAACTGTTCGATCGCGCGCACGTAGGCGTGCTCGTTGCACATCATCGACACGTAGTCGAGGCGATCCATGTAGCCGATCGAATGGTTGAACGGCTTGGATTCGGCCAGTTTTTCGGTGGCGCGATGCAGCAGCCCGATGTGCGGATCGATCCGGATGATGGTTTCGCCTTCCATTTCCATCACCAGACGCAGCACGCCGTGCGCGGCTGGATGCTGCGGGCCGAAGTTCATCGTGTAGCTGCGGATTTCGCCGGCTTCGTCGCCGATGGTTTCGGCCATCTCAGTTGTCCTTCCAGTCGTCGGCGGCTTCACCACGCGATGTCGGCCAGCGCGAATCCTCGCGTACCACGCGTGCCACGGTCACCCGCGGCGTCACCGAGGTGACCGGTTCGTACACCACGCGCCGTGATTCGGGGTCGTAGCGCACTTCGACATTGCCGATCAGCGGAAAATCCTTGCGGAAGGGATGGCCGACGAAACCGTAGTCGCTGAGGATGCGGCGAAGATCCGGGTGGCCTTCGTAGACGATCCCGTACAGGTCGAACGATTCGCGTTCGTACCAGTTGGCGGACGACCAGATTCCGGTGAGCGTCGGCACCACCGGCAACGTGTCTTCGGACGCGAAGCTGCGCACGCGCAGGCGGATGTTGTGTTCGTACGAAAGCAGGTGCACCACCGAAGCGAAGCGACGCAGGAATTGCGGATTCCGCGGCCGGTTGTCCCAGTCGAAGCGGCCTTGCACGTTGTCGCCCTGCACGCCTCGGCCGAAGCCCTGCCTCGTTGCAGTCTGCGACGTTACCCACTCGTCCTCGCCGAACGAAAGGAAATCGACGCCGCACAGGTCGGTCAACTGCACGAAGCGGAAATCCGCCTCGTCGCGCAGCGCGGTGCAGACTTCGACCAGATGCGCGGGCGGCACCTCGATCGTCGCCTGCCCGACCGAAACCGCGGCATTGTCGATGCGGTCGCCGAAACGCGCATGCAGGCGTTCAACCAGTTGTTCGGGTGTGGTCTGGGCCATGGCGGTCAACGCGCGATGGTGTTGGTGCGACGGATCTTCTTCTGCAATTGCAGAATCCCGTAAATCAACGCCTCGGCGGTGGGCGGACAACCCGGCACGTACACGTCCACCGGCACGATGCGGTCGCAGCCGCGCACTACCGAATACGAATAGTGGTAATAGCCGCCGCCGTTGGCGCAACTGCCCATCGAGATCACCCATTTCGGATCGGGCATCTGGTCGTAGACCTTGCGCAGTGCCGGCGCCATCTTGTTGACCAGCGTGCCGGCGACGATCATCACGTCGCTCTGGCGCGGTGACGGGCGGAAGATCACGCCGTAACGATCGAGGTCCAGCCGCGACATGCCCGCGTGCATCATCTCGACCGCGCAACAGGCAAGCCCGAACGTCATCGGCCACATCGAACCGGTGCGCGCCCAGTTGAACAGCGCGTCCACCGTGGTGACGCCGAAACCACGCTGCACGACCGGGTTGTCGGCCTCCGGGCGCAGGATGTCGTCCACCTTCCCGATCGGCACCGGGTTGTGCATCGACTTGTCGATGGCTTGGATCAGTCCCATTCCAATGCACCCTTTTTCCAGACGTAGACGTACCCGACCACCAGCAGCAGCAGGAACGTGAACATTTCGATCAGCGCGACGATGCCGATCTTCGAAAACACCGTCGCCCAGGGAAACAGGAACGCGATTTCGAGATCGAACAGGATGAACAGGATCGCGATGAGGTAATAGCGCACGTCGAACTTCATGCGCGTGCCCTCGAACGCTTCGAAGCCGCACTCGTAGGGCGAGTACTTCTCGGCGCTCGGGCGGCGCGGCCCGGCCAGCCAGCCGACCACGATCAGGGCGACGCCGATGCCGCCGGCGACGATCAGGAACAGCAGGATGGGCCAGTACCCGTTGAGCATTCGATTCCGTCCGCGTTAGCTACGGGATTTTCGCATGCACCGGCGCGTGTAGCAATCCGCACGCAGACAATCGCGAATGGATCGCATCGCGCAACGCGCGCCGATCATCGCGCTCCACAAACGAAAAACGCGCGATGCGAATGTTCGCTTGTCGCGCGTTTGTCGATTGGTGCCCAAGGGGGGACTCGAACCCCCACGCCTTTCGGCGCCACCACCTCAAGGTGGTGCGTCTACCAATTCCGCCACCTGGGCCGGGAGACTCGTCCCTGAGAAACACCGGGACGAAGACTCATCCCTGAGAAACACTCGGCACATCCTTGTGCCGAACTTTTCACCAAAGCAAAAACCCTCGATCAATGCGAACCGGCGGGTGCACTGCTCGCCGGCGCAGAAGTTTTCGGTGCCGTCGGAACTTCGGAACCTGCCGCGTTGCCGGACGCCGGCGCCGCCGGCACCTCCGAATGCTGGACCGGCACGCTGGACGGTGCGGCGCTGCTTGCGGGCGCGCTGCCCAGCGGTGGAGCGGCCAGCGGGTTGACGTTCGGCGAGGTGCGTGCCGCCGCCGAGGACGAAGCCGCGGGCGCCGAACTGCCCGCTCCCGCCATCACGCCAAGCGCCTGCTGCGGATTGGGTCGGACGCCGTTGTTGCTCAGATAAATGCCCATGCCGAGACTCAGCACGAAAAACAATCCCGCCAGCACCGCGGTGGTACGGGTGAGAAAGCTGGCCGAACCGCGCGCACCGAAAACCGTGCCGGATGCGCCGCCGCCGAAGCTTGCGCCCGCGTTGGCACCGTCGCCACGCTGCATCAGGATCAGCACGATCATCGCCGCCGCGATGAGCACATAGAACACGCTGAAAATCGTGAACAGCATCTGGATGTCCCGTGCGGACGCCGGCGTCAGCCCGCCGCCGCACAAATCGAAAGGAAGTCGGTGGCCTGCAATGCTGCGCCACCGATCAGGCCGCCATCGATATCGGCTTGGGCGAACAACTCGGCGGCATTGCCGGGTTTGACGCTGCCGCCGTAAACGATGCGGGTCGAACCGGCAATTCTAGCATCGTCCCGGGCAAGCTGACTACGCAGCATTGCGTGAACTTGCTGGGCCTGGGCGGGGCTGGCGCAGAGTCCGGTGCCGATGGCCCAGACCGGCTCGTAGGCGACCACGATGCGTCCGAACGCCTCGATCCCGCAGTGCGCCACGACCGCACCGAGCTGGCGCGATACCACTTCGGCGGTCTGGCCGGCTTGGTGCTGCTCGAGCGTTTCGCCCACGCACAGCACCGGTACGAGATCATGTTCCAGCGCCTTGGCAACCTTGGCCGCGACCTGTCCGTCGCTTTCGCGGTGGTACTGGCGGCGCTCGGAATGGCCGGCCAGCGCCAGCGTGCAGCCGACGTCGCGCATCATCGCCGCCGACACTTCGCCGGTGAACGCGCCGGATTCATGTTCGCTGACATCCTGTCCGCCGATGGCGACGCGCGATCCGGCGGCGGCCGCGCAGGCTTCGCGCAGGTAGGGAAACGGCGGAAACACCGCGACATCGACGCCGTCGGTGTTCGCTTCCGCAATCGCGCCGACCAGCGCCGAAGCCATGGCGCGCGAGCCGTGCATCTTCCAGTTGCCACCCACCCATTTGCGGCGCATGGCGTGCTCCTTTTCATTGATGCCGGCGAGGATAGCCAAGGCCGCGGCATGGAATCAAACCCTGCGTTCGCAAGTAATGGTCTAATTCACCGTCCGCGCCGAGCGTAGCGGCCGAAAGCCGCGAAGTCGAAGCGCCGCGCTGCTGTCTTTCGACTTCGGTGCTGCGCGGCTGCGATCGGGATGAACGGAAATATCGAACGCCTTTCTTTCACCTTCCGGAAAATGTCAATGACCAAACCGCACCGCCAGCGCGCGCTGGTTACCGGCGCCTCCGCCGGTATCGGCGCCGAATTCGCGCGGCAGCTTGCCGCGCGCGGCTGCGACCTGGTGCTGACCGCGCGCCGCGAGGATCGCTTGCAGGCGCTGGCTTCCGAATTGCACGACGCGTATGGCATCGCCGCGGACGTGATCGCCGACGATCTTGCCGATCCCGCGGCACCCGAACGCATCGCCGCGGCCGCCATGCGCGATGGGCGTGCCATCGACATCCTGATCAACAACGCGGGCTATGGCGTACCAGGCCGCTACGACACGGTGGCTTGGGAAACCCACGCGCGCTTCATGCAGGTGCTGGTGAGATCGCCGCTGCAACTTTGCCATCTGCTGCTGCCCGCGATGCGCGAACGCGGCCATGGGCGCATCGTCAACGTGGCTTCTTTGGCGGGGCTGGTGCCATCGACGCCAGGCAATACGCTTTACGGGCCGGCCAAGGCATTCCTGATGCGCGTCTCGCAGGCACTGGCGATGGAGAATCGCGCGCACGGCATCCACGTCTGCGCGCTGTGTCCCGGTTTCACCCGTTCGGAATTCCACGACGTCAGTCAAGCGCGAAAGCTGGTTTCGAAACTGCCGGGCTGGCTGTGGTCCGAGGCCGACGAAGTTGTGCGGCAAGGGCTTGATGCTGTCGAACGCGGCCGGGTGGTATGCGTGCCCGGGCGCGCCAACCGCATCATCAAGACATTGATGGACGTGCTGCCGGACCGCGTCGCGCTCGGTTTGGTCGCGCGCCGCGCCAAGCACTTCCGCCTGCGCGATTGAACCACGCACGGCGAGTCGCCACCCGCCGCTGTGGAACAAAACCGCCGGCGAGACCCCCCTACGAGGCCAGAAGCTTCACCACCCGCGCCGCGGAATCTGCAGCGGATTCCTGATCCGAGTGCAGATGGATTTCAGCCGACTCCGGCGCTTCGTAGGGCGAACCGATGCCGGTGAAGTTCTCGATCTTGCCGGCGCGCGCCTTCGCGTACAGGCCCTTGACGTCGCGTTCCTCGCACACCGCCAACGGCGCGTCCACGAACACTTCCATGAAACCGGTTTCGCCGATCAGTTCGCGCGCCAGTTGCCGTTCCGCGCGGAAGGGGCTGATGAACGACACCAGCACGATCAGGCCGGCGTCCATCATCAGTTTCGCCACTTCGGCGACGCGCCGGATGTTCTCGACGCGGTCGGCGTCGGTGAAGCCGAGGTCGCGGTTCAAGCCATGGCGCACGTTGTCGCCGTCCAGCAGGATCGTATGGAAACCATCGGCCAGCAAACGCCGTTCCACCAGATTCGCGATGGTGGATTTGCCTGCACCCGAGAGGCCCGTGAACCACAGGCAGCGCGGCGTCTGGCCCTTGATGCGGGCGCGCGCGAGGCGATCGACATCCAGTTGCTGCCAGTGCACGTTGCGGTCGCGGCGCAAGCCGAAATCCAGCGTGCCGCAGCCGACCGTCGCGTTGCTTTCCCGGTCGACCAGGATGAAGCCGCCGAGGCGGCGATCGTCCTTGTACGGCCGGTAGGCGATGTCGGAATCGAGCGACAGGTTGCAGACGCCGATTTCATTCGCGGTGAGGCGCGTTGCGGCGAGGTGGGCCTGGGTATCCGGATCGATGCGGTGCTTGATCTCGGTGACCTGCGCGCCGATGGTGCCGCTCGCGCGCTTCATCAGATAACGCCGGCCCGGCAGCAGCGCGGCATCGTCCAGCCACAGCAGATGGCAGGCGAACTGCGCTGCGACTTCCGGGGGCAGCGTGGGGTCGGCGATCACGTCGCCGCGCGAGACATCGATCTGGTCGGTCAGCGTGAGGGTGACGGCCTGCCCTGCCTCGGCAACATCGAGGTCACCATCGCCGCCGACCACGCGCTGCACGCGCGACAGGCGGCCCGACGGCAACACCACCACTTCGTCGCCCGGGGTGACACGCCCGCCCACGACCGTGCCGACGTAACCGCGGAAACTGTGGTCGGGGCGGTTCACCCATTGCACCGGCAGCGCGAACGCGGCGTCCGTCTGACGATCCACCTGAACGGTTTCCAGGTATTCCAGCAACGGTTTGCCTGTGTACCAAGGCGTCTTGGGCGAGGCAGTGACCAGGTTGTCCGCGTTGATCGCCGAAACCGGGATCGCGTGCGCGTGTTCGATGCCGAGGTCGTGCGCAAGCTTCACGCATTCCTGTTCGATCGCGTGATAGCGCGCGTGGTTGTAGTCGATGAGGTCCAGCTTGTTGACCGCGAACAGCACCTGCTGCACGCCGAACATCGCGAGGATCGCGGTGTGCCGGCGGGTCTGGGTCTGCACGCCCGCGCGCGCATC
>DAIUEL010000042.1:0-15824 GCA_036845145.1 Rhodanobacteraceae bacterium | reverse complement strand
TGGACAACCTCTCGCTGATGGCGTTGACCGTCGCCACCGGTTTCGTGGTGGACGACGCGATCGTGATGATCGAGAACATCGTCCGCTATCTCGAACAGGGCAAGAGCGGTCGCGAGGCTGCGGAAATCGGCTCGCGCGAAATCGGTTTCACGGTGCTGTCGCTGACCGTTTCGCTGATCGCGGTATTCCTGCCGTTGCTGCTGATGCCGGGCGTGACCGGGCGGCTGTTCCACGAATTCGCATGGGTGCTGACCATCGCGGTCGCGATCTCGATGGGCGTGTCGCTGACCCTGACGCCGATGATGTGCGCGTACCTCCTGAAGCCCGGCTCGCTGCCGACCGGCGACGAGGAGGCGATGGAAAACCGCCGCGGCTTCTACGCGAAGATGCTCGGCTGGTACGAGTGGTCGCTGGATTGGGTGCTGGCGCACCGCCGCACCACCATCCTGATCGCGGCCGCATCGGTCGCGGTGACCGTGTTGTTGTACGTGGTGATTCCGAAGGACCTGCTGCCGGAGCAGGATACGGGCCTGATCACCGGCGTGGTGCAGGCCGACAGCGACATCGCGTTTCCCGCGATGGAACGACATATCCAGGCCGTGACCGCGGCGCTTCGGCGCAACCCGGCGGTCGCCGGGGTCGCGTCGTTCGCCGGCGCCGGCGCGATCAACCCCACGCTCAACCAGGGCCAGGTCAGCATCGTGCTGAAGCCGCGCGGCGAGCGCGGCGGCCTCGATGACGTGCTCGCCGACCTGCAACGCGACGTTGCCGGCGTGCCGGGCGTGGAACTGTTCCTGAAACCGGTGCAGGACATCACCCTCGACACCACCGTGGCGCCGACCGAATACCAGTACGCGCTGTCGGAAATCGATCCCAACGATCTCGCCAAATACGCGCAGCGCGCGGTGCAGGCCATCAAACAACTGCCGGAATTGGCCGACGTGTCCGACAATCTCGCGATGAACGGCCGGGCGCTGAAACTGGACATCGATCGCACCGTAGCCAGCCGGCTCGGCGTACCCGTGCAGACCATCGACGACACCTTGTACGACGCCTACGGCCAGCGCCAGATCTCGACGATCTTCACCCAGCAGAACCAGTACCGCGTGGTGCTGGAAGTGGCGCCGCAATTCCGCAACCGCTCCGATCTCATGAACATGCTGCGGGTGCGTTCGAATGGCGCCAGTGGCGCGCTGACCGGCAGCAACGCCACCAGCCTCGGCATGGTGAGATCGTCCAACTCATCCACAGCAACCGGTATCGGCCAATCCAACACGGGCATCATCCTGGGCGGCGGCAACACGGTGCCGCTTTCCACGCTGGCGACCGCGACGGTCACCGACGCACCACTGGTGATCGCGCACCAGAACCAGTTGCCGGCAGTGATCATTTCGTTCAACGTCGCACCGGGTTATTCGTTGTCGCAGGCGGTGGACGCGATCAATCGCACCGAAGCCTCGCTGGACCTGCCACCGCAGGTGCGCGCCGGCTTCATCGGCAAGGCCGCGGAGTTCTCGTCCTCGCTCGGCAACGAGGCGCTGCTGCTGCTCGCCGCGATCGTGGTGATCTACATCGTGTTGGGCGTGTTGTACGAAAGCTACATCCATCCCTTCACGATCCTCTCGACGCTGCCGCCCGCAGGCGTCGGCGCCTTGCTGGCGCTGATGATCTTCGGTATGCCACTGTCGGTGGATGGCATCGTCGGCATCGTGCTGCTGATCGGCATCGTCAAGAAGAACGCGATCATGATGATCGACTTCGCGATCACCGCTCAGCGCCGCGGCAGGAACGCGCACGACGCAATCCGCCGCGCCTGCCTGCTGCGCTTCCGCCCGATCATGATGACCACCTTCGCGGCGCTGTTCGGCGCGCTGCCGCTGGCACTCGGCAACGGCATCGGCGCGGAACTGCGGCGCCCGCTGGGCGTCGCGATCGTGGGCGGCCTGCTGCTGTCGCAACTGGTGACGCTGTACACCACCCCGGTGATCTATTTGTACATGGAACGTTTCAGCGAATGGATGCGGGACCGCGCGGGGCGGCGGCACTCCGCCGAGTTGGCTCCCGAGACCGGGAAGTGAGCCGTTCTCGATGATCGGTCTCTCGCCCGAAGCTGCCCTGCTCTTCCCCTCTCCTTCCGGGAGAGGCGGGGTGGAGCGAACGCGCGCGCAGCGCGAACCCGAAGGGGCCGGTGAGGGTTCGCACTCGCACTCGGGCAACCGTTGGACAAGACCCGTTCCCCTACCCCGGCACTGCGCGCCCGGTCTGCGGCCGCCTCTCCCGAAGGAAGAGGGGAGCAAAGCGCCATGAACATCTCCGCGCCCTTCGTCAAACGCCCCATCGGCACTTCGCTGCTGGCGGCAGGCGTGCTCGCGATCGGCGCCCTGTGCTACACCCTGCTCGGGATCAGCGCGCTGCCGCAGGTTTCATTCCCGGCGATATGGGTCTCGGCGTCGGAGCCAGGCGCCAACGCCACCACCATCGCAGCCACGGTCGCGGCGCCGCTCGAGCGGCATCTTGGCCAGATCCCCGGCGTCGACATGATGCGGTCACGCAGTTCCAACGGCAGCACCTTCGTGCTGCTGTTCTTCGACGCGGGCGTGGACATCGACTCCGCCGCCCAGCAAGTCGGCGCCGCGATCAATGCCGCGGTGCCGGATTTGCCGACCGGTCTGGACGTGCCGCAATGGCACAAGGCGAATCCCAACGACGACCCGGTGCTCTCGCTGGCGCTGACGTCGAACACACAACCGATGTCGGAACTGTTCGACGCTGCAAACACCCTGCTGCAGCCGCGCCTGAGCCAGTTGCAGGGCGTCGCCTCGGTCGATGTTTCGGGCAGCGCGCAACCGGCCGTGCGGGTGGACGTGGACCTGCACAAACTGGATGCACTGGGACTTTCGACCAACGAAATCCGCAATGCGATCACGGCGGCGAACGTGACCTCGCCGCAGGGCTTCCTCACCGACGGCGAGATCTCCACCGCGATCACCGCCACCGACCAACTGCAGACGGCCCAGGATTTCGCCGACCTGGTGATCGCCACCCACAACGGCGCGCCGGTGTACCTGCGCGACGTGGCCAATGTTTACGCGGGCGCGGAGGACCAGTTCCAGGCAGCCTATTTCAACGGCAAGCGCTCGATCCAATTGCAGATCTACAAACGCCCCGACGCCAACGTGATCGAAACCGTGGACAGCGTCAAGGACGAACTTCCGGGCCTGCGCAACCTGTTGCCGCCCGGCACCCAACTGACGCCGTACTTCGACGAAACCGCCACCATCCGCGATTCGATCAACGACGTGCAGATCACGCTGCTGATATCGCTGGCGATGGTGGTGCTCACGATGGCGCTGTTCCTGCGCCGCCTTGCACCCACGCTGATCGCGACGGCGGCGGTACCGCTGTCCCTGTGCGGCGCGCTGATCGTGATGTATGCGCTCGATTACACGCTGGACAACCTGTCGCTGCTGGCGCTGCTGATCGCGTTGACCTTCGTGGTCGACGACGCGATCGTCGTGATCGAAAACATCATGCGCCATCTCGACTCCGGCAAGACCCGCGTGCAGGCGGCGCTGGAAGGCGCCAAGGAGATCGGCTTCACCATCGTCGCGATCACCGCCTCGCTGATCGCGGTGTTCATGCCGATCCTGTTCGCGCCTTCATTCATCGGCATGTGGTTCCGCGAGTTCACGGTGACCATCATCGCCGCGATCTTTGTCTCGATGGTGGTGTCGTTGACCCTGACTCCGGCCTTGTGCGGGCGTTTCCTGCGCCGCCACCCCGAGCACGAGGCGGGACCGTCCCGGCTGGGGCGCGCATTGGACCGCTTCCATGGCGGCATGCTGGGGGTGTACACGCGCACGCTCGATTGGACCCTGCACCGCCACCCGAAGCTGATGGCGTGGTCACCACTGGTGCTGCTGGCGTTCACGATCTATCTGTTCCGCGTGCTGCCGGGCACCGATTTTCCGCCGCAGGACACCGGCCTCATCTGGGGCCGCGCCACCGGCGGCGTCACCATGTCATTCACCGACCTCGAAGCGCGCACCAGTGCGCTGGTGAAAATGCTGCGCAACGATCCCGCGGTCGAATATGTGGGGGCCTCGGTCGGCACCAGCCGCCGCGGTGCGAGCGGCTGGTTCAACATCCAGTTGAAGCCGGTCGGCGACGGCCGCGATAGTTCGACAGAGGAGGTGGTGAACCGCCTGTCGGCCAAGGTGGACCGCTACCCCGACCTCGACGTCCGTTTCCGCGCGCTGCAGGACCTCGGCGGCGGGGGCGGCGGCACCAGCCAGGGCGGACAGTACAGCGTCAACCTGCAGGCCAACGACGCCGGCGAACTTGAAGAATGGCTGCCGAAGCTGCAGGCGGAACTGAAGAAGAATCCGATCTTCCGCGATGTCGGCACCGACCTCGACGAAGGCTCGCTGTTGCAGAACATGGTGGTCGACCGCGCCAAGGCGGCACGCCTGGGCGTTTCGATGGCGGCGGTAGACGATGCGCTGTACAACGCGTTCGGGCAGCGCCCGGTCTCGACGATCTATTCCGACACCAACCAGTACCAGGTGGTGTTGACGGCGTTGCCCGCGCAGACCGCATCGCCGGCCGCGCTGAATACCATTCGGGTGCGCTCGTCCAGCGGGCAAATGATCCCGATCAGCGCCATCGCGCACCAGGAATCCACCATCTCCCCCAGCCAGATCGAGCACATCGACCAGATGACCAGCATGTCGCTGTCGTTCAACCTGGCACCGGGCGTCAGCATGGGCGAGGCGACGCAGCAGATCAACCGGACCATCGCCGACATGCGCATGCCGGGCGACATCAAGCTTGGAATGGGCGACTTCTTCCGGCGCTTCGAACAGCAGATGGCGATGATGCCGCTGTTGCTGATCGGCGCGATCATCGCGGTGTACCTGGTGCTCGGGATCCTGTACGAGAATCTCGTCCATCCGATCACCATCCTCTCCACCCTGCCCGCCGCAGGCGTGGGTGCGCTGCTCGCGCTCAAGGTGACCGGCCTGCCGATCTCGGTGGTCGCGATCATGGCGTTGATCCTGCTGATCGGGCTGGTCAAGAAGAACGCGATCATGATGATCGACTTCGCGGTGGTGGCCGAACGCGAAGGCCGCACCCCGCTGGACGCCGTGCGCGAGGCCTGCCTCGTGCGTTTCCGGCCGATCATGATGACCACGATGGTCGCGATCCTCGCCTCGCTGCCGCTGGTGGTCGGCATCGGCACCGGCGCCGACCTGCGGCGTCCACTCGGCGTCGCGATGCTGGGCGGCCTGCTCTTCTCGCAAAGCCTGACCCTGCTGTCGACCCCTGCGATCTACCTGGTGTTCGGCACGTGGGCGCGACGCCGGCGCGAGCGCAAGGCGCAACGCAGGCTCAATCGCAACCTGGCGAGGCAGCATTGATTCGGGGCGGCGGGCGCCGCCGCTACAATCGGGCGTTCGCGAAATGATGCCGGATGCGCAACCGATGCCTGAATCTTCCGAAGCCACGGGCCACGAGTCCCGAACCGTTGCCTTCGTCGGCGGCGGCAACATGGCGCGCAGCCTGATCGGCGCGCAACGGGCGCGCGGCGTGCCGCCCGCGTTGATCCGCGTGGCCGAGCCGAACGCCGAAACGCGCGAAGCACTGGCGCGCGAGTTCGGTGTGCCGGTCTTCACCGACAACGCCGAAGCCGCCGCGGGCGCGGATTGCGTGGTGCTGGCTGTAAAACCGCAGGTCATGCAAAAAGCCTGCGCCGGACTCGCGGCGTCGTTGCGCATGTCGAATCCGCTGATCATCTCCATCGCCGCCGGCATCCGCATCGCGCAGATCGAGCGCCTGCTGGGCGACCAACATGCGATCGTCCGCTGCATGCCCAATACGCCGGCACTGGTCGGCGCGGGCGCGAGCGGCCTGTGCGCCAACCGCAACGTGGATGCCGATCAGCGCGCGCTGGCGGAACGCCTGCTCGGCGCCGCCGGCATCGTGCGCTGGATCGAGGATGAAGCGCAAATGGATACGGTGACCGCGGTGTCGGGCTCCGGGCCCGCGTATTTCTTCCTGCTGGTCGAAGCCATGGAAGACGCCGCGGTGCAGCTCGGGCTGCCGCGCGACACCGCGCGCGCACTGGCCGCGCAGACCTGCCTCGGCGCCGGTCGCATGCTGGCGGATGGCAGCGAAACCGCGGCGGTCCTTCGCCAGCGTGTCACCTCGCCGCACGGCACCACGGCCGCGGCACTGGATACGTTCGAGCGCGGCGGCTTGCGCGCGCTCGTCGAGCAGGCGCTGGCGGCGGCGCGGCAACGCGGTGCCGAGATGTCCGCGGAACTGGACGCCGGCGCATGATCTATCTCGCCAATGCACTCGGCCTGCTGATCCAGTTCGCATTCGGGTGCGCGGTGGCGCTGTTCGTGTTCCGCCTGCTGGCGGAAGCAGTACGCGCGGATTTCTACAACCCCATCTGCCAGTTCCTTTACCGCGCCACCAATCCGGTGCTGACGCCGCTGCGCCGCGTGATCCCGACCTGGCGGCGCATCAACCTTGCCGCGCTGCTGATCGCGTGGGTACTGGAAGTCATCAAGAATGTCCTGCTGATCTTCGTGGCGGCGGACTTCTGGACGAGCAGCGTGGGCGCGCTGGTGTTGGGCGTTGCGGACCTGCTCGACTTTTTCATGATCACCTACCTGATCATGATTTTTGCGTGGGCGCTGCTGTCCTACGTCAACGTCGACGCACGCAATCCGGTGGTGCCGTTGCTCGGCAAGATCGTCGATCCGGTCCTCAAACCCTTTCGCCGCATCCTGCCGCTGATCGGCGGGTTCGACCTGTCGCCGGTGCTGGCGATCCTGGTGATCCTGCTGATCCAGACGGTAGTGGTGGCGTGGTTGATGAATGTCGGGCACACGATTTGAGGTGCCCGCCAGGCTGACGCGGGTTTCATCCGAGGAAGCAGCACATCCCTCGTTGGGCTTCACCGCGTTCAGCCCAACCTGCAGATGCGGAAACCGCTTCCCCTATCGTCAGCCTGCCGCCCAGCGGCTGATCACCGCGTGCAACGCGTCCAGTCCGTCGGTGAGTGCGGCGGGTCCCGGTTGCAGGATGATCGGTGACTTGATTTCGTGCAGTTCGCCGTTGCGCACGGCCGGCACCGTGTCCCAGCCCGGCCGCGCGACAACACTGGCGGGCTGGAATTTCTTGCCGCACCACGAGGCGAGCATGATGTCGGGTTGCCGCGCTATCACCTCGGCCGGATCGGCAAGGATGCGGTGCCTGGCCAGCGATTGTTCCGCGCGTTCGGGGAACACGTCCTCGCCACCCGCGATGCGGATCAGTTCCGCCACCCAGCGGATGCCGGTGATCGGTGGATCATCCCATTCCTCGAAATACACGCGCGGATGCTTCGGAAGCGCTGCACCCTGGACGCGCACGCGTTCGACATGTGCCTCGAGCCCAAGCGCATACGCTTCCGCCTTCTCCGCCGCCCCCACCAGCGCGCCGAGCCGGCGCACATAGGCAAGTATTCCGGCAACGGAACGGTGGTTGCTGATCCACACCTCGACGCCCGCCTTGATCAACTCCCGCGCGATGTCGGCCTGGATATCGGAAAATCCGATCGCCATGTCCGGCTTCAAATCGAGGATGCGTTCGATCTTGGCACTGGTGAACGCCGAAACCTTCGGCTTCTCCTTGCGCGCACGCGGCGGCCGCACCGTGAACCCGGAAATGCCGACGATGCGGTCCTGCTCGCCGAGCGCGTAGAGGACTTCCGTGGGTTCTTCGGTAAGGCAAACGATGCGTTGTGGTCCCGCGTTCACGGGTACAGCAACCGCTTGCGCCATGTGCCGTCGATGAGTTCCCAGCGCTCGCGTTCGTTCCAGCGGTGCTCGCCCGCGAACCAGAATTCGACCAGGTCCGGAACCACCCGATAGCCACCCCACTCGGCCGGGCGCGGCACGTCCCGGCCCGCGAACCGGTGGTCGAATTCATCCACGCGACGCTCGAGCGCAACGCGTTCGGGTAGCGTCCGCGATTGCAGGGAAGCCCACGCGCCAAGCTGGCTCAGCCGTTCGCGCGTCGCGAAATACGCGTCCGATTCGGCCGCCGGCAATTTCTCCGCGCGCCCCTCGATGCGCACCTGGGCGGCCGGCTTCAGCCGCTTCCACAGAAGGCACAGCGCGATGCGCGGATTCGCCTCCAGTTGCACGCCCTTGTCGCTGTCATAGCGGGTAAAGAACGTGAAGCCGCGTTCGTCGGTGGTTTTCAGCAACACCATCCGCGCATGCACGCGGCCATCCGCGCCGGCGGTGGCCACCGTCATCGCATTGGGTTCGGGATCATCGCTGGCAAGCGCCTGCGCGTGCAGCCGTCGGAACGCTTCCAGAATCGTCGGATCGAGCGACAAGGCAGTTCACCGCTGAAGGGCAACTGCAAAGTTTACACGCCTGCGATTCACCGCAAGCGGGCATCCATGCAGCCATCGCCGGCCCGCACCTCGTTGTGCGGGCGCTACTCGCACCATGCGTGGCGCTCGTCCTTCGGGCGCGTCGCTCCGCTTCGCCTCCGGCGTTCGGGCGCGCTCCCGCGCACCTCGTCACCGGCGCGAGATGCCCCGGCACCTTGCGAAAACCCGGTTCACCCCTGCTCGATGCGGTACCCGTGCTGGTACACGGCCGTCAGGCGCCAGCCGTTTTCACCCGAGAGGCCGAGCTTCTTGCGAAGGCGGCTGATGTGGGTGTCGACGGTGCGCGTGCTGACGTCGCCGGCAACGTTCCAGACGTTCTCCAGCAGCGCATCGCGGCTGACGATGCGACCCTGGCGCCGGAACAGGTAGCACGCCAGTTCATACTCGCGCTGGGTGAGTTCCACCGGTTCGCCATGGATGCTTATCTGGCGACGCTGCGGATCGACCCGGTACGGCGGCAGCTCCAGTATCTCGCTGCCATCGTGCTCGCCGCCGCGGCGTCGCAGCACCGCCGCGACGCGCGCGAGCAATTCACCCTGCTTCGGCGGTTTCACGACGTAGTCGTCGGCGCCAGCGGCGAGACCTTCGACGATCGCGGATTCCTCGCCGCTCGCCGTCAGGAAGATGACCGGCAGGCTCGCGTTGGCCGACTGCCGGATCCACGCAAGGACTTCCAGGCCGGTGGAATCCGGCAGGCTGCGATCGAGCAGCACCAGATCCACGGCCTCGTTGCCCAGCCGGCGACGAAAATCGGTGGCGGTGCGGAAAACCGCGCAACGGTAACCCGCGTGTTCCAGCCACAGGCGCAACAGCGCGGTCTGGTCCGGATCATCCTCGACACAACCGATCGTCCACGTTACTGCACTCATTGTCCGCTTCGACCCCCGTCAATCGAAAAATCCCCCTCACGCCGCGGGCGGCCAACCCCGCCCGCCTCGTGAACGTCCGGTCACGCGCGTTCAATCCACCTCGAAATTGATGCGCATGTTGACGCGCCATTCTCGCACGGCGCCACTGTTGTCGGTCGCGACCTTGATGTCGTTGATCCACGCGCCCTTGATGTTTTTCACGGTCTTGCCGGCCTTTTCCAGACCCTGGCGCACGGCATCCTCGATCCCCGTCGACGACGAGGCGCTCAACTCGATCACCTTGGTGACGGACATGCTGGCTCTCCTTCTTCGCGGTGGAAATCAGACAACCTCGATACACGAATGGTTTCAACCGTGACAGAGTTCACGGTTTTGTCAAGTGGGCCCCAACCACGTCGCGATTCGTGCTTCCTCACGGGTCCAATCGCCGGAATCTCCTTGCCATTTCCGCGTGCAGCGCCGGGACCGTCGCCAGCACGCTGCGGGTGTCCAGCGCAAGCTCATTGCCTTCCAGGTTGGTGAACACGCCGCCGGCCTCGCGAACGATGACGGCCAACGCGGCGATGTCCAGGATGTTGACGTCGGATTCGATCACGAGGTCCAGGGCGCCACGGGCCAGCAGATGGTAATGACAGAAGTCGCCGTAGCCGCGCACGCGGTTGACCTCGCCCACGAGTTCGCCGAGCGCGTTCCAGCGGGCCGCATCCTGCGTCAGCGACTTGATGTTGCCGAGCGACAAGGCGGCGTCGCCCACGGCGTCGGTACGCGCCACCTCGACACGCCGGGCGTCCAGGGCGACGTCTTCGAGAAACGCGCCACCGCCGCGGAGCGCCCACATGGTTTCGCCATAGGCTGCGGCGTGCGACACGCCCAGCACCAGTTCGCCCGCGTGCATCAGCGCGATCTGGGTGGAAAAGAACGGCGTGCCGCGCACGAAGCTCTTGGTGCCGTCCAGCGGGTCGACCAACCACAGGAATTCGCCCTCGCCTTCGCGGCCGCGTTCCTCGCCCAGGATCGCGTGGTCCGGGAACGCGTGCTTCAACGCGTGGCGGATGATGTCTTCGGCCTCGCGGTCGGCGATGGTGACGGGCGTGGCGTCCGCCTTGATCTCCACCGCCACGCCCCGCCGGAAGTGGTTCATGATGCACCGGCCTGCATCGCGCGCAGCCTCAAGCGCGACCGCGAGGGCGTGGTCGAGGAAGGCGGCGTCGGGAAGGGTGGTCATGGCTGCGAGCTTACCCGCGCTTGAGCCTGTGCGTCCTGGCCACGATCATGGCGGGATGAACGAAACGCTCAACCGCAATGCCGACCTTGCCTCACGCGACCTCGCGCACGTGTGGCACCCCTGCACCCAGATGCGCGAGCACGCCTCGCAACTGCCGCTGATTCCGATCGTGCGCGGCGACGGCGCCTGGCTGATCGACGCCGACGGCAACCGTTACCTGGACGGCATCAGCTCGTGGTGGAGCAACCTGTTCGGGCACGCAAATCCGCGCATTGCCGAAGCGATCGCCGCGCAGGCGGCGCAACTCAATCACGTGATGCTGGCCGGCTTCACCCACGAACCCGCGCTGCAACTCGCCGAACAACTGGTGCACATTGCGCCACCGGGCCTGAGCCGGGTCTCGTACGCGAGCGACGGCGCCAGCGCGGTCGAAATCGCGCTGAAGATGAGTTTCCATTACTGGCGCAACATCGGCAAGCCGCAACGCACCCGCTTCATCGCGCTGGCCAATGCCTACCATGGTGAAACGCTGGGTGCGCTGGCGGTGAGCGATTTGCCCCTGTATCGCGCGGTCTACGGGCCCTTGCTGTTCGACCCCATCGTCGCACCCTCGCCCGACTGGCTGGACGCCGAGCCGGGCGAGAACGCCGATGATGTCGCCCGCCGGCGCCTCGCCGACATGCGCGCGTTGCTGGAGCGCCATGCGCACGAAACCTGCGCGGTGATCCTCGAGCCGCTGGTGCAGTGCTCCGGCGGCATGCGCATGCACGCGCCGTCGTACCTCGCCGGGTTGCGCGCGCTCTGCGACGAGTTCGACGTGCACCTGATCGCGGACGAAATCGCGGTGGGCTTCGGGCGTACCGGGACGCTGTTCGCCTGCGAGCAAGCCTTGATCGCGCCGGATTTCCTGTGTCTGTCGAAGGGCCTCACCGGCGGCGCGCTGCCGCTGTCGGCCGTCATGACGACCGACAAGGTTTACGACGCATTCCTCGGCGATTACGCGGCCAACAACGCGTTCCTGCACTCGCACACCTTCAGCGGCAATCCGATCGCGTGCGCGGCGGCGCTGGCTTCGCTGGCGATCTTTCGGGACGAACCCGTGCTGGAACGCAACCGCGGACTGGCTTCCCGTCTCGGGCGGCGGCTGGAAACGTTGCGCGACCATCCGCACGTCGCCAACCTGCGGCAGACCGGCTGGATCGCCGCGTTCGATCTGGTCGAAGACAAGGCGTCGCGCACGCCCTACCCGCCCGCGGCGCGGCGCGGCCTGCGGTTCTACCGGCACGCGCTCTCGCGCGGCGTGTTGCTGCGCCCACTGGGCGACACGGTTTATTTCCTGCCGCCGTATTGCATCGGCGAGCAAGACATCGACGCGATGGTCGATGTCGCGATCGAATCCGTGGATGCCGCGACTACCTGAGAAAACCTCTCAACGCCCCTTCATGCCAACGCGCGAAGCGGCTGTTGTGGAAAGGCAGACCTTGGACGGTCGCTCTGGAATCCATTGACCGCGAACGCCCATGACCGCCGATGATCCCAACGGAACAGCGTTCATGGATGAACGCAAATCAATGCCCGTGCAGCGTCACCGACGGATCCAGCATCTGCAGCGCGCGACCGAGATCCGTCGCGCCGGTGCGCTGGAGGTCCTGCTGGCTGTAGCTGTTGCCGGCCACCGGCAGGCATTGGCCCTTGGGCGGGGGAATGTGGCTGCCGGTCTCGCGAATGCATTGACGCGAATTCACCGGCGGCACCGAACGTTGCTGATTGGCCCGCGGATGACCGGTTGCGGCTTGCGAGGTGGTGGCCGCGCCCGCCTGCGCCTGATCGGCGGTTTGCGCGGAGGCCGGCATCGCGAATGCGGCTGCGCCGGCCAGTGCGAAGGCGCTCGCAAAAATCAACTTCTTCATGGTCAGGACTCCTTCGAAGGTATCCCGAACCCATTGTGCGCCCGACGACATACGAAGGCAATCGTCGTCGCGGCCGCGCCGGATTCGTTCATACTTTCGACTCCCGACGCCGAGGAAGATTCCCGCCGATGCGCTCGATCCGCCTGTTCACCGACGCACCGCTGGAGCCCGGCCACACGCTGACGTTGCCCGCACCGGCAGCCGCCCACGCGCTGCGCGTGTTGCGCCTGAAATCCGGTGATGCGGTGACGCTGTTCAATGGCGACGGTCACGACTATCCGGCTCGACTGGTGGCCGCCAGCATCCGCGACGTGCGCGCGGAAGTGACCTCGCGGGCATCAACAGCTCGCGAATCACCGCTGCAAATCACGCTGATCCAGGCGCTCGCACGCGGCGAGAAGATGGACTGGATCGTCCAGAAAGCCACCGAGCTGGGGGTTGCGCGCATCGTGCCGGTCACGACCGAACGCAGCGAAGTGAAGCTGGACGCGGCGCGAGGTGGGAAACGCCTCGAGCACTGGCGGGCGGTGGCGATTGCCGCGTGCGAGCAGTGCAGCCGCAACGTGATTCCCGCCATCGAGGCGCCGGTCGAGCTTTCTACGTGGCTGATGACCACCGGTGCGACGGAACCGGGTTCGCGCTGGACGCTTCATCCCGACGGTACCACGTGCGCGCGTGACCTGCAGGCGACGCCGGGAGAACTGCTTCTGGCAGTCGGGCCGGAAGGCGGCTTCGGAGAAAACGATCTCGATGCATTGCATGGCGCAGGCTTCCGTGGTCTCTCGCTCGGCCCGCGTATCCTGCGCACCGAAACCGCGGGTGTCGTGGCGATCGCCGCGCTGCAGGCTTTGTATGGCGATCTGTAACCAAGTCTCGGCCCGCAATGGGCGCAAAGGTCCAATAGCGCGGGCGTAGCAATGCAGGGTGGGCTGAGCTTCGCGAAGCCCAACGCATAGTGTTGGGTTTGCGCCGATGAAGCCGGCGTCAGCCCAACCTACACTTGCTCCGTCCTGCGCGCTTGTAACCAGGCAGCCGCGTCACGGCGAGGCCGGGAAAAGCACCGCCGGATCGCCGGTGAACCACACCATGTCGATGCGCATGTGGTCGATCGTCCACGCGCTGTCTTGTCGTGACAGTTTCAGGGTATAAATGTGCTTGAGCAACAACTGGCGCGAATGATCGCCGCGCGGCAAGTGCTGCGCCTCCACCAACGCGTACAGCTCGGCGTGCTCGCCGTCGAACGCCGTGATGCGCGGATTGGTGACGGTGTGTGTCGTGTCCAGGTTGTCGATCGCGGTGAACACGGATTGCGCGATCGTGCCGCGCCCCTCGAATGGCGCGATGTCGGCGCCGAGCAGGCGCGCGGGCTGGGTGAAATCGAGGACTGCGTCGAACGAGAACGCCGATTCGAACAAGGCACGATCGCGCAAGTCCTGGCCCGCGCCAAAGCGATACAGCGCATCGACGACCGCGATGAAATCGGCTGCGGGAGGAATCCGGGATGCGGTCATGGTTTGTCTCCGTAGTGGGAGATTGGGGAAGATGGATCATTCGAATGGCGGCCGCGCTTGCAATATCCGCCATGCCCTTGCCGTCGCGAAACCGGCCTGTATCAGCCTGCCTCGTGCATGATCCGCGCGGTGCCGGAGACTCGAATCGAACTGCCGGGCTTCGGCGGAATTTCGGCACGCAGACGCGAGCGCATGCCCATATCCTCGCCCTGCACGAGATCGATCGCACCGCCGTGGGGCCAATTGATGTCGCGCAGGTAACCGGCAAATGCCGCCGTCGCGGCACCCGTCGCGGGATCTTCGTAGACACCACCGGATGCAAACGGATTGCGCGTGTGGAACCGTTGCGGCGTTTCGGCCCAGGCGAGCAGGATCGTGACGAGGCCGGCCCGGTTCATCAGGTTGCGACCGGCATCGAGGTCGTAAGCCATCGCCGCCAAGGTCTGCCGCGATTTCAAAACCAGCGCGAGGTGATCGGCGCCGCCGTGGACGATCGCGGGTGGAATGCGTGCATCGACATCCTCGGGCGTGTAGCCGAACAGCGCGAGCGCGTCGGACACCAGTGGCGCGGGGGCCGGCATGCTGCGGGTGGGCGGCGATTGCAGCGCGGCGGTCACCAAGTCACCTCCGGTGCGCGCTTCGACCGTGATGTTCGCCTCGTTGAGGGTGAGCGCGAAAACACCGTCGCCCTGCTTCAGCGCAAGCGCCGCGCCCAGTGCGATCGTCGCATGACCGCAGAAGGGCACCTCCGATTCCGGCGAGAAATAACGTACCCGCCAAGCCGTACCGGCCGGCGCCGCAAAAGCGGTTTCGGAGAAATTGATCTCGGCGGCGATTCGCTGCATCGCGCCGACTTCGGGCAGCTCGCCGCCAAGCACGACACCGGCCGGATTGCCGCCCGTGTCGCCGTCGGAAAAAGCGGCAATTTTAAGGATATTCATGATTTTCTCCCAGATTGATAGGGCTGTGGCGCAACCCGGGCAGGCTCAGTGCGCGCGGGCGACCGCCGAACACGTCTCGTCTCCGCAAGCCTGCCAGCCGCCACCCAGCGCCTTGTAGAGCGACACCGCACGGATATCGATCGCGGCTTCGCCTTGCGCCAGGGCGTCTTCCGCCGCCAGTTGCACCCGCTCGGCGTCCAGCAATTCCAGGAACCCGGTGGCGCCTTCCTTGTAGCGGGTGCGTGCGAGATCGGCCGCACGGCGGCTTTGGCGTGCCTGCGCGATCAGTTTTTCCACGCGTGCGTGTTGCTGGTTGTAGCCGACCACCGCGTCGTCGATGTCTTCGATGGCTTCGAGGATCGTGCGCTGGTAATTCGCCTGCGCGGCATTGGTGCGTGCCTCGGCGGCATGCATTTCGCTGCGCACGCGTTTCACGTTGAGCCCGTTCCAGGTGATGCTGGGCATGATCGACCACGCGCGCGTGGACGGGCTGCCGAAATCGTTGCTGCGCCCCGCCAGGAAACCGAGAAAGCCGCCCAGCGAAATGTGCGGGAAGAAATCCGCCTTGGCGACGCCGATCCGCGCGGTGGCGGCCGCGTATTCCCGTTCGGCGACGCGCACGTCGGGACGCCGCGCCAGCACGTCGCCGGCCGCGCCGATGGGTAGCACCGCGTCGATCGGCTGGAACGTCTTCGGCGACACGTCGATGTCGAGCGCGCCGGGTTGTTCGCCCAGCAGCACCGCCAAGCGATTTGCATCGGCATGCGCCTGCATGTCCAGCAGCGGCAATTGCGCTTCCACCGCACTCAGGCGTGCCTCGGCGCTGGCCACGTCCTGCTCCGAAGCGGTACCGACTTCGGCGCGCGCGCGGATCAGCTTCAGCGTGTCCTGCTGGTTGGCGATGTCGCGC
>DAIUEL010000041.1:0-15862 GCA_036845145.1 Rhodanobacteraceae bacterium | reverse complement strand
AACGGCGGCCAGTACACGCACGGTTCGATCTGGTCGCTGATCGCGTTCGCGATGCTGGGCGACGGCGACAAGGCCGGCGAACTGTTGGAGATCTTCGATCCGATCCGAAAATCCGATACACCGGAAAAATGCGCACGCTACAAGGTCGAACCCTACATCGAATGCGCGGATGTCTACGCGGTCGCGCCACACATGGGGCGCGGAGGCTGGACGTGGTACACCGGCTCGGCGGGCTGGCTGTATCGGGCGATCCTGGAATGGGTGCTGGGCTTCCGCTTGCGCGGCGACCGGCTGCAGGTCGACCCGTGCATCCCGCGTGCGTGGAAGGGTTTTGCGCTGACGTACCGTCGCGGCGGCACGAGCTGGCGGATCGAAGTCGAGAATCCGCAGCACGTCTGCCGCGGCATCGCCGCGATCGAATTGGATGGTGTAACGTTGGAGGGTTCAGGTGCCGGCATCGCGCTGGTCGATGACGGTGCGTCGCACCACGTCCGGGTGACCCTGCAGAAGGAACCGAGTTGATGCCCACATCGAAGTCCGATGCCTTCGTGTTCTTCGGCGCCACCGGCGATCTCGCCTACAAGCAGATCTTTCCAGCCCTTCAGGCGCTGATCAAGGACGGCAAGCTGGACATGCCGGTGATTGGCATCGCGCGCTCGGGCTGGGACGTGGAACAGCTGCGCAAGCGCGCCGAAGACAGCCTGAAAGAGCACGGCGGCGTCGACAAGGCGGCGTTCGCGAAATTGTCGGGGCAGATGCAGTACCTCGACGGTGACTACGGTGATGCGCAAACCTACGAAAAGCTGCGCAAGGCACTTGGCGATGCCCAGCACCCGCTGCATTACCTCGCGATTCCGCCCAGCATGTTCGTGCCGGTGGTGAAAGGCCTCGCCGCGTCCGGCTGCTCGCGGGGCGCGCGGGTGATCGTGGAAAAGCCGTTCGGCCGCGACCTGCAATCGGCGCGCGCGCTCAACCGCACGCTGCATCGCTTCTTTCGCGAGCACGACATTTTCCGCATCGACCACTACCTCGGCAAGGAGCCGGTGCAGAACCTGCTGTATTTCCGTTTCGCCAATGCGCTGCTGGAACCGATCTGGAACCGCGACCACATCGCCAGCATGCAGATCACGATGGCCGAGGATTTCGGCGTGCAGGGCCGCGGCAAGTTCTACGACGAGGTCGGCGCGATCCGTGACGTGGTGCAGAACCACATGTTCCAGGTACTCGCACTGCTGGCGATGGGGCCGCCCGCCAACCGCAGCGCAGACGCAATGCGCGACGAGAAGCTGCGGCTGTTCCGTTCGATGCGCCCGCTGAGGCCCGAAGACGTCGTGCGAGGACAGTTCGACGGTTATTTGGAGGAGCCTGGTGTGGCGAAGGATTCGACCGTCGAAACGTTCGCCGCGCTGCGCATCCACATGGACACATGGCGATGGTCCGGCGTGCCGTTTCTCATTCGCGCCGGCAAGCAGCTGCCGGTGAAATGCACCGAAGTGCTGGTTCGCCTGAAGAACCCGCCGCAGCAGGTTTTCGATTGCCCGACGAACGGCGCGGTGAACCATTTCCGCTTTCGCTTGAGCCCCGACGTGATCATTTCGCTCGGCGCGCTGGTGAAGGAGCCGGGCGAGGCCATGCGGGGACTGCCGGTGGAACTGATCGCGCATCGCCACGTCCGCACCGCGATGGCGCCGTACGAACGCCTGCTGGGCGATGCGATCGACGGCGATTCCGCGCTGTTCACCCGCGACGACTGCGTGGAAGAAGCCTGGCGCGTGCTCGATCCGGTCATCGGCGACAAGGTGCCGGTGCGGAAATACAAGCCCGGCACCTGGGGGCCGAAGGAAGCCGACGCGCTGATTGCCGATGCCGGTGGCTGGAACGATCCGCAACTCGATTCGCCGGCCAAGGTGATCCGATGAGTGAGACCGCACCCGTCGTGTTCCTGTTCGACGTCGACAACACCCTGCTCGACAACGACGGCGTGCAGGATGATCTCGACAAGCACATCGCGAACGTGTTCGGCGCGGACGCCGCGAAAAAGTACTGGGAGATCTACGAAGACCTGCGCGAAAAGTTGGGTTACGCCGACTACCTCGGCGCGATTCAGCGCTTCCGGCTGGAATGCGACGACGAATTGCGCGCGCAGGATCTGGCGGCCTACCTGCTGGAATACGACTTCGCCGCGCGCGTATATCCGGGTGCGTTGGACGCGGTTTCGCACCTCGCACGACTCGGCACCTGCGTGGTGCTGTCCGACGGCGACGTGGTGTTGCAGCCGCGCAAGGTCAGCGTCTCGGGCATCGCCGATGCGGTGCAGGGCCGGGTCTTGATCTATGTGCACAAGGAGCGCATGTTGGACGATGTGGCGAAGCGGTTTCCCGCCGGACATTACGTGATGATCGAAGACAAGTTGCGCGTGCTGGACGGCATGAAACGCCAGTGGCGCGACCGCCTGACCACGGTGTTCGTGCGTCAGGGCCATTACGCCAACGATCCGGCCTCGCTCAAGGAATATCCGACCGCCCAGATCACGCTGAATCACGTCGGCGAACTCGCGGGCATGGAGCCCCACGCCTTCCTTTCCCCCTTGCAAGCGGCCACCGCCGCGGAGTGAATCGATGAACCCTACCAGGAAACTGCACGATCTCGGCCAGAGCATCTGGCTGGACAACATCACCCGGGGCATGCTCAACGACGGCACGCTCGCGAAATACGTCGCCGACTACAACGTCACCGGCCTCACCTCGAATCCGTCGATCTTCGATAAGGCGATTTCCGGCGGCACCGACTACGACGACGCGATCGCGAAACTGATCGCCGGCGGCAGGGAAGGCGAGGAACTTTTCTTCGAACTCGCCTTGCAGGATCTGACCCGCGCTGCGGACCTGTTCAAGCCGGCGCACGAGGCAAGCCATGGCGTCGACGGCTTCGTGTCGCTGGAAGTCTCGCCACTGCTGGCCGACGAGACCCACGCCACGATCGATTCCGCCGTCGCACTGCACGCCAAGGGCCATCGCGACAACCTTTTCATCAAGATTCCCGGCACGCCCGCCGGCGTTCCGGCGATCGAGGAATCGATCTACCGGGGTGTGCCGATCAACGTGACCCTGCTGTTCTCGCGCGAACAGTACCTTGCCGCGGCCGAGGCATGGATGCGCGGGATCGAGCGCCGCATCGCGGAAGGCAAGTCGCCCAACGTGGAATCGGTTGCCTCGATCTTCGTCAGCCGCTGGGACGTGGCCGTTGCCGACAAGGTACCCGTGGAACTCAAGGATCGACTGGGCATCGCGATTGGCCAGCGCAGCTACAAGGCTTACCTGGAACTGCGCGAAAGCGACCGCTGGAAGAAGCTCATCGCGGCCGGCGCGCACCCGCAGCGCCTGTTGTGGGCCAGCACCGGGACCAAGGATCCGAAGGCTTCCGACACCTTGTACATCGAGGCGCTGGCCGCGCCCGACACCATCAACACCATGCCGGACAAGACGCTGCTGGCGTTCGCCGATCACGGAAAGCTCGGCGCACCGATGGCGAAAGACGGCGGCGACTGCGAAAAGGTGATCGCACAGTTCAAGGCGGCCGGCATCGACGACGCCGAACTGGCCGGGAAGCTGCAACGGGACGGGGCTGCGGCGTTCGTGAAATCGTGGCACGACCTGCTGAAGCGGATCGGCGACAAGACCGCCCAGGTTGCGCATGGATGACGGCGTTTGCTTTCGGGATGGGAAGCAAAAGTGTTGGACGCGGATGAACGCGGATCGAAGCGGATAAGAGGTACATCTTCGATGCAGGTTTTTGCATTGGTTCCATCCGCATCTATCCGCGAAAATCCGCGTCGAAAAGATTTGGAGAACCTGGAATGACGTCATTGACGAAATCGGCGGAATGGCGCGCGCTTGCGCGTCACTGGCAGTCGCTGCGCGGCACGACGTTGAAGCAGTTGTTCGACGCCGACGCCGGACGCGGCACCCGCCTCGTCGCCGAGGGCGCGGGGCTGTACCTCGATTACTCGAAGAACCTCGTCACGGGTGAAACCCTGCGACTGTTGCGGCAGCTCGCGCAGGCCCGCGGCGTGTTCGATCGCCGCGATGCGATGTTCCGTGGCGACAAGATCAATGAAACCGAGCGGCGCGCGGTGCTGCACGTGGCGCTGCGCGCGCCCCGCAATGAACGCATCCTGGTGGATGGCGCAAATGTCGTCCCGGAAGTGCACGACGTGCTGGATCGCATGGCCGCGTTCAGTGACAAGGTCCGCTCGGGTGAATGGCGCGGGCATTCCGGCAAGCCGATCCGCAACGTGGTGTCCATCGGCATCGGCGGTTCCGACCTCGGGCCGGTGATGGCGTACGAGGCGCTGAAACACTACAGCCGCCGGGACATGACATTTCGCTTCGTGTCCAACGTCGATCCTACCGATTTCGTGGAAGCGACGCAGGATCTCGACGCGGAAGAAACGCTTTTCATCGTCTGCTCGAAAACCTTCACCACGCTCGAAACGCTCACCAACGCGCACGCTGCGCGCGACTGGTGCCTGCGGAAGCTCGGTGGTGACGAAGCGGCCGTCGCGAAACACTTCGTCGCCGTGTCCACCAACGCTGCGGAAGTCGAAAAATTCGGCATCGACACCGCCAACATGTTCGGATTCTGGGATTGGGTGGGCGGCCGCTACTCGATGGATTCGGCGATCGGGCTTTCGACCATGCTCGCGATCGGACCGGGCAAGTTTCGCGACATGCTGGCCGGTTTCCATGCGATGGACGAGCACTTCAGGAGCGCACCACCGGAACGGAACCTGCCCTTGTTGATGGGGCTCGTCTCGATCTGGTACAACGATTTCTTCGGCGCGCAGACGGTGGCGGTGCTGCCCTACGCGCAATACCTGAAGCGCTTTCCCGCGTACCTGCAGCAGTTGACGATGGAATCGAACGGCAAGCACGTCACGCTGTCGGGCGAGCACGTCGACTACGCTACCGGCCCGATCTACTGGGGCGAACCGGGCACCAACGGCCAGCATTCGTTCTATCAATTGATTCATCAGGGCACGCGGCTGATTCCGTGCGACTTCATCGGCTTCATGCATTCGCTGAACCCGCTCGGCGGCCAGCACGATTTGCTGATGGCCAACCTGTTCGCGCAAACCGAAGCACTGGCCTTCGGCAAGACGCCGGAGCAGGTGCGCGCGGAAGGCACGCCGGAATGGCTGGTGCCGCATCGGGTCTGCGAGGGCAACCGGCCCACCAACACGATTCTCGCCGACGACCTCACGCCGCACACGCTGGGTGCCTTGATCGCGCTGTACGAGCACAGCGTGTTCGTGCAGGGCGCGATCTGGCACATCGATTCGTTCGACCAGTGGGGCGTGGAACTCGGCAAGCAACTCGCGAACAAGCTGATCCCGCAACTGCAGGACCAGGACGAACCCGACCTCGAACACGACAGCTCCACCAACGCACTGATCCGCCGTTATCGTGCTGCGCGTAAGGAAACCCCATGAGCGCGGAGCAGATCAGCCCGCTCGCCGGCAAGCCAGCGCCGAAGGACATCCTCGTCGACGTCGACAAACTTCTGGCCGCTTATGCGGATATCCGTCCGGATCCGGAAAACCTGTCGCAACGGGTTTCGTTCGGCACGTCGGGGCACCGCGGTTCCTCGCTGGCTGGCAGCTTCAACGAATGGCACATCCTCGCGATCACGCAGGCGATCTGCGACTACCGTGCGAAGGAATCGGTCACCGGACCGTTGTTCATCGGCTTCGATACCCACGCGCTGTCGCAGCCCGCATTCCGCAACGCGCTGGAAGTGTTGGCGGCCAACGGCGTCGAGGTGATGACTTCGAGGGGCGGCGAATTCACGCCGACCCCGGCGATTTCGCACGCGATCCTGGTGCACAACCGCGGACGCGAAAGCGCGTTGGCCGACGGCATCGTGATCACGCCGTCGCACAATCCGCCCGACAACGGCGGGTTCAAATACAACCCGGTCAACGGTGGGCCCGCCGGCACCGACATCACGGGCTGGGTGCAGAACCAGGCCAATCATTACCTGGAACACAAGCTCGCGGGCGTCAAACGCGTACCGTTCGCGCAGGCCTGCGCGGCGGCGAGCACCCGCACGCACGACTACCTCGACACGTACATTTCCGATCTCGCCCATGTCATCGATTTCGACGTGATCCGCGGCGCCGGCCTGAAGCTGGCCGTCGATCCGCTGGGCGGGGCAGGGGTGCACTACTGGGCACCGATCGCCGAACGCTACAAGCTCGACCTGACCGTCGTCAGCGAAGAAGTTGATCCGCGCTTCGCTTTCATGACCGTGGACTGGGACGGCAAGATCCGGATGGATCCATCGTCCGAATACGCGATGCAACGCTTGCTAGCATTGAAGGACAAATACGACGTTGCGTTCGCTTGCGACACCGACCACGACCGTCACGGCGTGGTGACACGTTCGTCCGGGTTGCTGCCGTCGAACCACTATCTGGCCGTGATGATCGACTTCCTGTTTCGCGGGCGGAAGCATTGGCCTGGAACGGTCGCGATCGGCAAGACGGTGGTCAGCACCGCGCTGATCGATCGCGTGGCCGACAAGGTCAAACGGAAAGTCTACGAAGTGCCGGTCGGGTTCAAATGGTTCGCGCCGGGACTGGTCGATGGTTCGCTCGGCTTCGGCGGCGAGGAAAGCGCTGGAGCATCGTTCCTGCGGAGGGATGGATCGGTTTGGACCACCGACAAGGACGGGATCGTGCCCGCGCTGCTGTCGGCGGAGATCGCGGCGCGGGCAGGGCGCGACCCTGGCGAGTGCTACGAGGCGTTGGCGGACGAACTCGGGCGCCCTTTCACCGATCGCGTCGAAGCCGCGGCCACCGATCCGCAGAAACGGAAGCTGGCGAAACTGACCGCCGACGAGCTCCAGCTCGAGAGCCTTGCCGGAAACGCGGTGATCCGCAAGCTCGACAAGGCCCCCGGAAACGGCGCCCCCATCGGCGGCGTCAAGGTCGTTACCGAGCATGGCTGGTTTGCCGCGCGGCCGTCCGGCACCGAGGCGATCTACAAGATTTACGCTGAAAGTTTCAGGGATACCAAACACCTGCAATCGATTCTTGACGAGGCGCAGCAAGTCGTCGACAAGGCAATTGCCTGAGGTGTTTTTCGCATGCCGACAAAGAAAGCCAAACCATCCGCACCCGCCCGGTTCAAGGTGGGCGACCACGTCCGCTGGAATTCGGAAGCCGGCCACGTCAGCGGCGTGATCACCAAGGTCCACGTCCGCGACTTCGACTACAAGGGCCACACCCATCGCGCCAGCGTCGACGATCCTCAATACGAGATCAAGAGCGACAAGACCGATCACGTGGCGGCCCATCGCGGCAAGGTGCTGACCAGGGTTCCGAAATGAACCGCGCCGACAACGGCGATGCCGGCCGCGCCGGATACCGCTTGCATTCAGTGCGCCGGCGATAGCCTGAGCGCTGGATCGCACGCGCGACGAGCCACGCGCGATGATCCGGTATCCGCAATCTGCAAGGAGGCAGGCGCACATGGCCGAGTCCGTCAAATTTCTCTATTCCCGTTTTCTTTCGGCATCCACCCTGATCGGCGCCCCGGTCAGGAATCTGCAGGACGAATCCCTCGGCGACCTCAAGGACGCCATGATCGACACTGCCAGCGGCAAGATCGCGTACGGCGTGTTGAGCTTCGGCGGCGTTCTCGGGGTCGGCAACAAATTGTTCGCCGTGCCTTGGGATGCATTCCGCGTCGATCCGGAAAGTGAGCGCCTGGTGCTCGACGTGCCCAAGGACCGCTTGAAGGATGCGCCGGGATTCGACGCCGATCATTGGCCGAATCTTGCCGATCCGAACGTCGCCGGCGAAGTGAACAGGCGCTTCGGCACAACCGCGTCCGGCGAGCACCGGATCCTGCATCCGGACTAGGTTTGCGCGACAAGGGATTGGTTGGCGGGGCCGGGACTGGCGAGCCGCTCGAGCCCGGGGGGCGACGCCGGCGCACTGGCTGCTCGTTCTTGATTGATGCAAATGCCTATTGTGTCAAATTTGGCACGACGTATCCGCCGGTGGATTCACGGACACGGCACCGGCCGGCCATCGACAAGCACACGCACAGTCTGCGCACCCGCCTGACGCGCGTAGAACCCGGCCGCATCGCAGACCGCGCGGCCGGACTGCATGTCCTGGAAAAGAATCGCGCGCACCGGGTCAGCAGGACGAAGCCTGGGCGGCACAGGGAGCCAACCAACAGAAGCCACAGGGCGCAAAACGGAAGGCGCTGGCACCGATGATGCACCAGGCCAAACGCCGAACACGAAAAGCCACAGCAGGCACGCCAGCGCCGTCGCAGCAATAGCAACCCCGTAGTAGAACCGCCGCATCCAGCCACCTCCTGAACTTCCGCAAGCAAGGAGGATGCCAGTGCGATACAAGGAGCTTTCGGGATCGCTGGAGGGGTGGACCTACGACGAAGAAGGCGTGATGCACACGCCAAGCGGCTACCGCTGCACCGCGCAACAAATCGAAGGCATGCTGTGGCTATTGGGCCGCCTGCTCTTCAACCCCGAAAAATGCTGATCCACTCCGACGAAGCAGCGCGCGCGCTGCGGCCGATCTACGAGCGCACGCACATCGACACGACTAACAGCGACGCTACGCACCAGCAACAAGATCGCGGACGGCGAGTCAGCGGGAAAAAAGGTGAACCGCCCGAGCCGTAGCTGCTCAAGGCACTAGGACCACCCGTGACGAATTGGTGCCGAGATTCCAGCAGGCCCGTGTAGCGCTCAAGCAGTTCGGTGATCTCTACGTCGTCGACGGCCAAAAGCCGGCTCTCGGCGCTCTTACGGCACCAGCACGGCGGCGCCACTGAACTCGCCACTGCGCAGATCCGCCAGCGCTTCGTTCGCTCGCTCCAGGGGGTAAGGTTTTGTGGTCGTCGTGACACCCATTGCAATCGCGGTCGAGAAGAAACCACGCGCGTCCTCGCGGGTGAGATTTGCGACGGAAACGATTTCGCGCTCTTCCCATAGCAGGCGATAAGGGAAAGCGGGAATGTCCGACATGTGGATCCCGCCGCACACCACCCTCCCGCCCTTGCGCACAGCTTTCAATGCGGCAGGAACCAGTGACCCGACCGGCGCGAAAATGATCGCGGCATCCAGTTGCTTCGGAGGCAAAACGTCCGAGTCGCCCGCCCACGCGGCGCCGAGCGACAACGCAAACGATTGCGCAGCCGCGTCCCCGGGACGGGTGAAGGCAAATACCTCACGATCTTGCCGAACTGCCACTTGCGCGATGATGTGGGCGGCGGCACCAAACCCGTACAAGCCGATCCGCAATGCATCGCCGGCGCGTTTCAGACATCGCCATCCGATCAGCCCCGCGCACAGCAGCGGTGCGGTGGCTACGGCATCCGCATCGTCGCGCAAACGAACACAGTAGGCAGCGCGGGCGACCACGTGGCTGGCGAATCCACCTGGCCGGGTATAGCCGGTGAATTCCGGGTGATCGCACAGGTTTTCACGCCCCGCCGTGCAATAGGCGCAAACGCCGCAGGTGCTGCCGAGCCATGGCACACCGACGCGCATTCCGGGCAAGAGTCCCTCAACGCCGTAACCCATGCGTTCGACAACGCCGACGATTTCGTGCCCCGGTATGACCGGAGGTTTCACGAGCGGCAGCTCGCCATCGACCACGTGCAGGTCAGTGCGGCACACGCCGCAGGCTTCGACTCGCACGAGCACTTCGTGCGGCAACACAGAGGGATTCGCCAGCTCTTTCAGAACAAGCGGCTCACCGACCGCCTCCAGAACCATTGCGCGCATGTGTTTCCAGCCCACGAACCTGGCAGACATCAGTGCCGCAGAAGCACAGGAATATCGGCCCATGTCAGCACGTGACGAGTCGCGCCTCCCAGCATCCATTCGCTGAAGCGACTGCGACCGTAGGCACCCATCACGAACAGCTCCGCTCCGAACTTCATGGCCTCTTCCAGCAGGACTTCGCCCACGTCATCGTGTTTTCCTGCAACGTCATGTCGTTCGGCCGAGACGCCATGATTGCGGAGGTATTCCATGATGTTGAATGGGGGATCCCAGTCCACGCTGTGGTAGAGATCGCGTTCCTCACCCCACAGCAACAACGCCTGCTTGCCCTGCAGGAACGGCAAAGCCGCGTGTACTGCACGCATGGCTTCCGGCGAACCGTTCCAGCCGATCGCGATCCGCTCGAACGGGGTGTAATGCACGCCATGATGTGGCAGGACGATGCAGGGAATGCCCGTCTTGAGGATGACCCCGGGGATGTCCCATGCGGAGCCGTTGTCATCCTCGGGATGATCGAGCACCAACAAGTCGTGCCGCGTCGCGGCTTGCGTCAGCGCGTCGCCGGCCGAGCCTTCCGCGACCAGCCATTCGGACTGGGGAACGCCCAGCGAAGACGCCCAGCCCAGGAACGATTGCTTCGCCTGCACCGCATCCTTCACCAACTCGCGCGTGTTCCGGATCGCCTCGGTCATCAGTTCGGGTTCGAACGCCGGCGCAATATACAAGGGCTGAGGGCAAGCGTAGACCCCTGTGACCGTTGCGCCGAATGTCGCCGCGAGCCGTACGCCGAAATGGGCAGCCGGGGTGCGTTTTTCAAAATCCCTGACGTGGATGAGGATGTCTTTCATGGGTCAACTCCGCACAGTGGATCGATTCGATTCCGGAATCCAGGTGCATGACAAGATGCCCGCGTCTCCATGGCGAGTATTGATGTTCATCAACAGTTCTGTGGTAAAGGTACTTCACGACCAGGTTTGATCCAGATCACCATGGCGTGCCGGTGGTGAACCAACATCAAGAATCGCGGCACATACGCCGCATTGATCGACATACAACATGACTATCCCGACTTCCATCACCTTTCACGGCATGGACGCATCCGAAGCGTTGCGCGCAAGAATCGAGGAACGCGCGCAGCGACTCGACCGGTTCGCTGAAGACATACTGGCCTGCAAGGTCGTCGTGAGCGCCTGCGAGCACAAGCACCACCATGGCAATCGCTACAACGTGCGCGCCTTGGCCACCCTGCGTGATTGCACGATCGAAACCGGACACACGCCTTCACCCGATTCCAGCCACGAGGATGCCTACCTTGCCGTGACGCACACGTTCAATGCCCTGCGTCGCCGCGTCGAGGACCATGTGCGCCGTCGCCGCGGCGACATCAAGTCTCATTCCATTGTCCAATGAGACGCGCCTGCCACTGACTCGCAGACGCAAAAAGGCCGCCATCCCCTCGTGACGGCGGCCCCGACAAAACCGGCATGAATCAGCTCACCGTGATCCTGCGGGCGTTTCCATTTGCCCGCTTGGGAAGCGTGAGCGTGAGCACACCCTTGTCGTAGCGTGCTTCCGTGCGATTGCCGTCAATGTCGCTCGGCAGTGCGAAGGCACGGTATGCCCTGCCCCACGAGCGTTCGACAATGAGCTCCTTTTCGTTCTTCTTCTCCTTTTCGCGTTTCGCCTCGGCGTTGATCGCCACGCGATTCCCATCCACCGATACCTCGATGTCGTCCTTGTCCACGCCGGGAATCTCGGCATCGATGTAATAGGCGTCGTCGTCCTCGGTAATGTCCACCCGCATGTCGAACGCGAACTCGGGCTGATTCCAAACCGGACCAAGTCCGAAATTGCGAAACAAGTCGTCAAACATCGCGGGAGTATCGAACCGTGCCGGAGTCCGGAACGGGTTGAAGCGTGTGATTGCTGTCATAGTGGATTCCTCGATAACGGTCGTGCGCCCAGGGCACGAACCAGCACGCTACGCGCTGGTTGCCGGGTCGTGTTGACGCACATCAACTCGATCAAACTCGACAAATGCCGAAGCGATTGACCGGCATCAACATCTGCCTGCACGGTCGCGGCAAGGTTGCACTCATCATGAAGGCTGCCTTCCGTCCAATCGCCGTGCGCGATCCCGCGCAAGCCCCGCAGGCGCAGGTGTTCGCCCTTCTCGGCAGCAGCGCCAACGGGTTGACCGAATCCGAGGCCACGCGCCGTCTGGCAGAACACGGACCCAATGAGGCGCATGCCGGCCCGCGTGCCAGTCCCCTAGGCACGCTGGTCGAGCTGTTCGGTAACCCGCTGGTGTTGATGCTGCTGGTAGCGGCAGCGGTGTCCGGGATCCTGGGCGATCGCGCTGGTGCGGGCATCATTGTGGCGATGGTGTTGCTGAGCGTCATGCTCAACTACATATTGAGCTATCGCTCAAAACGGGCTGCCGAGCGGCTGCGGGAGGGGATCGTCCCGACCGCCAGCGTGCGCCGTGATGGCGCTTGGCATGACGCGCCGCGACGCACCTTGGTGCCCGGCGACCTGATCCGTCTAGCCGCTGGTGACCGTGTACCTGCCGATGGACGATTGCTCGAAGCACGTGATCTGCACGTCCAGCAGTCCGCGCTGACCGGAGAATCGGCACCCGAAGAGAAGGACGCCTGCGAGCGGCCGCAGGGACCGATGAATGCCGAAGCGCGGCATCTCGTTTTTCTCGGCACCTCCGTGATCGCCGGCACCGCGACAGCCATCGTGCTGGCGACCGGCAACGACACCGCCTTCGGGGATGTTGCCGCGCGTCTGTCGGAGCGTCCGCCGCCTACCGAGTTCGAACGCGGTCTCTCCGGGTTCGCACGCTTGATCATGCGCACCGTGATCGGGCTGGTGCTGCTGGTCATGCTGGCCGGCATCGCGTTCCACCGTCCGTTGCTCGAGACTCTGCTGTTCGCACTGGCGCTGGCGGTTGGGCTGACACCGGAATTCATGCCGATGATCACGACCGTCACCTTGGCACGCGGTGCCATGCGCATGGCGCGCCATCGCGTAGTGGTGAAACATCTCGCCGCGATCGAGGATTTCGGCAGCATGACGGTACTGCTGAGCGACAAGACCGGCACGCTGACGCGCAACGAAACTGAAGTCTTCGCGAGCGTCGATCCAATGGGTGACCCTTCGGCGCGAACCGCCGACCTCGCCCGCTTGAACAGTGCGCTCCAGACCGGTATCCACAGCCCCCTCGACGATGCGATCCTGCGCGGGTGCGCTCCCTTGCAGGATGCGGCGCAAAAACTCGACGAGATTCCTTTCGATTTCGAGCGCCGCCGCCTGAGCATCGTGGCGAAGCGGGGGGATGAAACGCTTCTGGTTGCCAAGGGGGCGCCGGAATTCGTGATCCGCGAATGCACGCAGTGCCTGGTGGACGGCGTCGCCCGTGCGTTGGACATGGACACGCGAAACAGAGTCCAGCGCGTCGGCGACGCCTATGCGAGACAAGGTCTGCGGGTCCTCGCCATCGCCTATCGCGAGGTCGAACAAAAACCACGCTACACGCCTGATGACGAAACGGGCCTGATCCTGGCCGGGTTCGTGTCGTTCGCCGATCCGGTACTGCCCGACGCGGCCGAATCCTTGCGTGCACTCGCGCGTGACGGCGTCTCGGTGAAGATCCTTTCCGGTGACAACGAACTGGTCGCACGTCATGTCTGCGAACAGGTCGGGCTGGACGCACGTGAGATCGTCACCGGCGCCCAAGTGGACAAGCTCGATCAGGACGCGTTGGGTATCGTTGCCGAACGCGTCAGCGTCTTCGCGCGCGTCAGTCCCGCGCAGAAACATCGTATCGTGCTGGCCCTGAAAGCCCGGCGTGCCGTGGTGGGTTTCCTCGGCGACGGGATCAACGATGCGCCGTCGCTGCATGCGGCCGATGTCGGCATTTCCGTCGCCAATGCCGTGGACGTGGCACGCGACGCCGCGGACATCGTCCTGGGCGAGCGCGATCTGGGGGCCCTGCACGCCGGCGTCATCGAGGGTCGCAAGGCTTTCGCCAACGTCATGAAATACTTGCTGATGGGCACCAGCTCGAACTTCGGCAATGTCCTCAGCATGGCGGCGGCATCGCTCATCCTGCCCTTCCTGCCGATGCTGCCCACCCAGATCCTTCTCAACAATTTTCTCTATGACCTCGCGCAGATCACCATTCCCGGCGACAACGTGGATGCTTCGCAACTGACGGCTCCGCGTCGCTGGAACGTGCGCTCGATCCGGCGATTCATGCTGGGTGTGGGGCCGATCAGCTCCCTGTACGACTTCCTCACCTTTTACGTACTGCTCGTGTGGTTGCATGCTTCGCAGGCCGAATTTCATACCGGCTGGTTCGTGGAATCTCTCGCCACGCAGACGCTGGTGCTATTCGTGATCCGTACCGGCGGCAACCCGCTGCGCAGCCAACCGAGCAAGTCATTGATTGCTACTGTGCTTGCCGCGGTCATCATCGGAACAGTGTTGCCGTTTACGCCCGTCGGCGCAGATCTGGGATTCATTCCCCTGCCTCCGATGTTCTTCGCCTTCCTCGCATTCGCCACCGCAACCTATCTGCTGCTGGTGGAACTTGTGAAGCGTCGCTTCATGGGTACCGACATCACCGGCCCGGGGATGATTCAACGCGCGACATCTGTGGCTTGACATCGCGCATTCTGGTGATCGAGATCAAACCAGCCTGGATTGCGTTTCCTACGCTGGCATTGCGTTATCGAATGGCTTCGGAGGTTTCGCATATGCAAGTCATCCCGATTATTTGGCCGGTACTTCTCTGCGCGTTCCTCACGGGCATGTTGTTCGCCTGGGTCTGGTTCGTGGCGCTGCCACGAATGCGCCGGGCCGAAAAAAATGCGCGTTTTTTTGGACCGCGGGCCACGCTCCGTAACAGAAGCGCCCTGTCGCGACAATCCAAGTCACCCATCGTTGATGCGGATCAACAAGCCATTCGCCGCAACGTGTGAAATTGGATTTCCGATCCCAAAAAGGAGCATTGCGATGAACGATAAAGAGCTGCGACAGCTGGTCGTCGACGAGCTGGAATACGAACCGAGTATCGATGCGGCAGACATCGGTGTGGCGGCGGAAAATGGCGTGGTGACCCTCAGCGGCCACGTCGCCGACTATGTGCAGAAGATGGCGGCCGAACGTGCAGCGTGGCGAGTCAAGGGCGTCAAGGGCATCGCCCAGGAAATCGAGGTGCGGTTTCCCAGCGACAAGAAATGGAATGACGATGAGATCGCGCAGCGCGCCGTGAACATCCTGGCGTGGAACACCTTGGTCCCCAAGGACTGTGTCCGCGTGAGGGTGTCCGATGGCTGGATCACGCTGTCGGGTAGTGTGAACTGGAATTACCAGCGCCTGGCGGCCGAGAATGAAGTCCGCAAATTGAGCGGCGTCAAGGGCGTCACGAACAGCATCACGCTCGCTTCGGTCGTGCAAGCCGGCGACCTGAAGCGACGCATCCAGGGCGCCTTGAAGCGGCACGCCGAGGTCGAGGCCGACGCGGTCCGTGTGGACGTACGCGGTGATGGTACGGTGCGGATCGAGGGGCGGGTCGACAACTGGAGCGAAATGCAGGCAGTGGAGCATGCGGTCTGGTCGGCACCCGGCGTCCAACGCGTCGACGATCACCTCACGTTTCGTTGAGAAAGTCCATGGCGGACATCTGGATCATCGCCGCCGATCGTGCGCGGGCGCGCCTGTTCTCTCTCAGCAAAGGCGCGCCGCGCATGATTGAAATCGCTGACTTCGTCAACCCGGAGGCGCGTACTCCCGGCCACGAGCGGGAGCACGCGCCTCCGCCACGAGTGCACGATCGTTTTGGCGAGGGCCGGCATGCGATCGAGGCGCACACTTCGCCTAGAGAAAAGGCTGCATTGCAATTCGCGACGATGCTGGGGTCGTACTTGAAGCGCGCACACGACGAGCAGCGATACCGTGAGCTCGTGTTGATCGCGCCTCCGGGATTTCTCGGGGCGCTCAATGCGGCGCTCGGCGCACGTCT
>DAIUEL010000040.1:7440-16173 GCA_036845145.1 Rhodanobacteraceae bacterium | reverse complement strand
TCGGCCGTCGTCATGACGGCCGATCACATCATCGCCGCGCCTCCGGTGCAAGCGCCCGATTTCCTCGCGTTCAGGCCTTGGCAATCTTCTCGCGCAGGCGCGCCTCGTGCTCGCGGATTTCGGGCGTCGCGGCATCGCCAAAGTCTTCCATTTCGAACACCGGGCGCAGCTCGATTTCCGTGCCGCCGTCGAACGGCGCGCGCTTGATCCATTCGATCGCTTCGTCGAAATTGCGCACCTGCCACAACCAGAAGCCGGCGACCAGTTCCTTGGCTTCCGCGAACGGGCCGTCGATCACCGTGCGGCGCTTGCCGTCGAAGCGCACCCGGGCGCCTTTCGAGCTGGGGTGCAGGCCTTCGCCCATCAGCATCACGCCGGCGTTCACCAGTTGTTCGTTGAACTTGCCCATCTCGGCCAGTTCCTTCGCATCCGGCATCCCGCCGGCTTCCGATTCTTCGCTCGCCTTCACGATCACCAATACGCGCATGACTCGTCTCCAGTGCCCCGGCGATGTGCCGGTTCATGTTGGCGACGAGCGACCCCGGCCAGATTCGACATTCGCACTTTTCATTGACCGGCATCAGGGCGACCATGACGCGGCGGGTCCAGCATGAGAGGATTGCCGAACACTCCAGACGCCATGGCCACTACGCAAATCAACATGAGTCCGCCCGCTCCGCCGTTGCATCCGTTCCGTCCGCTGTTCTTCTGTGCCGCGCTGGCCGCCAGCGTCGGGATGCTGGCGTGGGGTGCGTTCCTGCATTACGGCTGGCTGCCATCCGCCGCGTTGCAGAACCCGTTCTACTGGCACGCACACGTGATGCTTTTCGGTTTCGCGGGCGCGCTGGTCGGCGGGTTCCTGTTGACCGCGTCGGCCAACTGGACCGGCATTGCCACCACCACGCGCCGCAGCCTGTGGTTGCTGACCGCGACGTGGGTGATCGCGCGCGTGCTGCTGCTGACGCCGCTGCCGTTCTGGGTCGGCGCGCTGTTCGACGTCGGTTACCTGTTCGGGCTGGTGTTCCTGGTCGGGCGCGTGCTGTGGCTGTCGCGCAACAAGCGCAACGCGTTCCTGATCGGCATCCTGCTGTTCTACGCGGGCCTCGACATTGCGTTCTACGCAGGCGTGCTCGCCGGGAATCCCACCGTGCCCACGCGCGCGCTGATCGGCGTGGTCGATTTGCTGATGGTGCTGATGCTGGCGATCGGTGGACGCGTGATTCCGTTCTTCACCGGGCGCAAGCTCGCCGGCCACACGATGTGGGTGAACAAGTACGTGATCTTCGCGGTGAACGGCGGCGGCGCGCTGGTGCTGTTGTGCGGCCTCGCCGGAGCGCCCGCGTTGGCGCGTGGCATCCTGATGCTGGTGGTGGCCACGCTCGCATTCGTGCGCCTGGCCGGCTGGCGCGGCTGGCGCACCTGGCGCGAACCGATGCTGTGGGTGCTGCACCTCGGCTACCTGTGGCTGGCGATCGGGCTTGCCGTTCGCGGCGTCGCGCTGGTCGGCATTACCACGATGCCGGAAATCGACACCCTGCACGGGATCACCGTCGGCGCGCTGGGCACGCTGTCGCTCGCAATGATGGTGCGCGTGGCGCAAGGCCACAGCGGCGTGCCGATCCAGTCGAACGCCGCACTCACGCTGATGTTCGTGCTGCCGACCCTGGCCGCGGCGCTCAGGCTCTGCATCAACACGCCGCGCGGGTGGGTGTGGGCGGCGCTCGCATGGTTCGTCGCGTACGCGATCTACCTGCTCGTGATCGCGCCGTTGCTGGTGCGCGGTCGGATGCCTGCCGCCGCGCATTGAGCTTGCCCAAAGACGTTGGAGGCGAGGTGTCATCGGTCGGGCGTCCGGCCGGTCCATTTTCCGGAACCTGTCGGAACCAGGGCTGGCAAACACCAATGATTTCCAGAACTTTGCGCGCATTGCTCATGCTGCTGATGATGCCTGCCGTGGCATCATGCGCCACTGCCACGAATGACGCGGTGGCAGCTCATGCAGCCGTCCCGGCCCCCATCGTCGACGCGCCCCTTGCGAATCATGCCGGCAAAGCCACCGCGGTACTGGCAGGCGGTTGCTTCTGGGGCGTGCAATGGGTATTCGAACACGTGCCCGGCGTGAGCAACGTGACCTCCGGTTATTCGGGCGGCGCTGCCGCAACCGCCACGTACGAACAGGTCAGCGAAGGCGACACCGGGCACGCGGAAACCGTCCGGATCGTCTACGACCCTTCGAAGGTCACCTACGGACAACTGTTGCGCGTTTATTTCTCCGTGGCCACGAACCCGACCGAGCTGAACCGCCAGGGTCCCGACACCGGCACCCAGTACCGTGGCGCGATCTTTTATGCCAATCCCGAACAGCAAAGGATCGCGAAGGACTACATCGCACAACTCGGCGCCGCGCACGCGTTTGCGGCGCCGATCGTGACGCAGGTCGTGCCGTTCGAGGCGTTCTACCCCGCCGAGGATTACCACCAGGATTACGCACGCCTGCACCCGGAGGCGCTCTACATCGCCATCAACGACGCGCCGAAAGTCGCGTCGCTGCAGCGCGCGTTGCCGAACCTGTACCGCGCGCAGCCGGTGATCTGGCACGCCGAGCACCCGACCACGATCATGGTGGACCTGCACTGAACTCGTGGAAGCATCAACGCCGGCAACAGGGGCGTTGCCGTTGTACGGGCGGGCACGGCACGTCGCCGTACGAACAGAACACGCAGCAGTCGCCAGGTTTCGGACGCAGCATCGCACCGCAGCCCGCGCATTCGTGAAAGAACACGCAGGCGTCAACGGGCATGGATTCCACGCTGCGATGCCCGCAGTGCGGGCAGGTCAGCGTGGACTGTCGGACGGGTTCGGGTGTCATCGGTACCTGCATCATGGCAGGGTTCGTCACCGCATCACGAAACCAGGTTCTCAGTCATTGCCGCGCACGGCGATCCAGAACGGCAGTTGGCCGTGCATGTCGATCTGCCTGACGACCTTGAGCGAATGCGCATCGATGACCGCGACCTTGTTGGTGGCCGTGACGGCCGCGTACACCCATCGGCCATCCGCGCTGGCCCTGACGCCGTGCGGGCCCTGGCCCACGTCGATCTGCTTGACGACCTTGAACGTCGCGGGATCGATCACGTCCACCACGTGGCCGGCGATGCCACCGGTGAACACGTAGCGCCCAGCAGGAACGACATCGATCCCCGCGTGACCCGGGCCCACGGGAATCACCGCCAGTTCCTTGCGTGTCTTGAGGTCCACGGCGGCGACGCTGCCCGTCAGGTCGCGCACCCACAACACCCGGCCGTTGGCGGAAAGATCGAGATTGTGCGGTCCGTGCACGCCGGGCACCGGGATCTCATCGACCTTCGCGAGACTGTGCATGTCGAGCACGGCCACGCCCGTGCCGCCCTGCAAGGTGATGTAGGCGCGCTTGCCGTCCGCGGTGAAGCGCGCGTTGTGCGGCGTCTTGCCGACCTTGATGGTCTTGATTTTTTTAAGCGTCCGCATGTCGATCACGGTCACCGAATCCGTTCCGGCGCTCAACGCCAGTCCGTAACGTCCATGCGGGCCGATGGCGACGCCCTGCGGCACCGTACCGACCGCGATCGTGGCGAGCGCCTTGCCGGTCTTCGCATCGACCACGTAAGCGTTTTCCGTCGCCGCGCTGCTGACCAGCAGTTTCGTTCCATCAGGGCTGACTGCGACATAGTGCGCGCTGTCGAGTTTGCCCCAGGTGACGCCGCCGGGAAGCGATTCGACGCTGTCCGATCCTTGCAGGGCGACGTAGGCGGTTGAAGGGAAGTACTGCGCGGGCCCGGCCACGACGGTCCCCGATGCGAGCGCGCAAGCGGATGTGAAAACAACGGCTGCGAATATCTTTCGCATGGAAGCTCCTGGATGCATCGGACGGGCCAACTGGGCGAGAAGACCGAATCCATTCCGGTTGCCTTACAGCGTGCCACCCATGGGCGCGCGCTTCCCGACGCGGCACCTCGCGCTCAAAACCAGACGTGGACCCCCGCGACGAATTCCAGATCGCCCTGATCACCTTGCGCGCGCGCGAAATCGCGGCTGCGACCAAAGCGCTGCTGCCACACCGCGCCGATGTACGGCGCGAACTCGCGGCGGATTTCGTAGCGCACGCGCAACCCGGCTTCGATGTCCGACAAGCCGGATCCGATGCCACGCTGCGGATCGTCACGCCCATGGAAATTAACCTCCAGCGACGGCTGCAGGATCAGGCGCTGCGTGAAGCGCGCTTCGTATTGGAACGCCACGCGTGCGGCGGTGCGGCCAGCCTGTCCCACGTAAAACGTCGCCTCCGTTTCGAACCAGTAGGGCGCCGTGCCTTCGACGCCGAACGCGGCCCAGGTGCGGCCGGGCCCGACCCCGAAGTCGTGGCGCACCCCGAGTTGCGTGTTCCAGAACGGCGCGACCGCGTGCGCCCACAATGCTTCGGTTCGAAGGTCCTGAAGACGTCCGCCGGCATGCCCGCCTTCGAACTTCAACCACAATTTGTCGAAGTTGCGGCCGTACCAGGCTTCGCCGTCGATCGCGATCGCAGGGTCGCCATCGCGCGCGTGCACGTATTCGAATCGATCCAGCAGCAACTTCCCGAGCACCGGGTCGTCGTGCATGTCCATGCCCGGCATCGAGCCGTGGCCATAGCCCCCGGAATAATCGTCGCTGCGGACGTCCCCCTCGGGCACGGCCGCGGGATGCATGTCATGCATGGCATGCGACGCGGGCGCTGGAACGGACACGGGCGGCGCAACCTTTGCGTGGTTCGCGGAGCGCCCATGATGTCGAGGCGTGGACGCATCGGTCATGTCCATGTGGTGCGTGGCTTGCCGGGCTGCAGCAGGCGCGGTCGTCGCGACCATGCACGCCAGCGCGCATGCCGTGGCAAGGGTATTGTTCCGCGCGTTCATGCCACCACCACTTCGCGGAACATGCCCGCTTCCATGTGATAGAGCAGATGGCAGTGGAACGCCCAGTGCCCGGGCGCGTCGGCCTTCACCCGATACGCAACGCGTTGCGCGGGTTGCACGTTCACCGTGTGCTTGCGCACCTGGAATTCGCCGTCGGGCGACTCGACTTCGCTCCACATGCCGTGCAGATGGATCGGATGATTCATCATCGTGTCGTTGCACAGCACCACGCGCAGGTGCTCGCCGTAGCGAAGGTGGATCGGTTTCGCCTTCGAGAAAATCACGCCATCGAACGACCAGATGAAGCGTTCCATGCTGCCGTCGAGGTGCAGCTCGATTTCGCGCGTGACGGGTTCCGGATACAGCGAGCCACCCGGCGTGTGCAGGTCGGCGTAGGTCAGCACGCGCCGGCCGTTGTCGCGCAGGCCCGGGCCGGGATCGTCCAGGTTGGTGCGCGGAAAATCGACGCGCATGTCCACGCCGGGGTTGTGGAATTCGGTACGCGCGTGATGCGCCTTCACAGCGTCCGGCATCTCCATCCCGCCGTGTTGCACACCATGCATGGCGTGGCCACCGCCCTGACCCATCGCGCCCATCATGTCGGCCATCGTCAGCATCGGCACCGGATCGAGCGGCGGCACTTCGGCTTCCATGCCCGGCCGCGGCGCCAGCGTGCCGCGTGCAAAGCCCGAGCGGTCGATCGACTGCGCGAAGATCGTGTACGCGCGATCTTCCGGCGGCTCGACGATCACGTCGTACGTTTCCGCCGCGGCGATGCGGAATTCGTCGACTGCAACCGGTTCGACGTCCTGCCCATCGGCGGCGACGACCGACATCGTCAGCCCCGGAATTCTTACGTCGAAGTAACTGTTGGACGAACCGTTGATGAATCGCAGCCGCACCCGCTCGCCCGGCCGGAACAGGCCCGTCCAGTTGCCGGCCGGCGTCGCGCCGTTCATCAGATACGTGTAGGCGAAGCCGCCGACGTCGATCAGGTCGCGTGGGTTCATCCGCATCCGGTTCCACATCGCGCGCTCGCGCAGCGCGCCGGCGGGTCCGAGCTTCGATGCGTCGCTCAGGAATTTCGGCACAGTCGGATGGTTGAGATTGAAATAGTCGCTGCGTTTTTTCAGGACCGCGAAGATCCGTTCCGGGTCCATGTCGGCCCAGTCGTTCAACATCACCACATGGTCGCGGTCGGCGCGCACCCGTTCGCCCTGCGCAGGATCGATCACGAGCGCGCCGTAAAGGCCGGTCTGTTCCTGGAAGCGCGAATGCGCGTGATACCAGTAGGTGCCGCTTTGTCGCACCGGAAACCGATAGGTGAACGTTTCGCCCGGCGCGATGCCGGGAAAGCTGATGCCGGGCACGCCGTCCATGTCGAACGGAAGCAGGATGCCGTGCCAGTGGATCGAGGTCGGCACGCGCATCCGGTTGGTCACGCGCAGCGTGACCGTCGTGCCCTCGCGCCAGCGCAGCAGGGGCCCCGGCAACTGGCCGTTGACGACGGTCGCGATGCGCGCCGCGCCGGTGTAATCGACCGGCATTTCGGCGACTTCGAGCTTGAACTCGGTACCCGACAGCGCGTGCGATTTATTGCTTTCGGCCAACGCCCAGCTGGGTTTGGCGAAGCCGCCCAGCAGCGCGGCCGTGCCGCCCAGCGCCAGCCCCTGCACGAAGCGACGGCGCGAAAGCACCGGAATCGATGATCCCGGGTTGCCGTGAATGGGTTTCATGAAAATATCCGCGGGCGCGCCACGCGCGCCGACTGCGCAAGAACGACGCCTCGCGCTGAACCGCGAAGCGGGTGCGATGAAGCGCGGCATCGGATGCCGCGATGGGCTTCAGGCGATGGGTGGTCGCAACGGCGGCGCTGCCGGCGCGGGTGGAACCGGCGCCTTCGGGCCCGCCGACCCATGTCCAGCGGGCGGAACGAACGCAACCCATACCCACGGCACGGTCATCACGGCCGTTGGCGCCGCGAGGCAGCGACATGTGGTTTGGCAACAATCGCCGTGCCCCGTTTGCGCCATGGGCGTCGACACGTTGCGTGATCGGGGCGAGGTCGCCATCGTGTCCTGGCAGTGCGGAGCCGCGTTCTCGATTTGCGCTTGCGACTGCGGGGCTTGCATCGCGCCCACCCCGGTCGCCGGCGCGCCGAACGCCAACGCCGTCCAGGCGAGCAACGCCAGCGCAAGCGTCAGGCGAAAAACCGTCGAATTCGGGCGCGGCACGCGAAGCATGCGCAGGAGCATAGACGCGGCGAAACCGCCACTCAACTCTGGAGCAGGGTTCATGCGGCGTCCGACGGATACCTATACTTCAGCGATACCCGGAATCGAACCATGAACTACCGCCACGCCTTCCATGCCGGCAACTTCGCGGACGTGTTCAAGCACGCGATCCTCCTGGCGCTGCTGGACGCATTGACCGCAAAGGACAAGCCGCTGTGTTATTTCGACACGCACGCGGGGCGCGGCCGCTACGCGCTCGACGATGAGGAGGCGGGGAAAACGGGCGAGTGGCGGGACGGCATCGGGCGGCTGTTCGACAGCCCCCGACTGTCCGCGTCGCTGCGTCGCTATGTCGACGCGATCCGCGCGTTCAATCCGGACGGAACATTGCGAAATTATCCCGGCTCGCCGTTGCTGGCGGCACGGGCGCTGCGCCCGGATGATCGGCTCGTGCTTTGCGAAACGCAGCAGGATGAAGCCGCCGCGCTGCGCGCCCTGTTTCGGGACGATCGACGCGTGCACGTGCACCAGCGCGACGGCTACGCCGCGTTGAATGCGCTGCTGCCACCATTGGAGAAGCGCGGACTGGTGTTGATCGATCCGCCGTTCGAGGCGCAGGAGGGCGAATTCGCGGCGATCGAGGCGGCGCTCGGATCGGCGCATGCGCGCTGGCCAAACGGGGTTTACGCGGTGTGGTATCCGATCAAAACGCATCGCACCATCGCGCCGTTCCATCGACGCATGGCGAATGGCCCGTTCGGCGAGGTGCTCGTCGCCGAATTGCTGGCGCGCCCCGACGATTCGCCGTTGCGCCTGAACGGCTGTGGCATGCTGATCGCGAATCCGCCGTGGAAGCTGGATGCCACGCTGGCCGCATTGCTGCCGCCGCTGCGCGACGTACTTGCGCAATCCGCGGGCGCATCGGAAAACCTGCGCTGGCTGCGCGGTGAATGAATGCGACGCGGCGCCGCGCCGGCATGGCCGATTTTGGTTATGCTCGGGAGCATCCGACGGCATGCGAGGCTTTCGCGATGCGCATTCGTAACCTGGCTCGACTGCTGGCCGCCGTTGCGCTGCCTGTCGCGATCGCGGCGTGCGCGCCCGCGCCCCTCTACAAGACCGGCCCGGAAATCGTGAATGCCACGCCCGACCAGGTCGCGGGTTCGCCGAACAATTTCCCGCAGGCGCAGCTCATCTGGGGCGGCGAAGTGATCGGCGTGCAAAACCTTGCCGACCACACACGCATCGAAGTGCTCGCCTACCCGCTCGATTCCTCGCAACGGCCGCGGCTCAAGGAGCCCGCGACCGGACGCTTCATGGCCGAGATGCCGGGCTTCCTCGAGCCGATGAATTTTCCGAAGGGTTCGCTGATCACCGTACGCGGACAGTTCACGGGCACCCAGGCCGAAGCGGTCGGGCAAGCGCGCTACATCTATCCGATGGTGTTCGTGCGCAACGGCGACTTCCATCGCTGGACGCCGGAAGAAATGCGCCAGGGCCATCCCAACATCAGCTTCGGCGTCGGGGTCGGCGTCATTCGCTGACGTGCGATCGTCCGTGATCGCTGC
>DAIUEL010000040.1:0-7340 GCA_036845145.1 Rhodanobacteraceae bacterium | reverse complement strand
TTCGAAGAATCCATCCGGCTCGAAGACGGGCGAAACTTCGTCCTGCGGCCGCTGCGCCCCGATGACCTGGAAGCCTTGCGACGCGCCTTCCTGCGCCTGACGCCCGAGGAAATCGAATACCGCTTCTTCTATCGCTCGCGCGAATTGCCGGCGTCGGTGCAGGCGCAGGTGCGCGGCCTCGATCCTGCGCGGGACGCCGCATTCGTGGTCGACGACGATGGCGAAATCCGCGCCGTCGCGGACCTGCACATGGCATCGACGAACGCGCGCACCGCCGAATTCGGATTGATCGTCGGCAAGGCCATCTCCGGCCACGGCCTCGGCAAACGCCTGATGCTGAAGTTGCTGGACGAAGCCCGCCGCCGCGGGTTGGCGGCGCTGCACGGCAACGTCCGCGCCGACAACGGGCGCATGCTGGACTTGTGCCGCGAACTCGGCGCCACCATTACACCTGACCCTGACGACGCGGGCGTGTTGTGCGTGCGCTTCGCACCAGCGCCGTAGTCCACTGATAAAATTGCGGGTCTTACCTTCTGCTGGCGCGCAGCCGCGCTCCGGCAGTGTTTTGCATTGCGAGCATCTTTCCGTGTCCTCATTCGACATCCCCCTGCCTGCGCTTCCGCGCACGCCCGGCCAACGCCGCGATTGGCGTGAACCGGCCGGCTCGTCGCTGGCCCTGCTGCTCTGCGAAGCCGCACGCCAGCGCGAAGGCGTGATCGTCGCGGTCACCGCCGACAGCCGCGCGGCCCGCACGCTGCAAGACGAGCTGGCGGTGTTCGCGGGCGACCTGCCGGTGTTGCACTTTCCCGACTGGGAAACCCTGCCCTACGACCTGTTCGCGCCGCACCCGCAACTGGTGTCGCAGCGCATCGCCACCTTGAACCGCCTGCCCGGCACGCGCCGTGGCGTGCTGGTGGTACCGGTCTCGACGTTGATGCAGCGGTTGGCGCCGCGCACGCACATCGCGGGCAGCGGGCTGTCCGTGGCACGCGGGCAACGGTTGAACCTCGCCGACGAACAGCGCCGCCTCGAGGCCAGCGGCTACCGCAATGTGCCGCAGGTGGGCGAACACGGCGAATTCGCGGTGCGCGGCGCGTTGCTCGACATTTTCCCGATGGGTGTGGACGAGCCCTATCGCATCGAACTGTTCGACGACGAAATCGAATCGATCCGTGCGTTCGACCCGGAGACGCAGCGCTCGTCGCATCCGGTCGATGCGGTCAACCTGCTGCCCGCGCGCGAGTTCCCGCTCACCGACGAGGCGATGCGCGCATTCCGCGACCGGCTGCGCGAGCGCTTTCCGATCGACGTGCGTCGTTGCCCGCTGTACCAGGACATGAAGCAGGGCGTGACGCCCGGCGGCATCGAGTATTACCTGCCGCTGTTCTTCGATGCCACCGAAACACTGTTCGATTATCTCGGCGACGAAGCGCTGTTCGTGCTCGCCAACCACTCGCTCGACGCGGCCGAGACGTTCTGGAAGCAGACCGGCGAACGCTACGACCAGCGCGCGCACGACATCGAGCGACCGGTGCTGCCTCCGATGGAGCTGTACCTGCCCCCGCAATCCCTGCGCGAGCGGCTGAACAGGGTGTTGCGCATCGATCTCGTTGGCGCCGACGACGCGCGTGCTGCAGATACGGGCACGCAGGCCGCGCCCGACCTCGCCGGCAGCGGCGCAGCCGGCGGGTTTGCGACGCATCTGCGCGAATGGGTCGACGCGCATCCAGAGCAACGTGTTTTGATCACCGCCGATTCGGCTGGGCGGCGCGAGGCATTGCTGGAGCAGTTGGCGACGGTTGATGTGCGCCCGGCGGTTTTCGAATCCTGGCAAGCACTTCTGGCCCGTCATGCCGGCACAAGCCGGGATGACGGCGAAGAAAGCTCGCGCCGCGGCAGCTTGCCCATACCCGGTCTCGCCCTATTCACCGCACCGCTGGATCGCGGATTTTCGTTCGCCCAACCCGCGCTTACCGTCTTCACCGAACGTGAGCTGGTCGGCGAACGCGCGCGCACCGAACGCAAGCGGCGCAAGACGGCCGAGCGCGATCCCGAAGCGATCCTGCGCGATCTCACGGAGCTCGAAATCGGCGCGCCGATCGTGCACGTCGACCACGGCGTCGGCCGTTACCTCGGCCTCGTCGCGCTGGACGTCGGCGGGATGCCGGGCGAATTCCTGGCGATCGAATACGCGCGCGGTGACAAGCTGTACGTGCCGGTCGCGCAGCTTGCGCTGGTCAGCCGCTATTCCGGCGCCGACGACGAACACGCGCCCCTGCACTCGCTGGGCGGCGAAAGCTGGGAACGCGCCAAGCGCAAGGCCGCAGAGAAAGTCCGCGACGTCGCCGCCGAATTGCTGGCGATCCACGCGCAGCGCGCGGCGCGCCAAGGCAATGCCATCGATTACGATCGCGCGATACTGGCACGCTTCTCGGACGGCTTTCCGTTCGAAGAGACACCCGACCAGCTGACCGCGATCGACGCGGTGCTGGCCGATCTCGCGGCGCCGCAACCGATGGACCGCGTGATCTGCGGCGATGTCGGCTTCGGCAAGACCGAAGTCGCGCTGCGCGCGGCGGTCGCCGCGGCCAGCGCCGGCAAGCAGGTCGCGGTGCTGGTGCCGACCACCCTGCTCGCCCAGCAGCACTTCGACAATTTCCGTGACCGGTTGGCGGATTTCCCCCTCAGGGTGGAATTGCTGTCGCGCTTCCGCGCGAAACAGGACGTGGCCGACGCACTGAAGCGGCTCGCCGATGGCAAGCTCGACATCGTGGTCGGCACCCACAAGCTGCTGCAGGCCGACGTGAAGTTCCGCGATCTCGGCCTTGTGATCGTGGACGAGGAACACCGCTTCGGCGTCCGCCACAAGGAACAGTTGAAGAAGTTGCGTGCGGAAGTCGACCTGCTCACCCTCACCGCGACGCCGATTCCGCGCACGCTCAACATGGCGATGAGCGGCATGCGCGACCTCTCGCTCATCGCGACGCCACCGGCGGCGCGCATGGCGGTGAAGACGATGGTCGCGCAATACGATCCGGCGCTGATCCGCGAAGCGTTCCAGCGCGAACTTGCGCGCGGCGGACAGGTGTATTTCCTGCACAACAGCATCGACACGATCCAGCGCACCGCGCGCGACCTTGCCGAACTGATCCCGGACGCGCGCATCCGCGTCGCGCACGGCCAGATGGGTGCGCACGAACTCGAACAGGCGATGCTGGATTTCCATCGCCAGCGTTTCAACGTGCTGGTGTGCACCACCATCATCGAATCCGGCATCGACGTGCCGACCGCCAACACCATCGTGATCGATCGCGCCGACCGCTTCGGGCTGGCGCAATTGCACCAGTTGCGCGGGCGCGTCGGCCGCTCCCACCACCGCGCCTACGCGTATCTGATCGTGCCGGACAGGAAGGCCATGACCGCCGATGCGGAAAAGCGCCTCGCGGCGCTGGAATCGCTGGAAGAACTCGGCGCCGGCTTCACGCTCGCGACCCACGACATGGAAATCCGCGGCGCCGGCGAACTCCTGGGCGAAGCGCAATCGGGCCAGATCGAGGCGATCGGCTTCGCGTTGTACAACGAACTGCTGGAGCGCGCGGTGCACGCGCTGCGTTCCGGCAAGGTGCCGGATTTCGAACTGGGCGGCGACAGCGGCACCGAAGTCGAACTGCACCTGCCGGCGCTGATCCCGGACGACTACCTGCCCGACGTGCATACGCGCCTCACGCTCTACAAGCGCATTGCCAGCGCCGGTGACGAGGAGGGCTTGCGCGAGCTGCAGGTGGAAATGATCGACCGTTTCGGCCTGCTGCCGGCGGCAACCAAAAACCTGTTCGCGATCGCTTCGCTCAAACTGCGCGCGGCCGCGCTCGGCATCCGCAAGTTCGACCTCGGCGCGGCCGGCGGACGCATCACTTTCCGCGCAAAACCCGAGGTCGACCCCGCCACCATCATCCGGCTGATCCAGCAGAAGCCGCGCGTCTACAAACTGGACGGGCAGGACAGGTTGCGGATCGCGCTGGAATTGCCGGAGCCCGCCGACCGCCTGCGCGTGGCCGGCGAACTGCTGGAGATGCTGTCGGCGCGCAGCAAGGCGGCCTGATCGCGCACCGACATTGGGCTGGATCGTCCACCGGTTTTGCGCTCGCGATGCCTGGCTGCCGTTGAAAAACGGGCGGTGGCTTCGGGTTGTTTGAACGAGGCCTGATCGCCAAGGATCGCTTGACACCAGCTTCACGAACCGACGACAGAACCCGCGGTCTACTGAGGTGACGCATGCCACTGTCCGGCGCACTAGGAGGCTCCATGGGTACGCAACGTTCGATCCGTCTTTCGCTTGCCGGTGCAATCGCGATCGCGCTGTTCGGTGTTGCCGCGGTGGCGACCGCGTCGCCGCAACAAACCCCACAGCCCCTGCCGCCGCCACCGACGCAACCGATGCCACCCACACCGCCCGCGCCGCCGGTGCCTCCGTCGCCACCAATGACGACAACGATGCCTGCACAACCGGCTCAACCCATGCCGGCCCCGCCACAAACATCGCCGCCGCCCCAGCCCATGCAGCCGCCGGCGCAGCCGCAGCCATCGCAATCATCGCAGTCCGGCAGCGGGTTCTACCAAGGCACGGAAACCAGCGCGCAGTACCCGCTTCCCGACAGCAACGGCGGCACGCTCACGGTGAACGCCGGCATGCCTGCGCAGGTCACGAACTACGGCCCGCCGCCGTCGTTTGCCACGCTGGACGCCAACCACGACGGGCGCATCAGCGCGGACGAAGCGCAAGCCTATCCGCCGCTGGACAGCGACTTCCTGTACGCCAGCGGCCAGGGCAAGTCCATCAACCGCGGGCAATACGAAAAATGGGTACAGAACCAGCATTGAGCGCGACGACGACCGTCCGGTGACCGTGCTTGCGCGGCCGCCCGACGCTTGGGCATCATGGCGGCCTTCCGTACAGGCCGCCGTCCATGTCCACTCCGGTATCGTCCGCAGCACTCGTCACGTCCCGCGCCACACTGGATGACCTCGATGCGCTGACGCTGCTGTTCGACGGCTACCGGGTTTTTTACGAACGACCTTCCGATCGTGCACGCGCGCACGCGTTCCTGCAGGCGCGGCTGCAACGCGGTGAATCGGTGATCTTCATCGCCCGCGACGCCACGGGCGAAGCGCTCGGCTTCACCCAGTTGTATCCATTCTTTTCGTCGGTATCGGCGCACCGCATCTGGGTGCTCAACGACCTGTTCGTGGCGCCCGCCGCCCGCCATCGCGGCGTCGCGCGCGCGTTGATGGAATGCGCCCGCGCGTTCGCCCTGGAAACCGGCGCGTTGCGGCTGGTGCTGGAAACCGCCGAGGACAATCACCCGGCGCAGGCGCTCTACGAATCGCTGGGTTATGTCCGCGAATCCGGCACGCGTCACTATTCGCTGGAACTTGCCTGAGCCGACGCGCGGTTTTCAGGGATGCGGCGACTGCCGCACGCTCGCGATCTGCCGGGAACGCAATCGCTGGTACACGTACACCGTGGCCGGCGGCAGGTTTCGCGGCGCAAAACCCGCGCGATGCATGCGCAGGCCGAGCGCATCGCGTTCGTGACGGCGCACGGGACTGGCCGGGCCATAGGTGAACTGGATGAAACGCCCGCCTTCTCCCAACGCGGCGAATGCGGCACGCAGGATGTCGCAGCGCAGGTTGCTGCTCATCGACAACATGCCGAGCCCGCTGACCACCGCATCGAGTTTGCCGTCGGCAAGCAGGCCATGTTCTTCCGCCAGCGTGTCGAGATGGCGCGCGTCCGCGCACGCGACCGCCACGCCGGGAAACCGGTCGCGCAGGAACGCCGCAAGATCGGGATTGATTTCCACCACCAGCAGCTTCGCGGGGGCGATGCCTGCTTCCAGCAGCGCCCGCGTGAACACGCCGGTGCCCGCACCCACCTCGACGACGCGCTCGCAGCCCGGCGGCAGTTGCTCGACCATCAGTCGCGCGAGCTGCCGGCCGGAGGGCGTGACCGACGCCATCTTCACCGGATCGCGCACCCACTGGCGCAGGAACGTGCGGATCGAGTGCAGGTCGATGGCGGCGTCGCCGCCATGACGCGGATCAAGGCTGGAATGGGAACTCATGCGCGCGCAGTTTTAACACATCGCGCGTACGGGGTCCGTAAACCCGTTCCCATCACGCAAACGCACATCAGGGGTGTCGACGGTGGTAATAGCCCCCGCGACGGTGGCGCGAACCGCGATCGTGGCCGTAGCCGCCCCGGTAGTAGTGGTAGCGCGGCGCGTCATAACCGTAGCCGTAGTAGTAGGCCGGGCGCGGCGCGTAATACACCGGTGCAGGGTAGTACACCGGCGCGACATAAGCCGGCGCGTAATACACCGGCGGCGGTGCCCAGTAACCGCAGCGCCAGCAATTGCCCACGCTGACGCCGAAGCCCGGCGCCGCAATGCCGATCCCGACACTCACGTGCGAATGCGCGAACGCGCTCGGCGCGATCCAGAACGATGCCGCGAGCAACGCAATGGCCAAGCTCCCACGGCGAAAGAATCCTCGAACGTTCATAGGATGCCTCCAACTTCAGCCCATTCCGCATGCTCGTGCGTTCGGACTGAATCATGGCTTAAATCATGTGATCGTCCCTGATCACTCCGTCACGGACTCGACATTCAATCGGAGCAGAGCGACCTTCGTCGAGACAACCCGAAATCACTGCTGCATCGCCCAGGGCAGACCGATTCCGGATCGCGCTGCGCGCGTCCGGAATGACCAGCCAGTAAAGATTGCGCCGGGTCACGGCTGTCCGGAACATGAGCCGGAGGGCACCGTGTCGGACTCGCATTCCGCAAAAGCCGCTTCACCCACGCTGCCTGAACGGCGGGTTCAATGTTTTCGCAACATCCAGCAGCCGTGGATGTGCGGTCGCCGCGCGAAGTCCGCCGGAATGCTGGCGCGAGAGACATCTTCGATCGCGAAAGTACGCGAAAGCGCTTCGACACCCAGCTTGAAGCGCCGGAAGTTGTTGGAGAACACGACCACGCCGTCGTCCCGCAGGCGCCGTGCGCAGGCATCCAGCAACTCGACATGGTCGCGCTGCACGTCGAAATCACCCGCGCGCTTGGAATTCGAAAACGTGGGCGGATCGACATAGATCAATCCGAAGCTTGCGCGGCTCTCGGCAAGAAACGTCGCGGCGTCTGCGCGGGCAAGCACGTGATCGCTGCCGCCGAACCCGTTCAGGACCAGGTTCCGCGACGCCCATTCGAGATAGCCTTTTGACAGGTCGACGCTGGTGGTGCTGCGCGCGCCGCCCGCCGCCGCGTAGACGCTGGCGGCGCCGG
>DAIUEL010000039.1:0-16503 GCA_036845145.1 Rhodanobacteraceae bacterium | reverse complement strand
CTGGACAAGGCGTTGTCGCGATGAAGCCCGCGCTCTCGGTGATTTTCTTCACGGTAGCAAGTGGCGCGGGTTACGGCCTGTGGTGCCTGCTCGGACTTGCGCTCGCGGCAGGCATTTATCCGCTCACCGGAACCGGCGTGCTGGTGCCGCTGGGCTTCGGGTTCGTGCTCGTGAGCGCAGGTCTGCTGGCTTCGACGGCGCACCTCGGCCGTCCGGAACGCGCGTGGCGCGCGCTGAGCCAATGGCGATCGTCGTGGTTGTCGCGCGAGGGCATCGCCTCACTCGTGACGTACCTGCCCATGCTCGCCGTGGCGTGGTTTGCGTTCACCCGCCATGCTGGAATGTCCCTGCACGTTGCGGGCGCAGTGCTGGCACTCTGCGCACTCGCGACGATCCTGTGCACCGCCAACATCTACCGTTCGCTGAAGACCATTGCCGCCTGGCGCACGCGGCAGGTGCTGCCGCTTTACTTCATGTTTGCCCTGCTGTCCGGCGGACTGTGGTTGTGGGCGTGGCTGGCGCTCACCACCGGCTTGGCGATCAGCCTTGCGTTTCCGCTGGCCCTGCTGGGCCTGGCCATCGTCGCCGCAGTGATCAAGGTCGACCACTGGAAATGCGTCGACACCCTGCCCGTGAACACCGCGGGCCACGCGACGGGCCTGGACATGCTGGGCCACGTACGAGCCTTCGAAGGCCCGGTCACGGAAGAGAGTTACCTCACGCGCGAGATGGCGTTCGTGCTGGCGCGAAAACATGGCGCGCGGCTGCGCCGGATCGCGCTGGCGCTGTTCGGGTTGGCACCGGCGCTGGGCATCGCGGTGGCACTGGCCAGCGACACCGCATGGCTCGCGCCCGTCGCGGCGCTCGCGGCCATCGCCGGGTTGTTCGTGGAGCGCTGGTTGTTCTTTGCCGAAGCGCGTCACACGGTGGCGGCGTTCTTTCCGCCAACGCAGGCTTGAAAGCCCGCGCAGCGACCCCACCTTTCATCACGCAAATTTAACAGGCATTCAGTGCCTGGCCCGCAGCCTTGCGGGTTTCGGTAAGCAAGATTGGAGTCATGCATGAAATTCACCCGCGTGGCCGCGTTCGCGGCGATTTCCGCATTGTGCGTTCCCACGCTGGCCTGGGCCGACCCACCCGCCGATTCCTCGAACTGGAGCGGCAGCGGCGAATTCGGTCTCGCCAACGCCACCGGTAATACCAAGTCGCTGAACGTGGATGCGAAGTTCAGGCTGGCCTACGAGAACGACATCTGGAAGGATGCCTTCTTCCTCGACGCCAACCGCGCCAAGAGCAATATCAAGACGCCGATCGTGCAGGATGGCGTGGTGGTCGGGCAGACCGCGAGCTACCAGACCACTGCCAATCACTTCGACATCGGCGGTTCGCTCGGCTACAAGTTCAACCCGCGTTCGTACCTGATCGGTGCCGCGCGCTACGACCACGATGATTTCGCCCCCAACCGCTGGCAGGAAGTCGCGTCGATCGGATTCGGCTACATCATGCTGAAGAACGCGCGCAGCGAATTGTCGTTCGAAGCCGGTCCCGGCTACAAGCGCTATCAGCCGCAAACCTATACCGTGGTCGACACAGGCGTGACGCCGCCGACCACGACGGTGGTGAAGCCGCCGGTGGAAAACGAGGCGATCGGCCGCGGCCTCGTCAACTACAAGCTCGCGCTGACCGACAGTGCCAGCCTGCAGGAGACCTTCCTGGCCGAAATCGGCAGCGAGAACAAGTATTACCAGAACGATATCGGCCTCGCCGTGGCGATGACCAAGACGCTGGCGCTGAAGATCGCTTACGAGAACCGCTACAACTCGAACATCGTGCCCGGCACCCAGCACATGGACAGCCTGTTCACGACGAATCTGGTGTACAGCTTCGGCAAGTCGCCGTAGCTTCCGGGCTCGAGCGGCACAACCTGCTCGTCATTTCCGGCGCCGATTGCAGGATCGGAACCCGGAATCGGTGTTCAAGGTGCCGCCGAACAGCGAATTCCTGCTTCGGCCGCGATCGCCCCGGTCCCGGAAATGACGATGCCCGCGAGTGATTCAATTGCGCGGCTGCAATAGCGCGTCCGCGCCTTTTTCCTTCAGCAGCCGCGCAACTGCAATCCCCAGCGGGGCCGGATCTTCGCCCATCGCCTCGGCGCGCAGCAGGCGTCCATCGTGCGCATCGCCCAGCAAACCGCGAAGGCGCAGCGCTCCGCCTGCACAGGTTTCACACCACGCGCCCAGCGGCATGGTGCAGTCGCCGCCGAGTTCTGCGTTGAGGGCACGCTCGGCGGCGACCGCGCGACGCGTGCCGGCATCGTCCAGCACCTTCAAGAGATTGGTCACGCGGGTGTCATCGTTGCGTGTTTCCACCGCAATCGCCGCCTGACCCGGCGCCGGCAACCATTCCGGCGGCGCGAGACGGGAGCGGATGCGCGCATCGAAGCCCATGCGCTGCAGGCCTGCGACCGCAAGGATGATCGCCGCGTACTCGCCGCGATCGAGTTTTACGAGGCGCGTCCCGACGTTGCCACGCAGGTCCGCGATATCGAGGTCCGGTCGCCGCGCGCGCAGCTGCGCACTCCGCCGCAGCGACGAGGTGCCAACGCGTGCACCCCGTGGCAGTTGATCGAGTGCAGCGTGGTCGTTGCTGACGAACGCATCCGCGCAGTCGGCGCGCTCGAGGATCGATGCCAGCGTGAACTGCGCATCGAGCTTCGCCGGCACATCCTTCAGCGAATGCACCGCGAGGTCGGCACGGCCCTCCGCCAGCGCAACTTCCAGTTCCTTCAGGAACAGTCCCTTGCCACCGATCTCCGCCAGCGAGCGGTCCAGCACCTCGTCGCCACGCGTGGACAGCGGCAGCAATTCCACCGTGAGCCCCGGATGCGCGGCGCGCAATCGGGCGGCGACGTGCTCAGTCTGCCACAGGGCGAGCGGGCTTTTGCGGGTGGCGATGCGAAGCGTTTCGGTCATGCTGGTGACGCGCGGTCGGGAACGTTGCAGTATCGCACTGCAGGCGCCGCGACGCAGCGGATCAGGCCTCGGCGCCGCGCAACGCGCGCACGGCGCCTTCCAGCGCCTGCGCGTTGCTGGAAGCACCATCCATCGGCGCTCCGACCGCGAGTTCGATGCGCGCACGAAAGCGCCGCGGCAACCGTGCGCGACCAAGTCCCGAATCGCGCCGACTCCACATACTGCGCCACAAGCCGCGCAACGCCAACGGAATCACGGGTACCGGGCGCCGCGCGAGGATCTTCTCGACGCCGGGGCGGAATGGCATGATTTCGCCATCCAGCGTCAGACCGCCTTCGGGGAAGATGCAGACCAGTTCGCCGTCGGCCAGCGCGGTGTCGATTTCGTCGAACGCGCGGGCCATGAGCTTGGGGTCCTCCTTGCCACCCGCGATCGGGATGGCCTTGGCCGCGCGAAACACGAAACCCAAGACCGGCACCCGGAAAATCTTGTAATACATCACGAAACGCACCGGCCGCCGCACACTGCCCATGATGATCAGCGCATCCATGAAGCTGACGTGGTTGCACACCAGCAGCGCGGGACCTTCGTCGGGAATTTTCTCGAGTCCCGTGGCGCGCACCCGGTACAGCACGCGGATCAGCAGCCAATCCACGAAACGCATCGGGAATTCGGGAACCAGCAGAAAAATCCACAACGTCACTGCGGCATTCAGCAAGGCAGTGACAAGGAACAACTGGGGAATCGTCAAACCCGCGGCCAGCATCCCGAACGCGAACACCGCCGCGGCCACCAGGAACACCGCGTTGATGATGTTGTTGCCGGCGATCACCCGCGAAAGCTCGCCCTGTGGCGTGCGGCTTTGCACCAGCGCGAACAGCGGCACGATGAAGAACCCCGCGAACAGCCCGATCAGCGTCAGGTCCAGCGCGATCCAGCCGTTCCCCGGCATGCCGAGGAACGCCCGCCAGTCGATTTCACTGTAACCCGGCGCTGCGTGGCGCGTGAAATACAACAGGATGCCGAACACCGTCATTCCGAACGCACCCAGCGGCACCAGTCCGATCTCGACCTGGTGTCCCGACAGCCGCTCGCACAACAAGGAACCGATGCCGACGCCGACCGAGAACAACGCCAGCACCAGGATCTCCACGCTGGCGCCGCCGCCGAGGTACAACCGCGTGTAGTTCGGCAACTGCGCGGTCACCACGCCGCCGAAGAACCAGAACCACGAGATGCCGAGGATCGAGTTGAACACCGCGCGCTGCTTGCCGGCGAGCTTCAGCACGCGGCCGCTTTCGGCGATGAAGTTCCAGTTGAATTTCAATCCCGGCGCCGCGGCCGGCACGCGCGGAATCGCGAGACTGGCGATGAGTCCCAGCACCGCAATGCCGATCACGAGCGCGGCCGCCGCCGTCCAGCCGAAATGCGAGGCCATCGCCGCCCCGCCCGCGATCATGCCGACCAGGATCGCTACCGACGTGCCGGTTTCCACCAGCGCATTGCCGCCCACCAGTTCCTCGCGCTCAAGCACCTGCGGCAGGATCGCGTACTTGATCGGGCCGAACACCGTCGAGTGCAATCCCATGAGGAACAACACCACGAACAGCAATACCGGACTCCTTGCGTAGAAGCCCCATGCCGCCACGCCCATTGCCGCGATCTCGAACACCTTCACCCATCGGATCAGCGTGTGCTTTTCGTATTTTTCCGCAAGCTGGCCCGCGCTCGCCGAGAAAAGGAAGAACGGCAGGATGAACAATGCAGGTGCAAGGTTCGAATAGAACCCGATCTGGCTGGTGGTCAGGCCCAACTGGAACGCGACCAGCACGATCGTCGCGTTGCGAAACGCGTTGTCGTTGAACGCAGCCAGCGACTGCACCGCAAAGAACGGCGCGAAGCGGCGCTTGCCGAGCAAACGGAACTGATTCATGGATTCCCTCGTGGCACAAGGCTACCAAAGCCGACACTTCGAAGCGTGGCGACTGCTGTTGCCCGACGAGGGAAAAACCGGTCAGACCTTCCGCGCCAGCGCACGATGCCCGATGTCGCGGCGATGGAACGCGCCGGCGAAATCGATGTGCCCGGCGGCGCCGTAGGCGCCATCGCGTGCCTGCGACAGGTCGTTGCCCAGCGCGCACACGCACAGCACGCGGCCTCCGGCCGTGACCGCACGGCCATCGCTGTCGAGTCGCGTGCCGGCATGGAAGACTTTCACGTCGGCGCCGAAGTCGGCATCCAGCCCCGAGATCGCGTCACCGGTTTTGGGTTTGCCGGGATAACCCTGCGCCGCGATCACGACGCCCAGCGACGGCCTGGGATCCCACTCCGCGCTTGCGTGATCGAGCTTGCCGTCGAGCGCGGCTTCGATCAGGCCTGCGAAATCCGATTGCAACCGCTGCATGATCGGCTGGGTCTCGGGATCGCCGAAGCGCACGTTGAATTCGATCACTTTCGGCGCGCCCGCTTTGTCGATCATCAAGCCGGCGTACAGGAATCCGGTGAAGGGCGCGCCTTCTTCCGCCATGCCGCGCAGGGTCGGCTCGATGATTTCGGCGCGGATGCGGCGCTCGACATCGGGCGTCACCACCGGTGCGGGCGAATACGCACCCATGCCGCCCGTGTTTGGACCGGTATCGCCGTCGCCCACGCGCTTGTGATCCTGGCTCGATGCCATCGGCAGGTAATGCGTGCCGTCGCTCATGACGATGTAGCTGGCTTCCTCGCCTTCGAGGAACTCCTCGACCACCACGCGTGCCGACGCATCACCGAATGCGTGCGCACCGAGCATGTCGCGCAATGCGTGCTCGGCTTCCGCCAGCGTCGCCGCCACCACCACGCCCTTGCCGGCCGCCAGCCCGTCGGCCTTGATCACGATGGGCGCACCGCCGCTCTTCTCGGCATGCGCGCGCACGTAGTCGAGCGCCGGCTGCAAAGCGGTGAACACCGCGTAATGCGCCGTCGGGATCCGGCGGCGCGCGAGGAAATCCTTGGCGAAGGATTTGGAACCTTCAAGCTGCGCCGCCGCGGCCGTCGGGCCGAAGATGCGAAGGCCCGACGCGCGAAACGCGTCGACCGCACCCGCGACCAGCGGCGCTTCCGGACCGACGACGGTGAAATCGACGCGTTCGTCCTGCGCGAGTTTCAGCAGTCCCTCCAGGTCGGTCGCCGAAACATTCGCGTTGCGCACGCGTGGTTCACGCGCGGTACCCGCATTGCCCGGTGCCACGACCACCTCGTCCACGCGGGGTGACAGTGCAAGTTTCCAGGCCAGCGCGTGCTCGCGCCCGCCGGAGCCGATGACCAGGATTTTCATGCTTGTGATCGCGCAGCCAACAAGCCGTGCATCTTAACTGGCGAGCGCCGACAGCAAGGCCGCGCGCGGCAGCTTGCCGGTTTCGCCGCGAGGCAATGCATCCACCAGCTTCAGCGGTCGCGGCAGGAATACCGGATCGATCTCGCAACGCAAGGCATCGATGATCGCGCACGCATCGAGCCCCGGCGCCACGGCGAGCGCGGCGATGCGGCGCACGCCCATCGCGTCGGTGTCGTCCATCTGGAACACCACGCCGTCCCGCACACCGGGCACCGCCAGCAGTTTGTGGGTGAGATCACCCAGCGATGCGCGCTTGCCGGCGATTTCAAGCAGATCGGTGTTGCGCCCGCGCAGGCGAAAACCTCCGTGATCATCGAGTTCGACGATGTCGGCCAGCACCGTCGGTTGCAGGAGTTGCGGCGCCTCGACGCGGGTACCGTCGGGCTGTGGGTGCAACGTGACGCCGTGATAGGGCGTCCAGGTTTCGGCCCGCGCGGTGCGGCGATGCGCGATCACGCAGGTTTCGGTGGAGCCGAATACCTCCTGCACCGGTGCACTGAAGCGCGCTTCGGCGGCGCGTGCGAGTTGCGGCGACAACGGCGCGGTGGCCGAAACGATGCCTGAAAAAGCCGGCAATGACTGGTTCGAATCGAGCAACGCGCGCAGATGCACGGGCGTGGTTACCAGTACCCGCGGCTCTGGCAGGTCCGCCAGCGCCGCCGCAATATCCGCCGCGAAGAAAGGGCGTCCGGCGTGGATCGCGGCGTGGCCGAACAGCGGCAACAGCACCGAAAACTCGAGGCCGTACATGTGTTGCGGCGGCACCGTCGCGACCACGTGATAATCGCCGCCCGCGAGCGCGCGCAGCAGCGCATCGTTGTGGCTACTGGAGATCGCGAGTTTCTCCCAGCACTTGGGGTTGGCCCGCGGCACGCCCGTGGAACCCGACGTGTAGCCGATCGCCGCCGGCACGCCGCCGGCAATCAGCACCGGTGCATCAGTGGGCGGAGTCTCGACATCGGTCGTGAAATGCAGGTACTGCGGGGGTGCCGGATCCAGTGCGACATCACCGAGCGCATAGCTGCCGGGATGCGCCGCAAGCACGGCGTCGACCGCGTGCGCTGCGCGCGACGGTGGCAGGAGACTGGTTTGTCCGCGCACCAGCAGCGCCGCGAATGCAACGAGGAACGCGTAGCGGTCCTCGCACAGGTTGACCGCCGCCCTTGCCGCGGGCAGGCGAGCCGCCAACCCACCGACGTCGGCCAGGAATCGTGCCACCGTGACGGCCTGGCCTTCTCGCCACGCGATGACGCGTTGCCTCGGCGTATTCGCCAGCAAGCCGCGCCATGCCCCCGGCGTGCCTGGCGATGATGGATGAACGCTCGACACAGGAAACTCCCCAGTCCCCTCAGGCGCGAATGATAGCGCCGGTCACGGCATCCGTGATCGGCGTGGGTCTGTCGAGGCCGCCCAGTGGCGCGTCCAGCACGCCGTCCGGCTCGTCGCCGAAGATCGCGCGGATGTCGGCAGCACTGCGCGCCGGCGGCTCGCCGTGGCGATTGGCGCTGGTGGAAACGATCGGGCCACCGAAGCCACGACAAAGCGCAGCGGACGGCGCGTGCGCCGTGACCCGCAGAGCGATCCCGGCATGTCCGCCCGCTACCCATTCCGGCACGCGCGACGAGCGCGGAAAGGTGAAGGTGTGGGCGCCGGGCCAGATCGCGTTGGCGCGCGCGAAGGCCGCTTCGGGCGCGCTGCCGATCCAGTCGCGTACCTGTTCGAAATCGGCGGCAATCAACAATACGCCCTGCTCCGGCGGCCGCCGTTTCATCGCGAAGATGCGGTCGAACGCGGCCCGGTCGTCCGGATCACAACCCAATCCGTACACGCCTTCGGTTGGATACGCCAGCACGCCGCCGTCACGCAACAACGCGGCGGCGGCCTGGACTTCCTCGATGCTGAAAACGCGCATGGCTCAAAGGTCGAAGGGCGGCGTTTCCGTGTCGGGCGCCGATGGCTCGGCGCGCGCGGCCCTGTTCGCCGAAGATTTCTTCGCGGCAACTTTTTTGCGCGCGGTCTTCTTCGCGGCGGTCTTTTTCGCCGTGGCCTTCTTTGCGGCTTTTTTCGCAGGCGTCTTCTTCGACGCAGTCTTCTTTGCCGCAGTCTTCTTCGCCGCGGCTTTCTTGAACGCACCACGTCCGCGACGCACCGGCGCCACCTCGATCAGTGCCTTGCACTCGTCGTGGGTCAGCGAGTGGGGTTCGCGATCCTTCGGGATCTTCGCGTTCTTTTCGCCATCGGTGATGTATGGACCATAGCGGCCATTCAGCACCTGGATGCCGTCGCCGAAATCGGTGATCACCCGGTGGGCGATCAGCTCCTGCTTCTCGCGGATCAGTTCGCGCGCGCGTTCCAGCGTGATCGTGTAGGCACTCTCGTCGCCCTTGATCGACGCGTACAACTTGCCTTTCTTGACGAACGGACCGAAGCGGCCGATGCCGGCGGAAATTTCCTCGCCGTCCGCATCCTTGCCAAGCTGGCGCGGCAACTTGAAGAGTTCCAGCGCTTCTTGCAGCGTGATGGTGTGCATGCTCTGGCCGGGCAGCAGCGAGGCGAATTTCAGCTTCTCGTCGTCCTTGTCCTTGTCGCCCAGCGCGGCGTACGGTCCGTAACGGCCGAGCCGCACGGACACCGGCTTGCCGGTCCTGGGATCGTCGCCCAGCAATCGCGCACCGGTCGCTTCGCTGCGATCGACGGTTTCCATCTTGTCGTCGACCAGCGCCTTGAAGGGTTTCCAGAACTCGGCCATCAGCGGACGCCATTCCTCCTCGCCGCGGCTGACCGCGTCGAGTTCGTCTTCCAGCTTCGCCGTGAAGTCGTAATCGACGTACTGCGTGAAATGCGCGGTGAGGAAGTTCGCGACCGCGCGGCCCACGTCGGTGGGCTTGAAGCGGCGCGAATCGAGGATCACGTATTCGCGCGACAACAGCGTCTGGATGATGCTGGCGTAGGTCGACGGTCGACCGATGCCGTATTCCTCCAGCGCCTTGACCAGCGAGGCTTCGGAATAGCGCGGCGGCGGTTCGGTGAAATGCTGGTCGGTGGCGATGTCGGTAAGCGGCACCGCCTCGCCTTTCGCCAGTGCGGGCAACTTGCGCGCTTCCTCGTCTTCTTCCGATTTCGCATCGCGGCCTTCCTCATACACCGCGAGGAAACCCGGATCGACCACGGTGGTGCCGGTGGCGCGGAAGCCCGCATCGACGCCGCACGGGAATTCCACGGAAACGGTATTCAGCGTTGCCGGTTTCATCTGGCACGCGACCGCGCGTTTCCAGACCAGTTCGTACAGCTTCAACTGGTCGGGCGTGAGAAAAGCCGCGACGGATTTGGGCGTGCGCAGCGCGGAAGTGGGACGGATCGCTTCGTGCGCTTCCTGCGCGTTCTTCGATTTGGTCTTGTAGACCATCGCGTGCTCGGGCAGGCCCTGCTTGCCGAATTCGCGCTCGATGGTCTGGCGCAATTCGCCGACCGCCTCGCCGGACAGGTGCGTGGAATCGGTACGCATGTAGGTGATCAGGCCGACGTTGCCCTCACCGCCCAAGCTGACGCCCTCGTACAGGCCCTGCGCGATGCGCATGGTGCGGCTTGTCGCCATGCCGAGCTTGCGCGCGGCTTCCTGCTGCAGCGTGGACGTCGTGAACGGCGCGGCCGGACGGCGCTGGCGCTGCTTCGACTGGATGTCGCCGACGACGAGTTTGCCGCCCGCGGCCTTCAGCAGCGCCTCGCGTGCGGCGTGGGCGTCGCTGGCGTTGGTCAGATCGAACTGCTCGAACTTCTTGCCGTTGAGCTTCACCAGCCGCGCGGTGAACTCGGCGTCCCTGTGCGCGAGCTTCGCCTCGACAGTCCAGTATTCACGCGGGACGAAGGCTTCGATCTCCTCCTCGCGCTCGACGATCATCCTGAGCGCCGGCGACTGCACGCGCCCGGCCGACAGCCCGCGCTGCACCTTCCGCCACAGCACCGGCGACAGGTTGAAGCCGACCAGGTAGTCCAGTGCGCGCCGCGCCTGCTGGGCGTCCACCAGGTCGTGCGAGAGCCGGCGCGGGTGCGCCACGGCTTCCCTGATCGCGCGCGGCGTGATCTCGGAAAACACCACGCGGTGGGTTTCCTTGTCCTTCAGCAGGCCGCGTGATTCGAGGATCTCGCTGATATGCCAGCTGATCGCCTCGCCTTCGCGGTCAAGGTCGGTCGCCAGATAGATCGACTCCGCGACCTTGGCCGCCTTGGCGATTTCATCGACGTGCTTGACGTTCTTGTCGATCAGCGCGTAATCCATCGCGAAATCGTGGTCGGGATCGACCGCGCCTTCCTTCGGCTTGAGGTCACGGACGTGACCGTACGACGCCAGCACCTTGAAATCGGTACCGAGATATTTGTTGATCGTCTTGGCCTTGGCGGGCGACTCGACGATGAGGAGATTCTTGGCCATGTCTTGAACGATAATCCACGGGCGGCCGGGCCGCCCCCTATATATAGTGAACGCATGCGCAGGGTGGGCGTGTCAAGCGCGACCGCCCGCAAGCCGCTGCCAACGGCCGTTCACGGCCGGTGCCACCACGCCCTCCAGTTCCAGCAACAGCAGCATCGAGGACAGCGCCGCGGGGGCAAGACCGGTTCGATCCGCCAACTCGTCCAGCGAGGCTGGTTCGTCGCCAAGGCCCGCCAGAAGTGACGCGTAATCAGGATCTTGCGTCCTCGCGGGCGATTCATGATCCGGCGTGGCTTTGATGGTCTCCAGCCGCGCCCGCAGCCCGGCGCCCTGCGCCAGCGCGGCCGGCCCAAGCGCCTCGATCACCTCGGCCGCGGTCTCGACCAGCCGGGCGCCGTCGCGGATCAACCGGTGGCAGCCTTTGGCCAGTGGATTATGGATGGAACCGGGCAACGCGAATACTTCGCGACCTGCTTCCGCGGCCAAACGCGCCGTTATCAACGAGCCCGATTGCAGTCCCGCTTCGACCACCAGCGTGCCCAAGGCAAGCCCCGCAATCAGCCGGTTGCGGCGCGGAAAATGATCCGGACGGGCTTCGGTGCCGGGCGGAAACTCGCTGGCGACGGCGCCACGCTGCTCGATCCTGGCGGCCAGGTCGCGGTGCTTTCGGGGGTACACCAGATCCGGCCCGGTACCGACCACCGCCACCGTCGGCGCGTCGCAATCCAGCGCGGCGGCATGCGCCGCGCCGTCGATGCCGTCGGCCATGCCGCTGGTGATGGTCAAGCCGGCGCGCGCGAGGGTGCGGGCAAAATCCCTTGCATGGGCGAGCCCCTGCGCGCTGGCGCTGCGCGCGCCGACGATGGCCACCTGGGGCGCCAGCAAGGTTCCAGCGTCACCCGCGACGAACAAGGCGGCCGGCGGCGAAGGGGTGGTTTCCAGTTGCGGCGGGAAGTCTTCTTCGTTGCAGCAAAGCAGACGATGCCCTGGTTGCGCCAGCCACGCGAGATCGGCTTCCAGACGTGCGGCATCCGGCCGTTCGATCCAATCCAGCGCGGCCCGATCCACGCCCGCGGCGTGGCGCAGCCTGCGGATGTCGTGGCAAATCGCGCGCGCCGAGCCCGCTTGCTGCAGCAATGTGCGAATGCCGGCCGCACCCAGCCCGGGCGCGCGCAACAAGGTCAGCCATGCCAGCAGTTCGTCGTCGTGCATCCGGGAAGTTTACGGGGACCATCAAACGAAACGGCGCGGACCACGCCGCGCCGTCGTGTAAGGAATTTCCTCATCGTGCCTATTGCGGTGATTGCACGGTGTCGCGCACCTTCACCGGTCGGATGCCGTCCATCACCAGCCCGTAACTCACGTGGGCGAAGGTGCGGAACACCATCACGTGGCCCACGAATTCAGACGGCAGCTTGACCTTGGGCGAGAACCTCCGGCGCGCGCTGTTGCCGATCACGTCATCGGCAACCGTTTCGCCCGGCTGATAGATCGCGAAGGTGGTGCCGTTGTCGACGCCGTCGTCGCTGCCGACGTTCAGCGCCACCACGTCCATGGGACCCTGCACCGACATGCCGTCGTAGCCGTTGGAAAGCGCCATGACGTAGGCGTTGGCGGGCGCGTTCTGCGGCGGGTGCGGGTAGAACGTGTAATCGTACGGCGTGTCGTTGACTGGCATCAGGCGATCGCCCGCGCGGATTTCCATGCTGGCGTTGGTGAGCAGCAGCGTGGCGGGATCGCCATTCTTCAGCACCTGTGCGGTGCCGATCACGCGCACTTCGGTGCCGATCTCGTTGCCGCGACCGAAGTGGCCGTCGTTGCGGAAATCCTCCTTCCACGGGCCGGGCACCAGGTCCACGTTGCTGTTGACCAGGTGTGCAACCTCGTCGCCCCTGCCGCCGTCGCCGAATTCACGGAACACGTGGCTGGGACGCACGATCGCGAAACGCTGGCCGACGCTCGCCGCCGGCAGGTTGCGCACATACAGGTTCATGCCCTCGGTGGCGCGCGGCTCGTTTTCTTCCACCGCCACCACGTAAGGGGTGCGGTTGAGCTCGGCCGCCGTGAGGACGCGATAATCCTTGAGGAACGGTTCGATGGCCGACAGCGGGACGGTCGGGATCGGATTGGCCTCGACCGTGGTGCGCTTGGCCACGCGCAGGCCGTTCACGTCCAGGTCCAGCACGTCGCCCGGGTAGATGCGGTGCGGGTTGTAGACCTGCTGGTTGACGTCCCAGATTTCAGGCCACAGCCACGGCTTCTGGAGAAAGCGGGCGGAGATGCTCCACAGCGTGTCGCCCTTCTTCACCACGTAGGTGTGCGGGGCGTCGGCGCGCAACTGGGCAGTCGCGGCATAAGCGGCGAACGTGATCAGCAGGCCCGCAGCAAGCGCAAGCAGTTTCTTAACCATGACCGGCAATCCCCCGATCCCCCGCGAGTTTCGGCCGAGTGTACCCGAACGCTCGGCGGCGGCAAGCACAAATTTCACATTTGGTGATGGACTGAACATTCGGGCCGCAATGGGTCTCCTGCTACGCTATCAGGGCGTGAAAGTGGCCAGGGGCGGCCCCATTTCTTGTACAGAACCCGATTCCGCGCTTGAGCCATGACCAAACTCGACATCCTCGAATTTCCCGACCCGCGTTTGCGGCTGGTCGCGCAGCCCGTCGAAATCTTCGACGCCGAACTGAAGCGACTCGCCGACGACATGCTCGCGACGATGTACGACGCACCGGGCATCGGCTTGGCTGCGACCCAGGTCAACGTCCAGAAGCGCCTGCTGGTGCTGGATGTCTCCGAAACGCACGCCGAACCGCGGGTGTTCATCAATCCCGAACTCCTGGAGAGCCGCGGCACCGAAGTGTGCCAGGAAGGCTGCCTGTCGTTTCCGGGGGTGTACGCCGACGTCGAGCGCAAGGACTGGATCCGCGTGAAAGCGCAGGACGTGACCGGCAAAACCTTCGAACTCGAAACGGACGGCCTGCTGGCGGTGTGCATCCAGCACGAGATGGATCACCTGGTCGGCAAGGTCTTCGTCGACTACCTGTCGCCGCTGAAACGCTCGCTATTGCTGCGCAAGCTGGAGAAGCAGCGGCGCCACGCCGGCTGATCGGGCCGTGCAGCGGCTGAAACTGGTATTCGCCGGCACGCCGGATTTCGCGGTGCCGGGACTGCGCGCGTGCATTGAAGTCGGCGAAGTCGTCGCGGTCTACACGCAGCCCGATCGTCCGGCCGGGCGCGGCCGCAAGCTGACGCCCGGCCCCGTCAAGCAGGCGGCTGTGGCCGCGGGGATTCCCGTCGAACAACCGGAGTCGTTGAAGTCGCCTGAAGCGCAAGCGCGACTGCGCGACTGCGCAGCCGACCTGATGGTGGTGATCGCCTACGGCCTGATCCTGCCGCGCAAGGTGCTGGCGATGCCGCGGCTCGGCTGCTGGAATGTGCATGCGTCGCTGCTGCCGCGCTGGCGCGGCGCCGCGCCGATCCAGCGCGCAATCCTGGCCGGTGATGCCGAAACCGGCGTGTGCCTGATGCAGATGGACGCGGGGCTCGATACCGGCCCGGTGCTGCTGTCGGAATCGACCTCCATCGGCGCCGACGACACCGGGGGCGCGCTGCACGACCGGCTCGCGGCAATCGGTGCGCGTGTACTGACGGAGGGCTTGCGGCGCGTCACCGCCGGTGAGGTCCTGCACGCGACGCCACAACCGGCAGCCGGCGCGACCTACGCAAGCAAACTCGACAAGGCCGAAGCCAATCTGGACTTTGCACGTCCCGCGAACCAACTCGAACGCAAAGTGCGTGCATTCGATCCATGGCCGGTGGCGGAAGCGGACGTGGTGGGTGAGCGTGTGCGGGTGTGGCAAGCCGAGGCAAGGGAGCGGGAATCGAGGATCAAGGGCCGGGCAAGACCGGGGACGATTGTTGCCGCTTCGAAGCACGGCATCGACATCGCCTGCGGCGAAGGCGTGCTGCGTATCCTGAAACTGCAACGCGCCGGTGGTCGGGTGATCGGTGCTGCGGACTATCTGAACGCACGCGGCGAGCTGCGCACGGCATGACCGATACCCGCGCACTGGCGGCCGAAGTGCTGGCGGACGTCGCGCTGCGCGGCACGTCGCTGCGCGAGCGCCTGCAGCCGGCGCAATCGAAACTGGGCGATGCGCGCGACCGCGCGTTCCTGACCGCGCTGTGCAACGAAGGCGCGCGCTGGTGGCTGCGCTTCGACAAGGCCATCGATGGTCTGCTGCAGCAACCGCTGCGCAAACGCGAACCCGCACTGCACGCCTTGCTGGTGCTGGGCCTGGTGCAACTCGAGATCCTGCACATGCCGCCGCACGCCGCGGTGGCGGCGACGGTGGAAGCCACGCGCGCGCTGCAGCGTGGCGGCTTCGCGAAACTCGCCAACGCGGTCCTGCGGCGCTGGCTGCGCGAGCGCGACGGCTTGAATGCAAAACTCGATCGCGACCTGACGACACACTTCGCGCATCCGCGCTGGCTGGCCGAGGCGCTGGTGCGCGATTGGCCGGAACACGCCGGCGAGATTCTCGCCGGCAACAACCAGCCTTCGCCGCCGATGCTGCGGGTCAACACACGGCGCGCGACGCGCGAAGCGGTGGTGCTCGAACTTGCCGAAGCCGGCATCCACGCGCACCCGCACCCGTGGCTGCGCGACGCCTTGCAAATCGATGCGCATTCAGACCTCGCGCGCGTGCCGGGTTTCGCACAAGGCCATTTCTCGGTGCAGGACGGCGCCGCACAGTGCGCGGCCGATCTCATGGATTTGCATGATGGCCTGCGCGTGCTGGACGCCTGCGCCGCGCCGGGCGGCAAGACCTGCCACATGCTCGAGCGCGCAGCGTTTCAACTGTTGGCGCTGGAGCGGGAATCCGCGCGCGCGGATTCGATTCGCTCCAATCTCGGTCGCCTGACGCTGGCGTGCGAACTGCGCGCGGGCGATGCCGGTGATCCGGTGGCGTGGTGGGATGGAAATGCGTTCGATCGCATCCTGCTGGATGCACCATGCTCGGCTACCGGCGTGATCCGCCGGCACCCCGACATCAAATTGCATCGACGTGCAGGCGACATCCCTGCACTCGCGCGCGAACAGTCGCGCCTGCTGGAAGCGTTGTGGCCGCTGCTGGAGCGGGAGGGACGGTTCGTGTACGCGACGTGTTCGGTGTTGCGCGAGGAAAACGAGCGTGTCGTCGGCGCGTTTCTCGATGCGCACCCGGATGCGCAGCCCGTACCGTGTGATTTGCCCGTCGGCCGCGCCGCTGACGCGGGGTGGCAGATCCTGCCGGGCGAAGGTGGGCTCGACGGCATGTATTACGCGGTGCTGACGAAGACCCATTCGCGCGATCGGCCCTGATCGCGGTACCACCCGTCCACTCCCGCGCCCGGCTCACCGCACTTGGGAAGATCAGAACGGCCTTCCCTGGCCTGACTTTTCACAACAGCCGCTTCGATCGGCTGCGGCTGGATCACACGTACAATCGTGGCAACTTCGCGCCACGCCGACATGCCGCCTACCAATACCCCTCGCCGCTGGTTCGAGGACGAACGCGTTCAACTCGCGTTGTTTTTCGCCTTTGCGCTGCTGTTGTTGGGCCTCGGCATCGGCTTGCGCGACCCGTGGCCCTCGGACGAGCCGCGCTTCGCATTGGTTGCACGGGAAATGCTGGCGAGCGGCCAGTGGCTGTTCCCGCACCGCGGCATCGAGCTTTATT
>DAIUEL010000038.1:14538-17001 GCA_036845145.1 Rhodanobacteraceae bacterium | reverse complement strand
TTGTCCAGCACGATCACGTCGCCCGGCGCGGCAAGGCAGAAATCCTTGGCCGCGCCACATATATTGGAATAACTGGCTAGATGAGTCGGGTCGTTGCTGTCGAGCGCCACCACGGTGAGCCAGCCCTTGGCGAGATCCGGCGCGAAGTTCGGCAACTGGGCGAAGGTACTCGGCTGCGCGCCCGAACCGTTGCCGGCCGCGAACACCACGAGTCCGCCCTGCTGATTGACGAACGCGCCGTAGGCCGTATCGAACGCCTGGTTCACGCTCGGGTCGGTGGTGTCCCACGTAAGGCCACCCCAGGAATTGTTCTGTACCTTGACCCCGGCGCTGATCAACTGCTGGTTGACCCGCTGGAAAAACTGCGCGTCGGTGGCCGTGATCTGGGCGGGCGGCTGGCCATTGTCGGACGGCGCATCGTCGGAAATGATGCGCGCCGACACTAGGTCCGCGCCCGGCGCGATGCCACCAGGGTATTTCGCGAACGGCGCACCCGCGGCGATTTCGGACACCCATGTTCCGTGGCCGACCACGTCATCGATGCTGGTGTTGTTGGTGCTGGAATCGACGTCGATGAACTCCTGCAGCACGCGCCCGCTGACGGTCGGATTGCTGCGCATGATGCCGCTGTCGACGATCCCGATCGTGACGCCTGCGCCGGTGTAGCCGGCCGCATGCGCGGCGTAGGTGTTGGTGATCGACAGTTGCGCATCGGTCGGCGGCTGCGGCGTGGCCGGCTTCGTGGGTGGGGGTGGCGGTGTGACCGTCGGGGTGCGTACCGCGCCACTGCCGCCGCCTCCGCAGGCGGACAATGCCGCAACCAGCAACCCCGGGACGACCCACCTGACATGGCGGCGCATGCGCAATGAACTTGCGTCGGTCATGGTCCCGTTCCCCACTCGATTCCCGTCTCCGCACCATTCTGCCCGGACGCGCGCTGCGCGGCACCCGCCGGGTTTGCGGCAGCGCAGCATACGCCGCATAATTCCTTGCCTTGGCCGGTATCGATACGAGTGCGCTCATTCGAGCCGATGCCGCCGGGCGGCACGGCCCGTTTCGCGCCGCAACCCGCCAAGCTGCTTCGCGGCCGGCCAGGTTCAGACGCAACACCTTTTCTGGAGTGCCCATCATGTCCGACATCATCATCGCCGCCGCCAAACGCACGCCGATCGGCGCCTTCCTCGGCCAGTTCACCGGCTTCCCCACGCCCAAACTCGGCGCCGCCGCCATAGGCGCCGCACTGCAGCAATCGGGCATTGCACCCGCCGACGTCGGCGAAGTGCTGATGGGTTGCGTGTTGCCGGCGAACCTCGGCCAGGCACCGGCGCGCCAGGCCGCATTGGCGGCGGGACTGCCTCCCTCGACCGGTTGCACCACGCTCAACAAGGTCTGCGGTTCGGGCATGAAAGCCATCATGCTGGGCCACGATTTGATCAAGGCCGGTTCCGCCAGCGTGGTCGTCGCCGGCGGCATGGAATCGATGACCAACGCGCCGCACATGGCAGCAGTGCGCACCGGCATCCGCTACGGCAACGGCGCGATGGTCGATCACATGGCCTGGGACGGCCTGACCAATCCCTACGATGGCAAGGCGATGGGCGTGTTCGCGGAATCCTGCGCCGACAAGTACCACTTCACGCGCGAGGAACAGGACGCGTTCGCGGCCGAATCAGTGCGCCGCGCGCAGGAAGCCGTGAAGTCGGGCGCTTTCGCTGACGAAATCGCCACCGTCACCGTGCCTTCGCGCAAGGGTGACTTGGATATTTCGGTCGATGAAACGCCCGGCAAGGTCGATCCGGCGAAGATCCCGACGTTGAAGCCTGCTTTCCGCAGGGAGAACGGCACCGTCACCGCGGCCAGTTCGTCCAGCATTTCGGATGGGGCCGCCGCCGTCGTGCTGCTGTCCGCGGACGATGCCAAGGCGCGCGGCGTGAAGCCGCTGGCGCGCATCGTCGCGCACGCCACGCATTCGCAGGAGCCCGAGTGGTTTACCACTGCGCCGGTCGGGGCGATCGAAAAAGTGTTGCAGAAGGCCGGGTGGAAAGTCGCCGACGTCGATTTGTTCGAAGTCAATGAAGCCTTCGCGGTGGTCGCGATGGCCGCGATGAAGGATCTTTCCATTCCTCACGAAAAACTCAACGTGCACGGCGGTGCCTGCGCGCTGGGCCACCCGATCGGCTGCACCGGCGCGCGTCTCGTGGTGACGCTGCTGCACGCCTTGATGCATGCCGGCAAGAAGCGCGGCGTGGCGTCGCTGTGCATCGGCGGCGGCGAAGCCACCGCGCTCGCAATCGAACTGGTTTGACGGTGACGCGCGGGCTGCAGGGTTGTACGCCGAATGCAGTAAGCGGCGACTGAACGTTTTTTGCCCGCAAAAAGCCAGATGCTGGCGTTATTCAGCCAGACGCGGTTTAATAGCGCGGCCACTCCCGTGGCTTTCCACGGCCCAATCCAGGAGATATC
>DAIUEL010000038.1:0-14438 GCA_036845145.1 Rhodanobacteraceae bacterium | reverse complement strand
GGTTTAATAGCGCGGCCACTCCCGTGGCTTTCCACGGCCCAATCCAGGAGATATCAAATGAAGTTCACTCGTACCGTTCTCGCGACTGCACTCGCCGGCTCGATGGCACTTGCCCTGAGTGCCTGCGGCAACTCGTCGCAGCAGGCGCAGAATGCCGCCGACCAGGCACAGCAGAATGCGGCCGAAGCGTCGTCCGCTGCCGCGGCCGCTGCCTCCGCCGCCGAAGCGAATCCGAACACCGAAACCCAGCAAAGCGCCGAGCAGGCCGGCGCTGCGGCATCCGCGGCCAGCGCGGCCGCCGAGCAGGCCCAGCAGGCCGCGAACGCCGCTTCGGCGGGTAGCGCGGGCGCGGCGGCCGGTTCCTCCAGCGCGATGGACCACATGCAGCAGGCTGCGCAGAACGCGAAGGAAGCGGCTGGCAACATGAAGAACGCCGCCAAGGACGCCGCCGAGAATGCGAAGAACGCAGCCAGCGGCAGCTCCAGCCACTGATCGTTCCAGCTTTCGCAGTGACCCGACCGGCCGCGCCTAGCGCGGCCGGTTTTTTTTGCGAACAACATTCCAGGAGTTCGCCATTTGGCCATCGCCGGAATGTCAAAATCGCCCCGGCAATTTCGAGCAGCATGTCGCGCCCGATAGAATGCCGGGTTCATGCGCCCGCGCACGCCATGGAGCCGACCATGCCTGTCATTTCCACCGCCATCGACAGCAAAAGCGAAACCTTCCGTGGCAATGCCGCGAACCTGCGCAAACTCACCGACGAGCTGAAGGTCGAACTGGCACGCACGGCCGAAGGAGGCGGCGCCCGAGCGCGCGAGAAGCACGTCGCGCGCGGCAAGCTGCTCCCACGCGAGCGCATCCGCGCCCTGCTCGACCCGGGCTCGCCCTTCCTCGAACTTTCGCCGCTGGCCGCGCACGGCATGTACGAGGGGGCCGCGCCTGCCGCCGGCATCATCACCGGCATTGGCCGCGTCAACGGCATCGAGGTAGTGGTGGTCGCCAACGATGCGACCGTCAAGGGCGGCACTTATTTTCCGATGACGGTGAAGAAGCACCTGCGCGCGCAGGAAGTGGCGCTGGAGAACCGCCTCCCTTGCATCTATCTCGTCGATTCCGGCGGCGCGTTCTTGCCGTTGCAGGACGAGGTGTTTCCCGACAAGGAACATTTCGGCCGAATCTTCTACAACCAGGCGCGGATGAGTGCGCTCAACATTCCGCAGATCGCGGTGGTGATGGGCAGTTGCACCGCAGGCGGTGCGTACGTGCCGGCCATGAGCGACGAGACCATCATCGTGCGCGAACAGGGCACCATCTTCCTCGGCGGCCCGCCGCTGGTGAAGGCCGCGACAGGCGAAGTCGTGGATGCCGAAACGCTGGGTGGCGCGGACGTCCATACGTCCATTTCGGGTGTCGCCGACCACTTCGCCGAAAACGACGCCCACGCGCTATCGATCGCGCGCGACGTGGTGGCCCATCTCAATCGCAAGAAAAAGATGCCGCTGGCGCTGGCCGAGCCGCGCGAACCCCGGCATCCGCCGGAAGAACTCTATGGCGTGATTCCGGCAGACACCCGCCGTCCATTCGACATCCGCGAGGTGATCGCGCGGATCGTCGACGGATCGGAGTTCCACGAGTTCAAGGCGCGCTACGGCAAGACACTGGTCACCGGCTTCGCGCACATCCACGGTTACCCCGTCGGCATCGTCGCCAACAACGGCATCCTGTTTTCGGAAAGCGCGCTCAAGGGCACGCATTTCATCGAGCTGTGCAACCAACGCGACGTGCCGCTGGTGTTCCTGCAGAACATCACCGGCTTCATGGTCGGCAAAAAATACGAACAGGCCGGCATTGCCAAGGATGGCGCCAAGATGGTCACGGCCGTCGCCTGCTCGCACGTGCCGAAGTTCACCGTCGTGATCGGCGGCAGCTTCGGCGCCGGCAATTACGCGATGTGCGGACGCGCCTACGGCGCGCGTTTCCTGTGGATGTGGCCCAACGCGCGCATCAGCGTGATGGGTGGCGAACAGGCCGCGTCGGTGCTGGCGACCGTCAAACGGGACGGCATCGAAGCGCGCGGGGACAAATGGTCGGCCGAAGAAGAATATGCCTTCAAGGCGCCGATCCGCGAACAATACGAACGCCAGGGCAGCCCGTACTACTCCAGCGCGCGGCTGTGGGACGATGGCATCATCGACCCGGTCGATACGCGCCGCGTGCTGGGCCTCGCCATATCGGCGTCGATGAACGCACCCATCGAACCCGAACGCTACGGCGTGTTCCGGATGTAACGCGGGCGTTGGACGCGCAGGCCGGAAACCTTGGCCTTCGCCATCTCGACTGTCAGGTTCCCTGGCGAGCCCGGGCCGGCGACGTTCCGCTTCAAGGCGTCGACGCGTCCGGCGCGTACCGCAGGTTGTCCATCAGCGGCGTCTGCGGCCGCTGGATGTGCAGGAATTCGACGCCGGCCGTCGCGTGACACGCATTGCAGGACGCCGAAAGTCGATCGTAGGCATTCGCGAACGCGGCACCGTCCTTCTTCGCCAACGCTTCCTGCACGTTGCGGATTGCCGGATCCATGATCGCCGGCATCACTTCGGACAACTTGTCCGGCTGCAATTCAGGGGCGTCGCCGTTGCTCTGCTCGATGCCGCGCAGGGCCTCGCTCAATTCGCTCACCATGTAATACGCCAGGTTCCAGTTGCCGGCCTCGCCGGCCCACCACAGGCGATCGTGGCGGATCTGCAGTTCCAGCATCTGTTGGCCCAGTTCGGGCGCCGGGATGCGCTGCTCAAGCCGAGCGATCTCGGCCTTGAGCGCAGCGACTTCGCCCGTTTCCGGGCCAGGAGTCGCAGCAGGCGCAGCCGCCATCACGGCCAGCGAAACGCACGCCGCGGCCAGGCAGGAACCTGTCGTTGCCAAAGCGACCAGGAAGCATTTCATCGACCGCTCCGCTGCAGAATGTTCATGCACCGCGCGTGACTGCGGCACCACTGGATACGCGTTTCGAGACGCGGTTCGCCCGCTCGCGCTGCGCAGTCATGCGCGAGGAAACGACACCCATGCCCGCCGCCAGGATCGCGAACGTCACGACCCAGAACACCAGTTGCATGCCGGCCGGGCGCGCTTCATAACCGGTCAGGACGTGCACGGCTTGCCCCACGATGGAACCGTTGGTCAGCAGCCATGAGGTATCCCAAACCTGGTTGCCCCAGGCCGGCAACACATTGGCCTGGATCAGGAATCCCGCCGCGCTGGAGGCCAGCCCGGCGGCCAGCACCACCAGCATCCAGTTGGTCGCGCTGAAAAAATAACGAAGCGGAATGCGCAGCAATCCGAAGTACAGCAAGAAGCCGACCGCGACGCCACCTGCGAGCCCAAGCGGCACACCAGCGAAGAAGCCAAGCTGGTCCGCGCCGCCTGCTGCCATGCCGAACAGGAACAGCACGATCTCGGAACCTTCCCGCAACACTGCCAGCGCCACCACCGCCAGCAGGATCGCGATCGAACTCGAGCCCGCCTTTACCGAGTCGGTGACGCGGTGCATCTGTTGCACCATTTGCTTGCCGTGACTGGACATCCAGGTGACGTGCCAGCCCAGCATCGCCACTGCCGCCAGCAGCACCGCCGCGTTGAACACTTCCTGCCCGATGCCGCCCAAAGAACCTTCGATGAAGCCCATGCATACGGCCACGATCATTGCACCGGCTACGCCTGCGGCGATTCCGCCGCCGATGAACGCGGCGCGACGGGGAACGCCGCGCGTCGCCGCCGCCACGATCGTGACGATCAACGCAGCTTCCAGGACTTCGCGGAATACGAGTAGCGCTATGCCCAGCATGTCAGGATCACTCCACGACCAGGACGCCGGTAGTGGCCTGGTGGAAATCGTCGAAGAACTTGTACGTGCCTTTCTCGAGCGGACCTACGAATACCGCCACCGTGGAATTCGGCAGCACGATCTTCTCGCGGTTGAAATCAGCGCTCTCGAACTCCATCGGCGTGGCGCCGCGGTTGGTTACCAACACCTTGAACTTGGTATTGGCCGGCACCTTCAGCGTGGCCGGTTCGAACTGGTGATTCTGCAACGCGAGTTTGTACTCGGGCATCGCTTGCGCGCCGGCAGCGGTCGCGAGGGCGACCGCGAAAACGGCCGCAGTGGCCAGGATCAATCTGCGCATTACATGGATTCCGGAATCTGCCCATCGGCACGTCGACGCTGACGGCAAATGCTAATCGTTCGCATTTATAAAAGCAACCCGAAACAAGCCCGGTCCACCTCCCGCCAGACCGACGAAAGCCAGGCCGCATGCTTCAGGCGTAAGGGTTGCGCGGAACCGTTATCCTTTCCGTTTTGGCTTGGAACGTGACGATGGCCGATGCCATCCTGCTCGAGCGCAGGCACACCACGGCGATCCTGACGCTGAACCGCCCGCAGGTCCACAACGCCTTCGATGATGGCTTGATCGCCGAGACCACTGCCGCGCTGGAATTCCTGGCAGGCGATGCCGGGATTCGTGCCCTGGTTTTGACGGGCGCGGGCGCCACCTTTTCGGCCGGCGCCGACCTCAACTGGATGCGCAGGATGGCGCAGGCCGGCGCCGAAGAAAACCGCGACGATGCGCTGCGACTCGCGAAACTCCTGCGCCTGCTGCAGTTCTTCCCGAAACCGACGCTGGCGCGCGTCAATGGTTCGGCTTACGGCGGCGGCGTGGGGCTGATCGCCTGCTGCGACATCGCGATCGGAATCGAAGGCGCGAAGTTCGCGCTCTCCGAAGTGAAACTGGGCCTCGTGCCCGCGACCATCGCACCGTATGTGGTGCAGGCCATTGGGCCGCGCCACGCGCGGCGGCTGTTCACCAGTGCGGAAATCTTCGACGCCACCGAAGCCGCGCACATCGGCTTGTTGCATCACTGCGTTCCCGCCGAACAACTCGATGACGCCGTCGAGCGGCAGTTGCACTTCCTCGCCAAGGGCGGCCCGGTCGCGCAGCACGAAGCCAAACTCCTGGCGCTGCGCACGTCCGGAATGACGGCCGAATCCGCCGCACGCATCGACACCGAAAATGCCGGGCTGATCGCACGCCTGCGGGTATCGGCCGAAGGCCAGGCGGGCCTTTCCGCGTTTCTCGAGAAACATGCGCCACCATGGCTGAAGGAGTGAAGCGATGCTCGATCACATCCGATTTCCGGTTTCCGATTTCCTCGCCGGCAGGAATTTCCACCAGGCCGTGCTGGAACCGCTCGGCACCCTCATCGCGATGGAAGTGACCGCCGAGCAGACCGGCGGCAGTTCGCACGCGGGATCCGACGACAACGGCAATCCGCATTTCTGGAACGGCGCCGTCTGCCGCGCGCCCGAATGAGCCGGAGAACAAGCATGGCCTTCCCCATCATCAACATCGCCGACCTGGAAGTGGGCCCTCCCGATCCAGCACGAGCGCCCACCGGTGCGAACGCCGACAACTACGATATCCGCCGCGTCGACATCGCCCATCGCATCGGCGCCCGCAAGCTCGGCTACAACCTCACCGTGGTCGCGCCGGGCAAGCGCAACTGCCCATTCCACAGCCACCGTGCCGAAGAGGAAATGTTCTTCATCCTCGAGGGCGACGGCGAGTTGCGCTACGGCGACACGCGCCATCCGTTGCGCGCGGGCGATGTCATCGCCTGCCCCGCCGGCGGTCCGGAAACCGCGCACCAGATCATCAACACCGGCAACACCGAAATGCGCTATTTGTCGCTAAGCACGATGGCGCCGATCGAGATCTGCGAATATCCGGACTCCGGCAAGTTCGGCGTGTACGAAGATTTGCCCGACGATGCCGACGGACGCCGCGTGCGGTTTCGACATCTCGCGCGGCACGAGGACGCGCGCGATTACTGGGAGGGAGAATAGTGTTCGAGCGTGTCCTGATCGCCAATCGCGGCGAGATCGCCTGTCGCGTGATCCGTACCTGCCGCCGGCTCGGCATCCACACGATCGCGGTGTATTCCGAGGCCGACCGGAACGCGCAACACGTTCGCCTTGCCGATGAAGCATGGCCGATCGGAGGTCCGCGCCCGGACGAATCGTATTTGCGCGGCGACGCAATCATCGAGGTCGCCAGGAAAACCGGCGCGCAGGCGATCCATCCCGGCTACGGGTTTCTTTCCGAGAACACCGCGTTCTCGCGCGCCTGCATCGATGCCGGCATCGTGTTCATCGGGCCCGACCCGGCCAGCATCGAGGCGATGGGTTCGAAGGCCGCCGCCAAGCACCTGATGGCGAAACACGGCGTACCGCTGGTGCCGGGTTACGACGGCGACGACCAGGACAATGCATTCCTCGCCGAACGGGCGCACACGATCGGCTACCCGCTGATCATCAAGCCCTCCGCCGGCGGCGGCGGCAAGGGCATGCAGATCGTGCGCAGCGATGCGGAGTTTCCGGAAGCCCTGGCTGCGGCGCAACGCATCGCAAAGGCGTCGTTCGGCGACGCCTCGATGTTGCTGGAACGCTACATCGAGCATCCGCGCCACATCGAATTCCAGGTGTTCGGCGACCGGCATGGCAACGTGATCCACATCGACGAGCGCGAGTGTTCGGCGCAGCGCCGTTATCAGAAGGTGCTGGAAGAAACGCCCTCGCCTTTCCTCGACGCCGACCGCCGCGCGGCGATGGGCGCGGCAGCGGTTGCGGCGGCGAAGGCCGTGAATTACGTGGGTGCCGGCACCGTGGAATTCATCGTCGGGCCGGAAGGCGACTTTCATTTCATGGAAATGAACACCCGCTTGCAGGTCGAGCACCCGGTTACCGAAATGACGCACGGCATCGATCTGGTCGAATGGCAGTTGCGCATCGCCGATGGCGAGCCGTTGCCTCTCCCGCAGAAGCAAGTCGAGTCGCGCGGCCATGCGATCGAAGTGCGCCTGTACGCGGAGGATCCCGACCACGGCTTCCTGCCGGGTTCCGGCAAACTCACCGGGCTGCAACTGCCGGATGCTTCGGCCCACGTGCGCCTCGACGGCGGCGTGGTCGAAGGCGATACGGTGACGATCTTCTACGACCCGATGATCGCGAAGCTGATCGTGTGGGACGCCGATCGCCCGTCGGCGCTGCAGCGCATGCGCGAAGCGCTGGCGGCGTGCGAAATCACCGGACCCAAATCGAACGTCCCCTTCCTTGAAAGGCTGGTGCGGCACCCCGCCATCATCGAACACCGCATCGATACCGGTTATCTCGATCGCCACCTCGACGAATTCGTGTCCGGCGATGCCGAACCCGATGCGCGCACGCTGTTCGCCGCCGCGGTGGCAGCGCTGCTGCACGACGAGAGCCACGTCTTCCACGACGCTGCCGATCCACACTCGCCATGGAATCGTGCCGACGCGTGGCGTGTCGGTCGTGCGGGCAAGCGCCTCGTCGCACTGTCGGCCAACGGCCAGCGCTTTGAAATCGAAAGCTGGGGTCATGCCGGCACTTACCGCCTGCAAAGCGGCGAAGCGCGCTGCACCATCGAAGACGCGCTGCGAAACGGCCGCGCCTTGAGTGCGCGATTCGATGGCGCGGTGGAGCGATTCGATGTCCGCGCCGACGCGTCGCGCGTGCTGTTGCACGACGCAAGTGGCGCGCGCTGGCGATTCGATCGCGTGCCCGCCTTTGCATGGGAAACCAGCGACGCCACCGCAGGCAATCAGGTCGCGGCGCCGATGCCGGGACGGATCGTGCTGGTCCGGGCCAAGCCCGGCGATGCCGTGGAAGCCGCCCAGGAACTGCTGGTCATGGAAGCCATGAAGATGGAGCTGTCGCTGAAAGCGCCGCGCGCGGGCACGATCGAAAGCATTGGCGCAGCTGCCGGCGATTTTGTCGAAGCCGACACCGTTCTGATCAAGTTCAAGGACGAGTGATCGGGGCCTCGCGCCGGTCGCCCGCCTTGCAATCGGCACGCGCCGGCATCATTTCGCCTTGAACCGCGTCAACCACCCGGAATCGGACAACGCATGTTCCCCAATCACGTTCGCATCGTGGAAGTCGGCGCCCGCGACGGTTTGCAGAACGAGAAAACCGTCATTCCGACGCCGGTCAAGATCGAGTTGATCGATCGCTTGTCCGCGTGCGGTCTGGAGACGATCGAGGCGACCAGCTTTGTCAGTCCGAAATGGGTGCCGCAACTCGCCGACGCCGAAGAGGTGTATGCCGGCATCAATCGCAAGCCCGGTGTCGACTATCCCGCGCTCGTTCCGAACATGCGGGGCTACGAACGCGCGCGTGCGGCCGGCGTCACCAGCATCGCGGTATTCACCGCCGCCAGCGAAGCGTTCAACCAGAAGAACATCAACGCGTCGATCGACGAATCGATCGAGCGCTTCCGCCCGGTGCTGGAGCGTGCGCGCGCTGACGGGGTGCGGGTGCGCGGCTATGTATCCACCGTGCTGGGTTGTCCTTATCAAGGCGAGGTGCCGGTCAGCGATGTGGTGCGTGTTTCGAAACGCCTGTACGAGCTTGGCTGCGACGAGATTTCGCTGGGCGACACCATCGGCGTCGGCACTCCGGTGAAGGCCCGGGCGATGCTTCACGCGGTCTCGCACGAAGTGCCGATGAAGGCGCTGGCCGTGCATTTCCACGACACCTACGACCAGGCACTCGCGAACATCCTCGTGTGCCTCGAAGAAGGCGTGCGCGTCGTGGACAGTTCCGTTTCCGGCACCGGCGGGTGCCCCTACGCGAAAGGCGCGACGGGCAACGTCGCCAGCGAGGACGTTGCCTACATGCTGCAGGGCATGGGCATCGAAACCGGCGTCGATCTGGATAAATTGGTCGAAACGGGCTGGTGGCTGGCGAAGCAGCTTGGCAAGCCCACTTCCAGCCGGGTGACGCGCGCCAGGATGGGCGAATGAAAACCCGGGCCAAAAGTCAGGGACGGAGTGCACTTTGGATGGAGACGGCCACAAATGACGAACAATCCCTGGAGCGAAAATGCACGCTGACCCCCATCTTTTTCTTCGGCCCAGGTTCTCTCTTCGGCCCATCGAACCGCGGGACGATGCCGCGATCGCCGCGATCATCCGCAGCGTGATGCCCGAATTCGGCGCGGGCGGCGAGGGCTTCGCGATCCACGATGCGGAAGTCGGGGCGATGCATGCTGCGTACACGCAGCCGCGCTGCGCCTACTTCGTGCTTGAAATCGACGGCAAGGTCGTGGGCGGCGGTGGCGTGGCCCCGCTGGACCACGGCGAGCCCGATGTGTGCGAACTGCGCAAGATGTATTTCCTGCCCGCAGCGCGCGGGTTCGGGGCGGGTCGGGCGATGATCACGCGCTGCCTGGATACCGCGCGCGAACTCGGATTCAAGCGTTGCTATCTTGAAACCCTCACCGGCATGGACGCGGCGCAGGCGCTGTATCGCAAGCAGGGTTTCACGCCGCTTTGCGCACCGATGGGCAGCACCGGCCACCACGGCTGCGACCGCTGGTTCATCCGAACGTTGTAGTCGCCGCGCGCGCGGCTCCCCTACAATCGCCGGTTTGCACTTCGGGATAAACGCGCATGCAACTCGATCAGGTCAAGGCCGTCGTCACCGGCGGCGCATCCGGACTCGGCCACGCGGTCGCGCAACACATCGTCGCGCACGGTGGCAAGGTTGCGCTGTTCGACGTCAACGAGGAAAAGGGCCAGGCGGCCGCCAGGGAATTGGGCGGCGCGGCGCGCTTCCACAAGACCGACGTGACCAACGAGGACGGCGTCGCTGCCAACGCCGCCGCCGCCCGCGATGCGATGGGCGGCCTGAACATGGTGATGAACTGCGCCGGCATTCTCGGCGCCGGCCGCGTGCTTGGCAGGGAAGGCCCGATGCCGCTGAAGAATTTCGCCGGCACGGTGATGGTGAACCTGGTCGGCAGCTTCAATGTCGCCAAGGCCGGCGCCGCGCTGATGCAGTCGAACGACCCCGGCGAAGATGGCGAGCGCGGCGTGATCGTCAACACCGCGTCGGTCGCGGCTTACGAGGGCCAGATCGGGCAAGCGGCGTATTCCGCGTCCAAGGGCGGTGTGGTCGGCATGACCCTGCCGATGGCGCGCGAGTTGTCGCGTTTCGGCATCCGCGTGATGACCATCGCGCCCGGCATCTTCTGGACGCCAATGGTGGACGGCATGCCGCAGCAGGTGCAGGAATCGCTGTCGGCGTCGATTCCCTTCCCTTCGCGCCTAGGCAAGCCGCAGGAGTTTGCCGAAACCGTGGCGTTCATTATCGGCAATGGCTACCTCAACGGCAGCGTGATCCGGCTGGATGGCGCGGTGAGGTTGCAGCCCAAATGAAAGCTTCCGATATCAAGAAAGGCAACGTGGTCGAACACGAAGGCACGGTGTACCAGGTGCGCGACCTCGAACGCAGTTCGCCGACGGCGCGCGGCGGCAACGTCACCTTCCGCTTCACGCTGTATTCGATTCCGGGTGGACGCAAGTTCGACCTCAGCCTGCGCGCCGACGACGACCTCAAGGAAATGGAACTGACCCGCCGCGCGGTGAATTATTCCTACAAGGACGGTGATGCATTCGTTTTCCTCGATGCCGAGGATTACACGCCCTACACGCTCGACCCCGACCTGGTGGGCGACAGCGCCGCCTACATCATCGAAGGCGTCGAGGGTTATTACGTGCAACTCATCGACGATGCACCGGTCGCGCTGCAGGTGCCGACCAGCGTCGCGTTGACGATCGTCGATACTGCCCCGGAATTGAAGGGCGCCTCGGCCACCAAGCGCACCAAGCCCGCCAAACTCGACACCGGCATCGAAATCCAGGTGCCTGAATACATCAGCACCGGCGAAAAGGTGTGGGTAAACACGTTGACCGGGGAATTCGCCGGCAGAGCATGACGCGTTTGCGAATGCGCGAACGTGCCTTCCGGCGCTTGTGGCGGAATAAAAGCGCAAGTAAGGTACGGGGCGCTTGGGCCACGGCGCAAGCCCGCGCCGCTTCGAGGGGCAGCGTCGACGGATTCATCTGGGCGCAGGGTGTGCCCGCCCACGGTTCCCCCACCGCGGACCCGACGTGATTTGGGAGCACAAATGATCTTCTGGCGTGTAAAGCCGCTTGACCAGATTCTTGCAACTGCCGAAAAGAAATCGCTGAAACGCCAGTTGGGTCCGATCCAGTTGACCTTGCTCGGCATCGGCGCGGTGATCGGAACCGGCATTTTCGTGCTGACCGCCGAAGCGGCCCAGAAGGCCGGCCCCGGCATGATGGTTTCGTTCGTGATCGCGGCGGCCGTCTGTGGCCTGGCAGCGCTCGCCTACGCCGAGCTCGCGGCCATGGTGCCGGTATCGGGCTCCGCCTATACCTACTCCTACGGCGTGATGGGCGAACTGATCGCATGGATCGTCGGCTGGGCGCTGGTGCTTGAATATGCGATCGGCGCAACGGCGGTGTGCGTGGGCTGGGCGGGCTACGTCAACGGCCTGCTCAACAGCGGCATTTTCGGACTGGTCGAGCCGGGCGCATTGTCGCTTCCGCATTGGCTGCAAGTCGGGCCGACGCTCGGCGGCGGGTTCAACCTGCTGGCTTTCCTGATCGGCGTGGCGGTGACGGGCCTGCTGGTGATCGGTACTTCCAAGAGCGCGCGCGTGAACGCCGTGCTGGTGGCGATCAAGATCATCGCGCTCACCGCGTTCATCGTGATCGCGGTGCCGGCAGTCAAGAACGCGAACCTGCACCCGTTCCTTCCGACCGGCTGGGGCAGCCCTGTGGGCAGCAATGGCATCGGCGTGCTGGGTGCGGCGGCATCCATCTTCTTCGCCTACGTGGGGTTCGATGCGGTTTCCACTGCCGCGGAGGAAACCCGCAATCCCAATCGCAACATCCCGATCGGGCTGATCGCCGCGCTGGTGATCTGCACCATCTTTTACCTGCTGGTGGGCTATGGCGCAGCCGGTTCGGTTGGTGCACAGCCGCTCACGAGCGCGACCGGCGCATTCCTGGACCCGGGCACGCCCGCCTTCGCGGCGGCGTGCGGCAATTCGGACGCGCTGGTATGCAGCCGCGAACCGTTGGCGCAGGTGATGAGCACGCTCGGACATCCGAGGGTTGCGGTCATGATCGAACTCGCGGCCATCGTGGCGCTGCCGTCGGTCATCCTGATGATGATGTTCGGCCAGACCCGCATCTTCTTCACGATGTCGCGCGATGGCCTGCTGCCCAACGTATTCTCGAAGGTGCACCCGCGCTTCTTCACGCCGCACGTGATCACCTATGTGACCGGCATCGTGGTGTCGCTGTGCGCGGCGCTGTTCCCGGTCGGAAAACTGGCCGACACGTCGAACGCAGGCACCCTGCTCGCATTCGCGATGGTGTCGATCGGCGTGATGATCCTGCGCAAACGCCAGCCGGAGCGCAAGCGCCCGTTCCGCACCCCGCTGGTGTGGATCGTGTGTCCGTTGGCCGTCGCCGGCTGCCTGTTGCTGTTTGTCAACCTCAGCATCGTCGCCAAGGTGGTGTTCGTGGTGTGGGCGGCGATCGGGCTGATCTTTTATCGCCTGTACGGCTACAAGCGCAGCCAAATGTCGCCGGAACAAATGACGCACGCGCTGGACGAAGTGGTGTGATGGCGCAACGGTTCGGGGCGGGCTTTCAGGCTCGCCCGATTTTTTCGCCGGTATTCCGTCCCGCCGTGTACGCCGCGTCAGCACATGTTGCGCACGCGCGACGGGGGGCGCCGTGACCATTCTCGGGCAGTTGCTCGCACGCAAACCCGTTGGCGAGGCCACGACCGCGGACGACGTCCACGGCGGCGTGCAGTTGCGGCGCACCCTCGGGCCATGGGGACTTACCGCGCTCGGTATTGGCGCCGTGATCGGCGGCGGCATCTTCGTGATCACGGGGCAAGCCGCGGCCGAGCACGCCGGTCCCGCGGTGCTGCTGTCGTTCGTGATCGCGGCCGCCGTCTGCAGCTTCACCGCGCTTTGCTACGCGGAATTCGCGACGTTGATCCCGATGTCGGGCAGCTCGTATTCCTACGCGTATGCCACGCTCGGCGAGTTCGCGGCCTGGTTCATCGGCTGGAACATGGTGCTGGAATACGGCGTGTCGGCGTCGGCGGTGGCGGTGAGCTGGACCGGCTATTTCAAGAGCCTGATTCGGCACTTGGGGTTCGATCTGCCCGACGTGCTCACCAACGCGCCGATCGCGTTCGTGGACAAGCACCTCGTTGTCACCGGCGCGCTGCTCAACCTGCCAGCCGTGATCCTGGTGCTTTTGCTGACCTGGCTTTGCTACGTCGGCATCCGCGAATCCAGCGGCGTCAACACCGCAATCGTGGTCCTTAAAGTCACCTTGATCGTGATCGTGATTGTGGCCGGTTGGCACTACGTGAATCCGGACTTGTGGCACCCGTTCATCCCGCCCGCCGAGGGTCCGGAGAAATACGGCTGGGGCGGCATCATGCGCGCGGCGACCCTGGTGTTCTTCGCCTACATCGGCTTCGAGGCCACCTCCACTGCCGCGCAGGAAGCCAAGAACCCGCAACGCGACCTGCCGATCGGCACACTGGCGTCGCTGGCCATCTGCACGGTGCTGTACGTGGCGATGGCGGCCGTGTTGACGGGCCTGATCCCGTTTGCGCAACTCGGCACGGCCGAACCGGTGGTCACGGCGGTGGCCGCGCATCCGCAACTCAACTGGCTGCGCTGGCTGGTCGAGATCGGCGCGCTGCTCGGGCTGGGGTCCGTAGTGCTGGTGATGATCATCGCGCAACCCCGCATTTTCATGATCATGGGTCGCGACGGCATGCTGCCGCCGGTATTCGCCCGGCTGCATCCGCGCCACCGCACGCCGCACATCAATACGCTGATCACCGGCACGGGCATCGCCTTGCTCGCAGCCATCTTCCCGCTGGACGTGCTCGGCGACCTGGTATCGATGGGCACGTTGCTGGCGTTCGTCGCCGTGTGCGCCGGCGTGCTGATCCTGCGCCGGACCCGGCCCGACCTTCCTCGCCGATTTCGCGTGCCGTTCGCCAGCGTCACCTGCACGCTCGGCGTACTGAGCTGCCTGATGTTGTTGTACTGGGAGAACTGGTACAACTGGACGCTGATGGGGTTGTGGACCCTGCTGGGTCTGGTGATCTACTTCGGCTACGGTTTCCGGCACAGCCTGCTGCGCAAGTGATCGCGCGCGGAAAGATCGCGCGCAGGCGCCGAAACCTTCCTTCCCAAGCCGCACATCGCGGGCACGATTCTAGGTCCGTTTCAAGGCCTGTTTCAAGGCACTCCGTACGTTCGCGTACTGTGGACAACTCTCGAATCAACAGAATATTAACGATATAAGTCATTGTTTCTGATTGGTAAAAATTTTCATTCAAAAAACGGCTTTGTCAACCTTGGCCCCCGCCAGTCCCCGCGCTATGATGCGTGCTCCGAGGGAATTTCCCATTGGCAGTGGACCCCGGACCGTTGCCCGGTGCGGCA
>DAIUEL010000037.1:0-17197 GCA_036845145.1 Rhodanobacteraceae bacterium | reverse complement strand
TTCTTGCACTCCATCATGCCGGCGCCGGAGCGCTCGCGCAGTTCCTTGACCATCGCGGCGGTGATTTCCATGTTGCTACCTCGTCAGCTTGGGTGCGCCAATGGGAATGGCGCAAAAAATGGAACGGGCGTCGCGCGGGAGGCACGACGGCCGTGAATTCGCCCGCGAGCGGGCTGGGCGCCACCCGCGGGAAATTGCGGAAGCGCGGCAAGAGGTGGGGCTTGCCGCGCCGATTGCAACGCCGTGATCGGGCGCTTACTCCGCGTCGCCGTTGCCCGCGGCGGGGGCAGCGGGTTTCGGCGCGGCCTTCTTCGCCGGCGCGCGGCGGGGCTTGCGACCATCGTCATCTTTCGCTGCGACCGGGTTGCCCTCGGCGTCGAGCTCGACGAAATCGTTGTCATCGCCACGTGCCTGGATCGGCGCCGCGGCCTTGCCTTCCAGCACTGCGTCGGCGGCGGCGCGCGCGTACAACTGCACGGCGCGGATCGCATCGTCGTTGCCGGGGATGGGGTAGTCGACCAGCGACGGGTCGTAATTGGTGTCGACCACTGCGACCACCGGGATGCCGAGCTTCTTGGCTTCCAGCACCGCGATGTTCTCGTGGCCGATGTCGATCACGAACAGCGCGTCCGGCAGGTTCTTCATGTCCTTGATGCCGCCCAGCGACTTCTCGAGCTTGTCGCGTTCGCGGCGCAAGGACAGCACTTCGTGCTTGACCAGCTTGTCGAAGGTGCCGTCGGTTTCGGCGGCTTCCAGTTCCTTCAGGCGCGCCACCGACTGCTTGACGGTGCGGAAGTTGGTCAGCATGCCGCCCAGCCAGCGGGCGTTGACGTAGGGCATGCCGCAGCGCTGGGCTTCCTCGCCGATCGCCTCGCGCGCCGAACGCTTGGTGCCGACGAACAGCACGGTGCGGCGCTTCTGCGCCAGACCCGAGATGTAGTTCATCGCATCGGTGAATTTCGGCACCGTCGCTTCGAGGTTGATGATGTGGATCTTGCCGCGCGCGCCGAAGATGTACGGCGCCATCTTGGGATTCCAGTAGCGCGTCTGGTGGCCGAAATGCACGCCGGCTTCCAGCATCTGGCGCATGGTGACTTGGGGCATGATTTGAAACTCCGATGTGGGAACCCGCCTCGTTTCGACGAGGAGCGCGGCCGTGATTGACGGCGGTTGGCGCAACAGGTTCCGGGGTTGGGCTTCCGCAGGCCCCGCGGCAACGACCCTCTTGCGAAGGACCCCGGTGCCGGTGCATCACGATGGATGCAGGTCTGCGTGTGGATTCGCCGGTGACGCCCGGCGTGGGCGGCTCTTCACTTTCGCAAAGCCGGCAAAGTGTATCGAAGATCGGCGACGCGCGCAATGTGTGGCAGGCGGACTCTGCAAGGGGCGCGTGGATCATGGATAATTGTCCGATCAAGCGGACGCGCCCGCCCCGTCGATGGCTCCGTGCCATGGCGCAGTCGTCCCACGCGCCGCGAATCCGGACCGTTCAAGCCTATGCCCGTCATCCCCAAAACTCCCGAAGAACTCGAAGGCATGCGCGTCGCCGGCCGGCTCGCGGCCGAAGTGCTGGCCGTGCTGAGGGATCACATCAAGCCGGGCGTCACCACCGAGGAAATCGACCAGGTCGCCTACAACCACATCGTGAACGTGCAGCACGCGATCCCCGCCAACGTCGGTTACCGCGGCTTTCCGAAGACGTTGTGCACCTCGGTCAACCACGTGATCTGCCACGGCATCCCCAGCCCCGGCAAGGTGCTGAAGGAAGGCGACATCATCAATTGCGACGTCACCGTCATCAAGGATGGCTGGCACGGCGACACCTCGCGGATGTACTTCGTGGGCGAGCCGTCGATACTGGCCAAGCGGCTGGTCGATACCACCTACGAGGCGATGATGCTGGGTATCGGCCAGGTCAGGCCCGGCGCGACGCTCGGCGATATCGGCCACGCGATCCAGCAGCATGCGGAAGCGGCCGGCTATTCCGTGGTACGCGAATACTGCGGGCACGGCATCGGCCGCATCTACCACGACGAACCGCAGGTGTTGCACTACGGCCATCCGGGCGAAGGCATGCGGCTGGAAAAGGGCATGACGTTCACGGTCGAGCCGATGATCAACGCCGGCAAACGCAACACGCGGCAGATGCCGGACGGCTGGACGGTGGTCACCAAGGACCACTCGCTGTCCGCGCAGTGGGAGCACACGGTTGCGGTCACCGACGATGGGTACGAGTTGTTGACCGCCTGGCCGGATGCTTGAGTTGTGCGATCATCCCTGATCGCAGCTTCGTTCAGGGGTGCTTGTTGTCCGAGGCGCTGGTGATCCGGCAACTCCGGGACGGTCTTTCGTGGCCTGACTTATCGGCTTTTTTTGCGATCGTCGCTGATCGCTGCTGCGTTTGGATTCGTCGTTGTGCGAAGCGCGGGTGATCCGGTACACCAGAACGGCCTTCCGTGGCCTGACTTTTCACAACAGCCGCTTCGCGTGGGGCATCGCAACAGTCCGATAGGTGCCTCGATGTCATCGAACGAAAGCTCGCCGCTTCTTGTTCCACCATCGCCGCGTCTGCCGCCGGCGCTGCCGCGTGCGGGCGTGTCGCGTGATGCCCGCGCGGCGCTGCGGCAGTTGCTGGACGATCACGCACGAGCACTGACGGTCGCGTTCCGGCAAGGCGCGGAGGCCAGAGAACTCGCGCGTTCGCGCGCGCGGACGGTGGGCACGGTGTGTGCGCACGTCTGGTCGGCGTATGCGGGCGAAGCCGATGCCGCGGCATTGTTCGCGGTCGGCGGATTCGGACACGGGCTGTTGTTTCCCCATTCCGACGTGGACCTGCTGGTGCTGCACGCGCCCGATGCGGATGACGTGCTGGCGCGCGCGCTGGAAGCGTTCTTCGCATGCCTGTGGGACGTCGGGTTGACCCCGGGCCAGGCGGTGCGCACGCTCGCGCAATGCCGCGAAATCGCGAGCGCAGACGTGGGCGCTTTCACGAGCCTGCTGGATGCACGCAGGCTGGCCGGCGCCGAACGCTTCGAACGCGAATTGCACGATTTGATCCGCGATCCCGCTTTGTGGCCGGCCGACGCGTATCTCGTCGCCAAGCTGGAAGAACGCGCGCAACGCCATGCGCGCTACGACGACACCACCCACAACCTCGAACCCGATCTCAAGGACGGTCCCGGCGGCTTGCGCAACCTCGACCTGATCCGCTGGCTCGGCAAACGGCTGGTCGGCGTCGATGATCTGGATGGCTTGGTGCGGGCGCGCTTGCTGGAGGCGAGCGAGGCCGACGCCTTGCGCGAGGCGCGCGTGATGCTGCGTCGCGATCGTTATGCCTTGCATCTGGAGGCCGGGCGCGCCGAGGAACGCTTGCTGTTCGACTGGCAACGCGCGGTCGCGGCGCGGCTGGGTTACGAAGACGCCAATGCCACCGGCAATGTGCCAGTCGAGCGTTTCATGCAGGACTACTTCCGCGCGGCAGGCGTGACCGAACGCCTGCTGGTGCAACTGCTGGAGCGCCTGCAGGAATTCCTGCACCCGTTGCCGGCGCCGCGCGATCTCGACGAGCACTTCGTGATGCGCGGCAACCGGTTGGAATTGCGCGAACCCGCCTGGCTGCTCGGCGCGCCCGAAGGCCTGATCCGGGTGTTCGAGAAGCGCTTCGATGCCGAAGGTTGCACAGGCATCACGGCGGCCACCATGCGCGCGGTCGAACATGCCCTGGTCGAGCACGGTACGGTGCTGTCGCGCCATCCGGCGGTGCTGGCAGCGTTCCTCGACCTGATGCGGCGCGGTGCGGGCGCGGTGCGGGTGCTCGAAGCGCTGAACCGCCACGGCGTGCTGGCCGCGATCCTGCCGCCGTTCGCGCGGGTGGTCGGCCGCATGCAATACGACCTGTTCCACGTCTACACGGTCGACGAACACACGCTGCGGGTGCTGCGCAACATCGCGCGCTACGCCGATCCGGAAACCCGTGCTTCGCTGCCGATGGCCTGCGAAGCGTTCGCGCGCCTTGGCAAACCGGAACTGCTGTTGCTGGCGGGGCTGTTCCACGACATCGCCAAGGGCCGCGGCGGCGATCATTCGCAGCTGGGGGAAACCGAGGCGCGCGCGTTCTGCCGCAGCCTCGGCCTCGACGAGGACGACATCGAGGAAGTCGCGTGGCTGGTGCGCTGGCACTTGCTGATGAGCGTGACCGCGCAGCGCCAGGACATCGCCGATCCCGAGGTGGTGCATCGCTTCGCGGTGCAGGTCGGCAATTGGGAGCGGCTGGACATGCTGTATCTCCTGACGATCGCCGACATCACCGGCACCAGCCCGAAGTTGTGGAACTCGTGGAAGGATCGTCTGTTGGCGGATCTGTACGTCGCCGCGCGCTACGTGCTGCGGCGCGACCTGCTGCGCCCCGCGCGCGCCGAGGTGCGCATCCGCGAAGCGCGCGAGCGCGCGCTGGCCCTGCTCTCCGAGCGCGGCCTCGATGTGGCGAAAGCAGATGCGTTGCTGGACACGTTTCCCGACGCGGCGTTGCTGCGCCAACGGCCGGAATCGCTGGCGTGGCAGCTTTCCGCGATGCTGCAGTCGCCGGATGCGCAGACGGTGGTCGCGGTACGCCCGCCTGACGTGCGCGGCGGCACCGAAGTGTTCGTGGCCACGCCCGATCGCGATGGCGTGTTCGCGGCGGCGGCGGCGACGCTCGACCGGATGCGGCTCGACGTGGTTGCGGCGCGCGTGATGACGTCCCGCGACGGACGCGCGCTGGATGCGTTCACGGTGCTGGAGGCAGGGACGCAGGCGCCGGTGCCGGCCGAGCGCACGACCGATTTGCGCGAAGCGTTGTCGCGCGTGCTCGGCGCCACGCATTTGCGGACGGTGCCGGCGCGTCGTGGGCTCACGCGGCGGCTTCGGCATTTCCAGCGGCCGCCGCGCATCGACTTCCACGGTGCCGAAGGCCAGCCGCTGACGCGGCTCGCGCTGGTGTGCAGCGACCGGCCGGGTTTGTTGGTCGCGATCGCGCAGGCATTCCTGGACGTCGGCGTGCGCGTGCACGATGCGCGCATCGCGACCTTCGGCGACCAGGTGGAAGACTTTTTCGAATTGAGCGATCGCCACGACGCACCATTGGACAACGCGTTGGAGGACGAACTGCGCAAGGCATTGCAGCGCCGGCTTGCGCCGGGCAGCATGGCGGCTGCTTCGGAGCCCTGACATGCATGAACTGGAAAGTCTGATCGACGACGCGTGGGAACAGCGCGCATCGCTGGAACCCGCGCGACTGGGCGTGTTGCGCGATGCACTGGAACGGGTGCTGGACGCGCTGGAAAGCGGCGAACGGCGCGTGGCCGAGCCCGACGGGCAGGGCGGCTGGAAGGTCAACGCATGGATCAAGCGTGCGATCCTCTTGTACTTCCGCGCGTGCGACATCCAAGTGATGGATGGCGGTCCAATGGCGGCGTTCGACAAGGTGCCGCTGCGATTCGCGGGCGCCGACGAACTGGCGTTCCGCAATGCCGGTGCTCGCGTGGTCCCGGGCGCGCTGGTGCGTCGCGGCGCATTCATCGGCAAGGATGCGGTGCTGATGCCCACCTATGTCAACATCGGTGCGTACGTCGGTCCCGGTGCAATGGTCGATACCTGGGCAACCGTGGGTTCCTGCGCGCAGATTGGCGCGCGCGTGCATCTTTCCGGCGGCGTCGGGATCGGCGGCGTGCTGGAACCGCTGCAGGCCAGCCCCACGATCATCGAGGATGATTGCTTCATCGGCGCGCGTTCGGAAGTGGTGGAAGGCGTGGTGGTCGAACGCGGCAGCGTACTCGGCATGGGCGTATATCTCGGGCAATCGACGCGCATCTACGATCGCGCCACCAAAACAATCAGCTACGGCCGCGTGCCCGCGAACAGCGTGGTGGTGTCCGGCAGCTTGCCCGCCGCGGACGGTTCGCACAATCTGTACGCGGCGATCATCGTCAAGCGCGTGGACGAGAAGACGCGTGCGAAGACGTCGATCAACGAATTGCTGAGGATGTAGGAGCCTGCCTGCAGGCGACCATCGCGCGCAGGCGCACTCCTACAGGAACTTCATCCATGCCAAACACCACTCTCTACGGCCTCCCCACCTGCGACACCTGCCGCAAGGCGCGCAACTGGCTGGACCGCTTCGGCGTCAAATACGGCTTCGTGGACTATCGTGCGAATCCGGTTCCGGCGGCGACCTTGAAGGACTGGGCCAACCAACTCGGTGGCTGGGAAAAACTGGTCAACAAGGCTTCGACGACGTGGCGCAACCTGTTACCGCAACGCAAGAACCCCGCGAGCGATCCGGAGTGGACGTTGCTCCTGAAGGAATATCCCGCGTTGATCCGCCGACCGATCGTCGTGCGCGACAACGGCGAAGTCAGCGTCGGCTTCAGCGACAACGCCTTCAAGAAAATCTTCGGCACATCATTGGCGTGATCGATCCGCGCGCCCGCCGCTATCTCAAGAACCTGCGCGTGGAACGTGACAACGAGGCGTTGTACGCGCGCCTCGCCGCCGTGGCTTCCGACCCTCGGCTCGCGCGGGCGTACCGGCGCATCGCGTCGGGCGAGCGTGCCAACGCGGCGTTCTGGGAGTCGCGGATCGCCGCCTTGGGGGCGAAGGTGCCGCCGTCCCGACCTCGCGCCCGCGTCCGGATACTGGGCGCGCTCGCGAAATGGTTCGGGACCGGGTTCGTGATGCCGACCGTGGTGCGGCTGGAACACGCCGATCATCTGGAAACGCCGGTGGATCGCGCCGGGCATCGCGATCATTTCGCGAGCGACGAGGCGCGTGCGGTTCGCGTGCACCGCCATCGTGCAGCCGGCGGGAACACCTTGCGCGCCTCGGTGCTGGGCGCCAATGATGGGCTGGTGTCGAACGTCAGCCTGGTGATGGGGATGGCCGGCGCGGCCACCGGCAATCACGCCGTGCTGCTGGCGGGATTGGCGGGTTTGGTCGCGGGTGCATGTTCGATGGCGCTGGGCGAATGGCTGTCGGTGAACAGTTCCCGCGAGTTCTACCAGGCGCAGATCACCGAACGCGCCGAGCGTCTGGCGGTCGCGCCCGAAGAGGGCGTGCGGCGCATCGCGGGCATTTATCGCGACAAAGGCCTGGAGCGCGCGAAAGCCAAGCATCTCGCCGAGCATCTTGCCGAAACGCCGCGCACCGCCCTCGACACCGTGGTGCGCGAGGATCTGGGTGTCGATCCGTCCGAACTCGGCGGCTCCGCATGGAGCGCGGCCGTTTCATCGTTCTGCTTCTTCGCGTTCGGCGCGATCTTCCCGGTGGCGCCGTATTTCTTCCTGGGCGGCCGCGCCGCGATGTTCGCCAGCATGGGCGCGACGTTCCTGGGTTTGTGCCTGATCGCGATCGGCACGTCCCTTTTCACCGGCCGCGGCCTCGCTTTTTCCATCGCGCGCCAGTTCATGATCACCGCCGCGGCGGCCGCGGTGACGTTCGGCGTGGGGCACTTGCTCGGCACTGCGATCACGGGGTGACGCTAGCGGTTCGCGCGCACATTGCTATGCTGAAGCCTTGGCTTTCAGCGAGCGCAAAATGTCGAAAGTCTTCGATCTCACCTGCGAATTGATCCGCCGCCGCTCCTTGACGCCGGACGATGCGGGTTGCATGGACGTCGTCACCGGGCGCCTGGATGCATGTGGTTTTCGCTGCGAGGACCTGGGCTTTCGCGAGGTCGCCAACCTGTGGGCGACGCACGGCGAAAGCGGCCCGGTGCTGGCGTTCCTCGGTCACGTGGACGTGGTGCCGAGCGGGCCCGAAACGGAATGGACGTCGCCGCCGTTCCAGCCGACGGTTCGTGCGGGCAAGTTGTACGGCCGTGGCGCGGCGGACATGAAATCCGGGGTCGCCGCGATGGTGGTCGCGCTGGAGCAGTTCGTCGCCGCGCATCCGGATCACCCGGGAACCATCGCGCTGCTGCTGACCAGCGACGAGGAAGGCCCGCTCAATCTCGACGGCGTGCGCAGGGTGGCGAAGCTGTTTCGCGAATCCGGCCAGCGCATCGACTGGTGCGTGGCGGGCGAGCCGTCATCGCAGGAAAGATTGGGCGACCTGATCCGCGTGGGGCGTCGCGGTTCGCTGTCGTTGAAGCTCATCGTGCACGGCGTGCAGGGCCACGTCGCCTATCCGGAAAAGGCCCGGAATCCCATCCACGCGGTGGCGCCCGCGCTGGCCGAACTTGTCGCCACGCGTTGGGACGATGGCAACGCGGATTTTCCGCCGACCACGTTCCAGATTTCCAACATCCACGGCGGCACCGGTGCGCTGAACGTGATTCCGGGCAGTGTCGTCGTCGATGGCAATTTCCGGTTCGGCACGGCCAGCAGTGCGGATTCGCTGCGCGAGCGCACCGAAGCGGTCCTGAAAAGGCACGGCATCGATTGCACGATCGAATGGAATCTCTCCGGCGAGTCGTTCCACTCGCCGGAGGGCGGCAGGCTGCGCGAGGCGGTGATCGATGCCTGCCGCGACATCTGCGGCATCGAACCCGAACCCAGCACCGGCGGCGGCACCTCCGACGGCCGTTTCATCGCGCCGCTCGGTGCAGAAGTGGTCGAGATCGGCCCCGTCAACGCGAGCATCCACAAGATCGACGAGTGCGTCTCGCTGGACGATTTGGAACGCTTGCCGGCGATCCATGTCGCGATCGCCGAGCGACTTCTGCGTTGACCGGACCCTTGGTTCACGCCGCGATCGCGGCGCGTTTCAACAGACCCTTCGCGAGGAACAGCTCGACCCGCTCGAACGGGATGCGGTCGCCCGCGTCGCTGCCGTAATACGCTTCCACGACGTGGCCATCCTCATCGATCAGGAAGTCCGCGGGCATCAGGTTGGTGGTGTTGAAACCTGCCAAGCCGACGAGGCGCAAGCCCTTCAGCAGCGTCGGGATGCGGGTGACGATGCCTTTCCATTTGCGCCAGAACGAACGTTCGATGCCATAGGCCTCGTGGGCGCTGGACGTCGGATCGGCGATGACCACGAACGGCCTCGGCTTGCGCGCGACGAATCGTCGCACTTCCTCCGGCGTCGAGGTGAACACCGCGATCACGTCCAGCCCGAGTGCCGAGAGGCTGGCATGGTGGCGGGTCAGTTCGTAGATGCGGAAATTGCAAAACGGGCAGGCCGCATCACGGAAGAAGCACAGCAGCGTGCGCCGGCCGCTCGCGCCGCCAATCGCGACGGGCTTGCCGTGCACGTCCTTCAGCGCCAGCGAGGGCGCCACAGCCGGTGATTTCAATCGCATGGTCGATTCCCCTGTTTTGGTGGCCGCTGGTCGCGGCATGATGCGATCGGGCGCAAATGCCCGGGTCGCGGCACCTAAAGTACCCAGCCTTCGAAATAAAGACATATATAAATGTGTAAAGTATAAGAAACAGCACTGTACGCCCAGTCAACCACGCCTCGGCGGCGCGGCTTGACGGGCGACCGGGTGTCGTGGGGAGTGACGGAAACCGGCCGAAACTTCGAACGTGCTATTCGCCGTTCGCGGGTGCAAACACCGCGAAGATGCCCGCATACGGTTTCACCATGAACGCGGGCGCGCCGTAGTAATCGCCGTCCACGTAGATTTGCGAGAGCGTGCCGTCGAGGTACAGCGCGTTGCGGCAGCCGAGCTCGTCGCGGAACAACGTGGCGAAGGTGTGGAAGTTCACCGGCGCGGTGCTCACCACGAACACGACTTGGTCAGGCTTGCGCACGCAGACGCCGTTGCGCCACTTGGTGCTGTCCGAGTCGGCGACGAATTCAGGATTGATCTTGCCGTCGATCACCAGCATTGGCCCCGATTGCGTGGCCCATTTCGGCTGCGGATCGGCGGCCGCGAAATCGGCGGTGGTCCGGATCGACGCGCGGCCGGCGGCATCGATCGCCAACACGCCGTTCGGCAGCAGCGAAAAATTGCCCGCCGCGGGATCGCCGTGCGCCGTGTTGAGCGGCTTCAGCGTCTTGCCGTTCTCCACGTACATCCCGAGCGGCTCGCCCTGTGCGTCATAAATGCCCGCGTTGCTGGCGAACAGCAGCTTGCGTCCGCGGCTGGCGCCCCACTTCTGCAGCGCATCGATGCTCGAAAACGGCTTGCCGGTCTCGGGATCGCGCCAGTGCAATCCCAGGTCGGCCGTGGCGAGGTCGATCGTCACCATGCGGTAATGCACGTTCTCGAACACGATGTCATGGCTCGCAACGCCTTGCGAGGCACGTGCGCACGCGACCAGCAGCGTCGCCGCGACCAGCACGCTCAACGATCTTGCCAATGTGCCGACCGGGCCGGCCACGCGTCGTCGTGAGTCCATGGAGCGATGTTCGCGGGTTCGTGCCGGTTGGCGCAAGCACGCCCGCACTCGGGTTGCGGTCGAAGCCGATCAGTGCGACGGCTGCAACGTCAAGTGATATTTCGCGGCACCCGGCAGGAACGGGGCAGGTTTCCCGTCGACCCACGCTGCGTGGCCCCTGCCGAACCACGGTGACAGAGGATTGTCGGACTGGCCCGCCGGCATTTCCAGGATGCCGTGCGCCTCGTTGCCGGGTTGCACGTTCATCCGCATGGACGCGCCGAACGATGGATGCAGCACGCGCGGCATGTCGTTGTCGCCGGCCAGTCCAACGTGTGGCATGTCGAAGAAACGCGCGAGCCACCGGGGCAGCGCCACCGACAGGGGATTGCCGATCTTCGCAGCATTGTGGCGGCCCCAGGTCTTGTCGGCGAGCGCACCCGGCTGCGCGGCCAGTGCATCGGCGACCTGCCGCGCGGCGCCGGCCAGCAACGCGTTCCAGTCCTTGGATTTCGGATCGAGCAGCCATGCGGGCTTTCGCGTCACGAGCGTCCACACTGCGTATTCGCCTACCGATGCCGTCGGCCATTCGAAATCGTGCCATTTGGCCGAAGCGCGTGCGGTGAACGGCGCCAGCACGTCTTCGCGCACCTGGTCGCGGAACATCCGCACGATCCGGTAGCCGACGCTGTCGGTGGCGGCGCGCGCCTTCCAGTCTTGCACGAAGGGTTGCAGCGCTTTGGCTTTCGGATCGTCCGACGCGGCCACCACATCCAGCAGCAGTTTTTGCCAGCGCACGAGGAACAGCGCGCGGTCGTCGAGCTGGATGTCCAGCATGTCGCGCGCAATGAAGTGATCGCGCGTGCGAAGATCGTCGCGAATCTGCTGCGCCCGCGCGCCCTGGTCGTAGCCGCCGTCGCCGAGGAGTTGCAACGCGTCGCCGGAAACCATGCGCTGGTTGGCGGACCAGATGCGCGAGTCGGACGGGTTTTCGATGCGCGGAACTTGCGCGACATCGGCGTAGCTGGTCCAGCCGGTGCCCGGCTTAGACCAGTCGGAGGGCACCGACGGATCGATGCCGGCGCGAACCGGAACCAGGCTGCCGGCGAGGGTCCAGCCGACGTGGCCCTGCGCGTCGGCGACCACCAGGTTCTGCGGCGGGATGCCCATGGTCGGCGCGATCGCGAGGGCCTGTTCCACCGTGGTCGCGGTTTCGAGTTTCATCAGGTTGAGGTTGACGGCGCGTGGATCCTGCGCGATCCATGCCAGTGCCAGCGGAGTGCCATCGGGCGCCTTGCCCATGATCGGCCCCCAGATCGTGTCCTCGACCGTCATGTGCGCGTCGGGCGCGCCCTTTACTTGGAATGTTTCGTCGTGTCTGGCGACCGCGGCCCAGCCATTGGGTGTTGCGTATTGCGACGGATCGGCCGGATTGCGGGTCACCCGCACCCAGTCCATCCAGTCGCCGCCGCTGTTGGTGAACCCCCAGGCAATGTGGCCGTTGCTGCCGATCACCATGGCCGGTGCACCGGGCAAGGTGACACCGTTGAGTTCGATCATGCGTTGCGGATCGGCCGGATCGGGATAGCGCAATTGCGCGCGATACCAGATGTTCGGCACGCGCAGGTGCAGGTGCGGATCGTTGGCCAGCAGCGCCGCGCCGCCGGTGAGCGCGCCACCCACGGCGAAGCCGTTGCTGCCGACGCCGACATGGGCGGCATTGGAACGCACAATCGCCCGTGCACCACGCATCAAGGCGACCGCTGGCGCGGGATCGCCGCGCAGATCGAACGCCGACGCATTCGGCATCGGCACGGGTTGCAATGGGTCGCCTTGCATCGGTGCTTCCCAGCGCGGCGAAGGCGCCAGCAGGAAATCGACCAATGGCTTCGGCAGCACGGCGCGCAGGCGGGCGATGTTCAGTTCGCGCGCATTGGTGCCGTCCTGGTTGAGATCGAAATACATCGCGTCGATCGTGAGCAGGCTGTCGGCATTCGTCCACGGCTTAGGTTTGGCATCGAGCAGCAGGTATTCCCACGGCCGCACGGAAAGGTGCGCGAGTCCCGCGTTGACACCTTGCGTGTACGCGTCCACCAGGCTGCGCTGGTGTTGCGGCAGCGAAGCCAGCACGCGTTCGGCCAGCGCGCGGAACCGGTGCTGGCGATGGTTTTCATCGCGCGGCAGCGCCTTCGGTCCGACCAGTCCGGCCAGTTCGCCCGCGGCATCGCGGCGCTGCAAGTCCATCTGGAAAAAGCGTTCCTGCCCGTGTGCATAACCGAGTGCATACGCGAGGTCACGGCGATTCTGCGCAGTGATCGTGGGAATCCCGTTGGCGTCGCGCACGATGGTGACCGGCGAGGACAACCCCGACACCGTCACCGTGCCGTCGGTCTGCGGTCGGCTGCCCGCCAGCAATCGCCAGCCGATTGCCAGCACGATCACGACGATGACGATCAGCGCGAGGGCGACGCGTCGAATCCAGCGCATGGCAGGTCCTTGGGCGGTCGCGCCATTGTGCCGTTCACCTGGACCTGCGCCAAGCGTTGCAAGATTCGTTGTGAAAGCCAGGCCAGGGATGGCCGTTCTGGCGTCTCACGGCCGCGGAACGGGCCTGGATGCTCGAAAGTCTCGTGACGCAGCGATCACGAATGATGTAAAAATCACGGGACGATGCCGGTCCACGCAGTCGAGGAAAACTTCGATTCGGCCAGCGTGACGGCACGTTCCAGTTCCGCTGGTTCCAACTTGCCGGGAGCGAGTCCGTGGCGACGCCGGAACGTGGCGATCATCTTCTTGATGATGTCGCTGCGCGGCAATCCGGTCTGGCTGCGCAGCGGATCGACGCGCTTGGCCGCGCTTTGCGTCGCCTTGTCGGACAATTTCTCGCGCCCGATCCGCAGCACGTCCAGCATCTTCGTGGTGTCTATGTCATAGGCCATCGTGACGTGATGCAGCACCGCGCCGCCGCGACGGGTTTGCGCCGCGCCCGCGATCTTGCCGGCCGGCGATGCGATGTCGTTGAGCGGCTGGTACCACGCATTGATGCCGAGACCCTGCAACGCGTCGATCACCCACGCATCCATGAATTCGTAGGATTCCTGGAAGCTCATGCCCGCGACCAGCGTTTCCGGCGCGTACAGCGAATAGGTGATGGTGTTGCCGGGCTCGATGAACATCGCGCCGCCGCCGCTGATGCGCCGCACCACCTCGATGCCGTGCCGGTGCGCGGCTTCGGCGTCGACTTCGTTGCGCAGCGACTGGAAGCGCCCGATCACCACGCACGACGATGACCATTCCCACACGCGCAGGGTGGGGGGCCGGCGTCGCGCCGCCACCTCGTCCGTCAGCACTTCGTCGATCGCCATGTGCAACGATGGCGGTTGCGGCGCGGCGTGGATCAGCCGCCACTTGAAATCGTTCCAATCGCTGCGGTTCAACCCGGCATCTCCAATGCGCGTTGCACCGCCACCGCGATGGCCTCGGGCGAGACGCCGAACATCCGCACGTTCGGCCCCAGCGCGGCCTGGATCACCGCGGCGTGGTGCGTGCTGTCAGCCGCCGCGGGCATGCCTTCCAGCGCCACGTCGATCATGGTGAGCGCGGAATCCGGTTCCAGGAAAAAATCGCCGCTGATCCGCACGCGCGTCAACTTGCCGTCGCGGACTTCGAAGTCCGCGACCACCAGTTTGCCGCCTGGCATCTTGTATTCGCCATGCATCGCGCGATTGTGCCTTGGCTGCGGCAAAGCGTACAGATCCTGATCAAGCCGTCGTTTCGATCCGGTCCACCCGTCGCAACCCGCGCGGCAGCAATCCGCCGCGTTGTGCGCGGCTGCCGCCGTACTCGACGAGATCGGCCCACCTCAGGATCAGCTTGCGCTGGCCGGCGTACAGCGTGACCTCGCCCGAACCTTCCGCGACCACCGCGACGCCCGCGACGCGTTCCTCGCCGGATTTCAGTTTGGCCTTCGGAATTTCGATCAGTTTGTTGCCGCGGCCGCGATCGAGTTCCGGCAAGTCGGCCACCGAGAACATCAGGAGGTGTCCTTCGGTCGTCACCGCGACGACGCGGTCACGCGCGGGATCGTTGACGTACGCGGGTGCGAGCACGCGTGCGTCGTGGTCCATGTTGATGACCTGCTTGCCGGCCTTTTTGTTGGCGAGCAGCCCTTCGAATCGGGTCAGGAACCCGTAGCCGGCATCGGTTGCTAGGATCAGCTTCGTGGCGTTGTCGCCAATCGCCACCGCGTCGAAGCGTGTGCCCGGCGGTGGCGTGAAGCGTCCCGTCAGCGGCTCGCCGTTGCCGCGCGCCGACGGCAGCGTATGCGCGGCCGTGGAATAGCTGCGACCGGAGGAGTCGATGAACACGGCCTGTTGCGCACTCTTGCCGCGTACGCTGACGAGGTACTTGTCGCCCTCGCGGTAGGAAAGTTCCGCGGCGTCGACGTCGTGGCCCTTGGCTGCGCGCGCCCAGCCTTTTTCGCTCAATACCACGGTGACGGGCTCGGACACGACCAATGCGCTTTCGTCCAGCGCATGCGCGGCGGCGCGTTCTACCAGTGGTGAGCGGCGCACGTCACCGTATTTCTCGGCGTCGGCTTTGAGTTCCTGCTTGATCAGCGTCTTCAGGCGCGCCTTGGAACCGAGCGTCACCTCGATCTTCGCGCGTTCCTCTTCCAGCGCGTCGCGCTCGGCATTGAGCTTCATTTCCTCGAGTCGCGCGAGTTGCCGCAGTTTGGTTTCGAGGATGTAGTCGGCCTGTTCTTCCGACAATTTGAAGCGCTTGATCAGCGCCGGTTTCGGCTCATCCTCGTGGCGGACGATGCGGATCACTTCGTCCAGGTTGAGGAATGCGATGCGCAGGCCTTCCAGCAGGTGCAGGCGTCGCTCGACCTTTTCGAGGCGATGCTGCAGGCGACGCGTCACCGTGTCGCTGCGGAAACGCAACCACTCTTCGAGGATCTGCTTGAGCGTCTTGACCTGCGGCCGGCCATCCAAGCCGATCATGTTGAGGTTGACGCGGAAGCTCTTCTCGAGGTCGGTGGTCGCGAACAGGTGCTGCATCATCGCCGCGGTGTCCACGCGGTTCGAGCGCGGAATCAGCACCAGCCGCACCGGGTTTTCATGATCGGATTCATCGCGCAGGTCTTCGAGCATCGGCAGTTTCTTGGCGCGCATCTGCGCGGCGATCTGCTCGATGATCTTCGCGGGCGAGACCTGGTGCGGCAGTGCGGTCAGCACCACGTTGCCGCGTTCCTCGACATAGACCGCGCGGCAACGCACCGAACCATTGCCGGTCGCGTACATCGCGGTCAGCTCGCCGCGCGGCGTGATGATTTCCGCCGAAGTCGGAAAATCCGGTGCCTTGATGTGTTCGCAAAGTTCCGCAACGCTCGCGGACGGTTCATCCAGCAGGTGGATGCACGCGGAGGCGACTTCGCGCAGATTGTGCGGCGGAATATCGGTGGCCATGCCGACCGCGATGCCGGTGGAACCGTTCAACAGCAGGTGCGGCATGCGCGCCGGCAGCCACGACGGTTCCTTGAGCGTGCCGTCGAAGTTGGGCGCCCAGTCGACCGTGCCCATCGGCAATTCGCTGAGCAGCAATTCGGCGATCGGGGTCAGGCGCGATTCGGTGTAACGCATCGCCGCGAACGATTTGGGATCGTCCGAAGAACCGAAATTGCCCTGGCCGTCGATCAGCGGGTAGCGGTACGAGAACGGCTGCGCCATCAGCACCATCGCCTCGTATACCGAACTGTCGCCGTGCGGATGGAACTTGCCGATCACGTCGCCGACCGTGCGCGCGGACTTCTTCGGTTTGGCGGTGGCTGCGAGGCCCAGTTCGCTCATCGCGTACACGATCCGCCGTTGTACCGGTTTCAGGCCGTCGCCGATGAAGGGCAGGGCGCGGTCCAGCACCACGTACATGGAATAGTCGAGGTACGCGCGCTCGGCGTACTCGCGCAACGGGATTTGTTCGAAGTTGGTTTCCAGCGGTGCCATGGTTATCCGTGGTCCCGGATCGCACCGGGACTTCTGTTTTGATCCGGGGAATTGTCGCGGCGCGCGCGGCTCAATGCACGCGTTCGGTGTCGATGCCGAGCTTCGCGAGCTGCATCTGCACGCTGTCGGGACCTGCAAGGTGGCCGGCGCCGATGGCGACGAAGATCGTGTCGTCGCCCTTCAGCAGCGTTTCGATTCGCCTGGCGAAGCTCCTGTTGCGGTCGACCAGAAGCACTTTGTACAAGTCGGGATATTGTTCGCGCATGCTGCCGTTGACGTTCTTCGCAATGGCGTCCACGTCGCCGGCCTGCCAGGCGTGGACCAGCGCCTCGATCTGCTCCGGGCCCTTGGCGTAATCGTCGAGCACGTTGCGCAGCAGGTCCAGTTGCAGTGCCGACGGCAGGTTGGCGAAGTACTCGATCTGCTGCTCGGCGGTCTCGAAGGCATCGACCTTTTTGCCGCTCGCCTCGAACGTGCGCTGCAGTTGCTTGTCCGCACCGGACTTCGGGTCGTAGCCAGCCTTGACGATCGGCGCGACCGTGACCGTGAGCGCTGCCAGCCACGGCTTCATGGTGTCCAGCGTGGCCGCGCCGCCCGGCAGGGCGATGGCTTTGGCGGCCGCATCCAGCCTTGCGCGGTCGGCATCGCTGAGTTGCTTCGAAAGCGGATGCTGCAGATCCATCCCATATTGCAGCACCAGCATCTGCATGCCGACGGGATCGTCGTCGTCTTCTTCCATGTACAAGGTGTCGCTGTCGGCAAGCGCCTTGTCCAGCGCCTGGTAGTGCCACTTGGAGCCTTCGGGCAGCACGTGCACGGTGCCGAAAAGATAGACCGTGGCGGTGGCGCTTTTCGCCACCCACAGCGCGGGGTCGGCCAGCGCGGGCGTGC
>DAIUEL010000036.1:0-17395 GCA_036845145.1 Rhodanobacteraceae bacterium | reverse complement strand
GGTACTTCGAGTTGAAGATGTTGAGGCCCTTGTTCTCCATCGCGCCCATGTTGAAGTCGTGGGTCGCGACCACGTTGAACACCGGCAGGTCGTAGTTGCGGCCATAGGCGCGCTCGTCCCAGCGCATCGCACGCTCCAGCGCATCCATCGCGTAATGGCAGCGCGCGATCGCATCGGCCTCGGCCCAAAGACGCAGCGTCACGTCGCGCCCCTCGGCGGTGCGGTAGGCGCGCTCGATTTTTTCGAGCCGCCCCGCGACCAGCGCGAACAGGTAACTCGGCTTCGGATGCGGGTCGACGAAACGCGCGAAATGGCGGCCGTCCGGCAATTCGCCCGACTCGGTTTCCTCGCCGCCGGCCAGCAGCACCGGGAACCGCGCCTTGTCGGCGACCAGCGTGACGTCGTAACGCGCCAACACGTCGGGGCGGTCGGGAAAGAACGTGATGCGGCGGAAACCCTGCGCTTCGCACTGGGTCAGCAGGAAGCCGTGTTCGCGTTTGCCCGACAGGTACAGCCCGCACAACTGGCTGTTGCGGGCCGGATCGATGCGCACGTCCATTTCCAGCACGCTGCCGTCGCGCGCGCCGTGGATCACGAGGCCGGCGACGTCGACCGCGTAGTCGGGCGGCGCAAGCGCGCGGCCGTCCAGCCGCGCGGCCAGCAATGCCACGTCCTCGCCATCGAGGCGCAGGGGTTCGTCACGATCCTGCGCGAGCGTCAGCTTCGAATGGACGAGGGTTTCGTCGATGCCGAGCTCGAACTTCAACTCGACGTGCGTGACGCGCCAGGCGGGCGCGCGGTAATCGGCAAGGCGAACGACGGATTCTGCGGCGAAGCGGTCCACGGTATTTTCTGTATCCATCGGTCCATTTTATCAGTCGCCGCACGCAGGCCGTAGCGCCAACCCCAAAACGTGAACGGCTTCCTGTTTTCGGGGTTGGCGGGCCCGGAGGCGTGGGCGTCCAAACCGGGCGGACCGCGTCACGAGTGCCTCTGGCACAGGCGCGAAGGGCTGGCGCCGGAAGCGCTGGAGATGACATCCATGGACGATTTGGTTTCGCGGCGCGGCCGGCGTACCAGCATGCAAATCATGCCTGCCATGCTGGCCGCGGCGCCCGCGATCAGTGGCAGGTCGAAGCCGCCCGTGCGTGCGGCGAGCCACGCAGCGCACGCCGGCCCTGCTGCCTGGCCGATACCCAACGTGATGGTGAGCGCGGCGATCAGGCGCACGGGGTTGCGCGGCGCCAGCAGGCGCGCCTCGCGCATGGTGTACATCACCGCCGGCATCATCGCGATGCCGACCAGCAAAGTCGCCAGTACCAGACTCGCGACGCCGTGGCCCGCGACGCCCAGCAGCATTCCGCCCGCCAGGCAGACGCTGCACGCGGCGAGCACGGTGCGGTTGTTCACGCGCGCCGGCAACCAGCGCAGCGCCAGCGTGGAAACCGCCATCGCCGCGCCGAACAATGGCCAGAACCATTCGCGCAAGGCCGGCAGGTGCAATTGCTGCTCGGCGATCAGCGGCAGGAACGCGGCGGGAATCGTGTAGGCGAATCCCAGCAGGCCGTACGTCACCACCAGCGCCCATGCCGGGCCCGAGGGCGACGCCACGCCGGACGATGCGGAAGGGGCTGCGGCGATCGCGTCGTCTTCGCCCAGGCGCCGCCAGGCCGCGGCGAACAGTGCGACGGTGATGATGCCGAAGGTGATCCACAAGGCCGATGACGATGCACCAAGGGGTCGCGCCGCCGCGACCAGCAAGCCGCTGCCGACGATGCCGACACCGGTGCCGCTGAACACTACGTGTTCGAACAGCGGACGCCCGGCGGCACGCAGTCGCGCCATGCTCCAGGCGATGCCGTGCACCACCAGCGCAGCCGAAGCCACTCCGGCCGCGAACCGCCACAGCAGCCAGATGTCCAGATGGGTGGTCAGCCCCATCCCCAGTGTGGCGAGGGCCACGCCGATCGCGCCGATGCGCAGGCTCAAGCGGGGCGGCAGCGGATACAGCGCGCACAACAGCGCGCCGAACAGGTAGCCGAGCATGTTGGTGGACGCCAGCCAGCCGCCGGCGATCAGCGTCAGCCCGTCGTCGGCCTGCATCAGCGGCAACAACGGCGTCAGCACGAAACGCCCGATGCCGAGCGCGAGGGCGAGGATGACCATGCCGGTCAGGGCGGTACGGAGTTCGCGGTTCATGGGCGGCTCGATACGGGAAAGGCCGGACATGCTAGGCTTGCCAATGAATCGGGTAAAACGAATTATTCGAGCATCATTTATCGGAAATATCGATCATGGAACTTCGCGAACTGGAGACCTTCCGCGCCGTCGTCGAGTCGGGCGGCATGAACCGTGCAGCGACCCGCCTCAATCGCGCGCAATCGAGCATCACCGCACGCATCCGCCAACTGGAGTCTTCGCTGGGCGTGCCATTGTTCGAACACGAGGGACGCGGCCTGCGCCTGACGGCGGCGGGCGACGTGCTGGTCGGCTACACCGATCGCCTGTTGGCGCTGGCCGACGAGACGCGCGCCGCGGTGCGTCGCGACAAGGTATGCGGACGCCTTCGCCTCGGCACCATGGAAAGCGTGGCCTCCAGCCGCCTGCCGCGACCGCTTGCCGGATTCCATCAGCGCCACCCGGAAATCTCGGTGGAATTGCAGACCGCGCACTCGCGCGAGTTGCTGTCACGGCTGCAGGCCGGCGTGCTGGACGTGGCCATCGTCAGCGACGACGTGGACGATCAGCGTTTCGCCAGCGTGCCGTGGCATGTCGAGGAACTGGTGCTGGTGGCCGCGGCAGGCGACGCGGTGCACGACCCGCGGCGCATGGTGGGCGGTACCTTGCTGGTGCTGGGCGGCAATGGCTGCGCCTATCGAAGGCGCTTCGAACAATGGTTGCAGAACCTGCGCGTGGTGCCGGCGCGCGAACTGGAATTCGCTTCCTACCACGCCATCCTGACCGCCGCCGCCTCGGGCGTCGGGGTCGGCCTGATCCCGCGTTCGGTGCTGGACATTTATGCGCAGCGCGATGCCGTTTCGGTGCACAAGGTGCCCGCGCGCCTCGCACGCGTGCGCACCGCCGTAGTCACCTTGCGCGGCCGCCATGTGCCGGCACTGACCCGGTTGGTCGATTGCCTGCGCGACGACCTGGCGTGTTCGCGCCAACACAATCGCAAAAGCAAGGCGGCGCGGACACATTGAATGGATCGACTACGCGGTTTTTGCGCCCGACAACCGACACCGTGGTGCAGGGACCCGGCGCGGGACCGGAAGTGACCGTCACGGTCGTGTTCGCCGACGTGCTGCGGATCGCCGAAACGTTGGCGGTGCCATCATGAGCGTCGACATGACCGAAAACAGGCCGCCAGTCACCGGATCGCAAACCCGCATTGCGCGCGCGTTCGCGCCCGCCAGCGTGGGCAATGTCGGCGTGGGCTTCGACATCCTCGGCCACAGCATGGCCGGCGCCGGCGATCGCGCCGACGTGCGCGTGATCGACGAGCCCATGGTGCGCATCGCCGCGATCGATGGCGCGGTCACCGACCTGCCGCGCGAGCCGCGACTGAACACCGCAGGCATGGCATTGCTGGCGTTGTGCGAAGCGCTTTCGTGGCCGCACGGATTCGAATTGACCCTCCACAAGGGCATCCCGCTCGGGTCCGGCATGGGCGGTTCGGCGGCGTCATGCGTCGCCGCGCTGGTGGCCGCCAATGCCTTGCTGGAACAGCCGTTGCCACAGGAGGCGTTGTACCGCTTCGCGCTGGACGGCGAAGCCGTGGCCAGCGGCAGCCGCCACGGCGACAACCTGGGTTCGATGTTGCTGGGCGGTCTGGTGCTCGCGACGCACGATCGCCTGCTGCGCATCCCGGTGCCACGCAATTGGCACTGCGCGCTGGTGCACCCGCATTGTGTGCTGGAAACGCGCAAGGCACGCGCCGCGCTCGCCGGTGACTACGCGCTGGATACATTCGTCGCGCAAAGTGCCAACCTTGCACTGGTACTGGCGGGCTGTTTTCGCGGCGACGCCGCGCTGGTGCGGGAAGGCCTCGCGGACGTACTGGTGGAGCCGCGTCGCGCATCGCTGGTGCCGGGCTTCGCGCGCGTAAAACAGGCCGCGCTCGACCATCGCGCGCTCGGCGCCAGCATTTCGGGCGCGGGACCCAGCGTGTTCGGCTGGTACGAAAACCGCGCTGACGCCGAGGCCGCCGCCGCGGCGATGCAAGGCGCGTTCGCGGCGGAAGGAATGCAAAGCGATGCATTCGTCGCGCCGATCGAATCGCCCGCTGCGGGGTTGATCGAACGCGTCGACGACGCGGCAGACCAGACGCCCATGCCATGAGCGAACCCTTGCGTTATCTCAGCACCCGCGGCCAAAGTCCCGCCGTCACGATCGGTGGCGCCATTGCAGCCGGCCTCGCGCCGGACGGCGGCTTGTACGTGCCCGGGGCGTTGCCGCGACTCGATGCGATATCGTTCGATCCGGACGGCTCGCTCGCCGATACCGCCGCAACCCTGCTGGCACCGTTCTTCAAAGGCGATCCACTGGCCGCCGAATTGCCCGCGGTCTGCCGGGAAGCGCTGGATTTCGAAACGCCGTTGCGTCCGTTGCCGCAGCGCGACGCCTTCGTGTTGGAGCTTTTCCACGGCCCAACCGCCGCGTTCAAGGACGTGGGCGCGCGCTTTCTCGCGGCGTGCCTCCGCCGACTGCCGCGCCAGGACGCGCGCCCGCTCACGATCCTCGTCGCAACCTCGGGCGACACCGGCGCGGCCGTCGGCGCCGCATTCCATCGCCAGCCGAACATCGAAGTCGTGATTCTTTATCCCGACGGGCGGGTTTCACCCCGCCAGGCGCATCAACTCGGAAGTTTCGGCGGCAACGTGCGCACGTTGCGCGTACGGGGCCGGTTCGACGACTGCCAGCGGATGGTCAAGGCCGCGCTCAACGATGCGCCACTGCAGGCGGCGCGCCCGCTCAGTTCGGCCAACAGCATCAGCCTCGGGCGGCTGCTGCCGCAGATGAGTTACTACGCGCATGCCGCACTGCAGTGGTGGCGCGGACATGGGACGCCGCTGAACTTCATCGTGCCGACCGGCAATCTCGGCAATGCGCTGGCGGCATTGTGGGTGCGGCAAATCGGTCTGCCGGTCGGGGAAGTGCGCCTCGCCTGCAACGCCAACGCCACGTTGCCGGAGTTTTTCCAGGGCAGCGATTACCGCCCGCGCGACGCCATCGCCACGCTCGCGAACGCGATGGATGTGGGTGCGCCCAGCAACTTCGAGCGCCTGCGCTGGACGTTCGGGAACGACGACGCGGAATTGCGCCGGACACTGCGTGCGGCAAGCGTCGACGACACCACGATCCGCCGCACGATCGCCCACCATGCGACCGCCTACGGCGAGGTGTTCTGTCCGCATACTGCGACCGCGGTGCATGTCCTGGATGTCCTGCGCGACGCCGGCGACGCGGCGCCGTGGGCGGTGGTGGCGACCGCGCATCCGGCCAAGTTCGAAGGGGTAGTCGAGCCCCTCATCGGCCGTGCGATGCCGGTGCCCTCCACGCTCGCGGCGATGCTGGATCGACCGGCCGCAGCCGAACCGCTGGCCGCTCAGAACGAGGCCCTGAAAGGCTGGCTGCGCGATACACCATTGGAATCGCACAACGGAGCGGCTTCGGCACATGGCCATCTGGACGTCCAGACGCCCGCGGACCGCGCATAGAACGAATCGTCATCAGAAAATGTGCCGTCTGCGTGACGAGGCGCCGATCAATCCGCGTGCAACTCAGCGACAAAATCGTAGATGTCGCCGCGATACCACGAGGTGGTGAATTCCACGACCCGCCCATCGTCGAGGAACGATCGCCGCTCCACGTTGAGGCCGGCGCTGCCGGCGCGCACGTGCAGCAGCCGTGCATGGCGCGCACTCAGCGGCACCGCGCGCAAACGTTGCAACGCACGGCGCGGACGGCAGCCGCGGGTTTCCAGCGCTTCGTACAACGAATCGCGCACCAGCATCGGATCGGGCAACACGTCGGCCGGTACCACGCTGCGCTCGATCGCGATCGGCTCGTCGCCCGCATAGCGCACACGATGCAGGCGCACCACCTGCGAACCCGGCGACAGGTTCATCGCCATCGATTCCTCCGGCGTCACCTCGCCCACGTCGCGCTCGAAGAACTCCGAGCGCGCGTCGAGGCCTCGCGCACGCAAGTCTTCGGTGAAGCTGGTGAGGCGCGACATCGGCTTGACGATGCGCTCGGCCACGAAGGTGCCGGCGCCGTGGCGCTGGATCAGCACCCCTTCCTCGACCAGGCCGGCGAGCGCCTTGCGCACGGTGACGCGCGACAGGCCGATCGCCTGCGCGAGATCGCGCTCGCTGGGCAACGCATGGCCGGGTTCCACCACGCGCCGCTCGATGATGTTGCGAATCGCACTGCGCAACCGCAGGTAGGCCAGCGGCTGATGCGCGGACCGATCACGGCTGAGGCGGCGGTATTCGGCAACCAGGGCGCTTTGCATGGCGTGCACCATACCAATGGCGCACCACCGGGACAATCCCGCCTCGCAATATATGCAGGATGCCATCCCACGGCGCCGTCATGCGGCGCCATGGGTTCCCGAAGTGGTATTTTGTGGTATTTAAGTGGTATGTTACGGCTGCTGCACACCAGAACCGCGGCCGCGTGGCTTCAACTCCATTTCGAGGTGCGATGTGACTCCTGCGTCCCTGCCCGTCGACCCTTTCGACCTGGTGATCTTCGGTGGCACCGGCGATCTCGCGATGCGCAAGCTGCTGCCTGCCCTGTTCCACCGGTTCCTGGCAGGACAGATCCGGCTCGGCAGCCGCCTCGTCGGCGCGGCACGCGAACCGCTCGACGACGACGGTTACCGCGCCGCGGTAAGGGTGGCGCTGGGCAACGCCAGCGATCATACGCCGGAACAGCGCGACGCCTTCCTCGGCCTGATCGGCTACCGCGCACTGGATGCACGCAAGGACGACGGCTGGGATGGCTTGGCCGGATTGCTGGCCGAGCGACCCGACAACGTTCGTGTCTTCTATCTCTCCACCTCACCCGAATTGTTCGTGGACATCTGCGAGCGGCTGGCCCGGCATGGCCTGAATCAGGGCGCGGCGCGGGTGGTGCTGGAAAAACCGATTGGCCGCGACCTTGCCAGCGCCAACCGCATCAACGATGACGTGGGCTGCGTGTTCGCCGAGTCGCAGACTTATCGCATCGACCATTATCTCGGCAAGGAAACGGTGCAGAACCTGCTGGCGCTGCGCTTCGGCAACGCTCTGTTCGAACCCTTGTGGAACGCGAACCACATCGACCACGTGCAGATCACCGTGGCCGAAACGCTGGGCCTCGGCCGGCGCGCCGATTACTACGATCGCGCCGGCGCGCTGCGCGACATGGTGCAGAACCACATCCTGCAACTGTTGTGCATGGTGGCGATGGAATCGCCCTCGTCGCTGTCGCCCGACGCGGTGCGCGACGAAAAGCTGAAGGTGCTGCGCGCGCTGAAGCCCATCGATGCCAACAACGCGGCGCAACTCACCGTGCGCGGCCAGTACCGCGCCGGCGCATCCGAAGGCCAAAGCGTGCCCGGGTATCTCGAAGAACTGGGCGACGGCGCGAAATCCGATACCGGCACCTTCGTCGCGATCAAGGCCGAGATCGGCAACTGGCGCTGGGCCGGCGTGCCGTTTTATCTCCGCACCGGCAAGCGACTGCCCGAACGCGTGTCGGAAATCGTGGTGGCGTTCAAGCCGGTACCGTATTCGATTTTCGAAGGCAGCGCCGGCGCGCTGGCGCAAAACAAGCTGGTGTTGCGGCTGCAGCCCGACGAGGGCGTGAAACTGTGGCTGACCATCAAGGACCCGGGCCCCGGCGGCCTGCGCCTGCGCCATGTACCGCTGGACATGAGCTTTGCCGAAGCCTTCGGCGTCGACCAGCCCGACGCCTACGAACGCCTGATCCTCGACGTGGTGCGCGGCAATCCGACCTTGTTCATGCGCCGCGACGAAGTGGAAGCGGCGTGGCGCTGGGCCGATCCGATCCTCAATGCGTGGGCCGCCGGCGGCCACGCGCCGCGCCCGTACACCGCCGGAAGTTGGGGCCCCAGTGCCGCGGTCGCGTTGATCGAACGCGACGGCCGCACCTGGCACGAAGGCGAGGATTGAACCCGACACACCGAGGTAGCTGAGCATGTCACTGCATCCGGTCATCGCCGAAGTCACCGCACGCATCGTCGAACGCAGCCGCGCCACGCGCAGCGCGTATCTCGCGCGGATCGACAACGCACGCGGCGAGGGCGTGCATCGCCGCCAGCTTTCCTGCGGCAACCTCGCGCACGGCTTCGCGGCCTGCGGCGCAGACGACAAGGCCGCGTTGCGTGGCGAGGCGACGCCGAACCTCGGCATCGTCACCGCGTACAACGACATGCTCTCGGCGCACCAGCCGTACGAGCCGTATCCCGAACTGATCCGCCGCGCCGCGCGCAGGCTCGGCGCCACCGCACAGGTGGCGGGTGGCGTGCCCGCCATGTGCGACGGCATCACGCAGGGGCGCGCCGGCATGGAACTGTCGCTGTTCTCGCGCGACGTGATCGCGATGGCGACCGCGGTCGCGCTGTCGCACGACATGTTCGATGCGGCATTGATGCTGGGCATCTGCGACAAGATCGTGCCCGGCCTCCTGATCGGCGCACTGAGCTTCGGGCACATCCCGACGATTTTCGTCCCGGCGGGCCCGATGCCCAGCGGCATTCCCAACGACGAGAAATCCGCGGTGCGCCAGCGCTTCGCCGAGGGCAAGGCCAGCCGCGAGGAATTGATGGATGCGGAAGCCGCGTCGTACCACGCGCCTGGCACCTGCACGTTCTACGGCACCGCGAACTCCAACCAGATGTTGATGGAGATCATGGGCCTGCACCTGCCCGGCGCCAGCTTCATCAACCCCAACACGCCGCTGCGCGAAGCACTCACCGTCGCGGCGGTGCAGCGCGCCACCGAGATCACCGCGCTCGGCAACGATTACGCGTCGGTCGGCCGACTCGTGGACGAGCGCACCATCGTCAACGGCGTGGTCGGTCTCAATGCCACCGGCGGTTCCACCAACCATCTGTTGCATCTGGTTGCGGTCGCGGCGGCGGCGGGCATCGTGCTGACGCTGGAGGACTTCGATGCGATCTCAGGCGTGGTGCCGCTGATGGCACGGGTGTATCCCAACGGCCACGCCGACGTGAATCATTTCCATCGCGCCGGCGGCATGCCATTCCTGATCGGCTCCCTGCTCGATGCGGGCCTGCTGCACGGCGACGTGCGCACGGTATGGGGCGATGGGCTGGATGCGTATCGACGCACCCCGGCGCTGGATGAAACCGGCGAACTCGTATGGCACGAGGTCACCGGCAGCGGCAACCTCGACGTATTGCGTCCCGCCGCGGAACCGTTCCGCGCCGACGGCGGCCTGCGCGTGCTGCAGGGCAACCTCGGCCGCGCGGTGATCAAGGTATCGTCGGTGCCGGGCGATCGCCTGGTGATCGAGGCGCCCGCCGTGATCTTCCACGACCAGGACGACGTGAAGCGGGCGTTCGACCGCGGCGAACTGGATCGGGATTTCGTGGCGGTGGTGCGTTTTCAGGGCCCGAAGGCGATCGGCATGCCGGAACTCCACAAGCTCACGCCGACCTTGAGCGTGCTGCAGGCCCGCGGTCATCGCGTTGCGCTGGTCACCGACGGGCGCATGTCGGGCGCATCCGGCAAGGTGCCGGCGGCCATCCACGTCACGCCGGAGGCGCTCGACGCCGGCCCGCTCGGACGCTTGCGCGACGGTGACGTGATCCGTCTCGACGCGATCGCCGGTACGCTCGAAGCCAGAGTGGACGCAGCGGAATGGGATGCGCGCACGCAAATACACGCGGATCTTTCCGCGCACCACGTCGGCATGGGCCGCGAATTGTTCGCGAACCTGCGCAACGCGGTCGGTTCGGCCGATGCCGGCGCGACCATCTTCGGCAAGCACGACCATCATCATGCGGCCGACGCCTGATCCCGACCTCTGCACGGACTTTCGCCATGACTTCGCAGGAAACCAAGCAGCATCGGATCGCCGAAATCCTCGCGCTCGCCCCGGTGGTGCCAGTGGTGATCGTGGATGATGCAGCGCATGCCGTGCCAATGGCGAAAGCGCTGGTGACCGGCGGCATCCGCGCCATCGAAGTCACGCTGCGCACACCGGCCGGGCTGGATGCGATCCGCGCGATCGCCGCCGAAGTGGAAGGCGCTGTGGTGGGGGTCGGCACCGTGCTCGACGGCACGCAACTCGAAGCCGCGCGCACGGCCGGCGCGCGTTTCGCGGTTTCGCCCGGCGCGTCGCCCAGGTTGCTCGATGCCGCAGACGATGACGAACTGCCGCTTCTGCCGGGCGTCGCCACGGCCGGCGAGGCCATGACACTGCTGGAGCGCGGCTACTCGCATTTGAAATTCTTCCCTGCCGTACCGGCGGGCGGCGCCAGGCTGCTCGCCGCCTGGGCCAGTCCGTTGCCGCAGATCCGGTTCTGTCCCACCGGCGGCATCAGCCTCTCCAACGCGCCGGAATTCCTTGCGCTCCCGAACGTCGCCTGCGTGGGCGGTTCCTGGCTCGCGCCTTCGGACAAACTCGAGGCCGGCGATTGGAGCGGCATCGAACGCCTCGCGCGCGAAGCCGCGCTGTTGCGGCGCATCGCCGCTGGCTGATTTTCGCCATGCGTCGGTTCGCAACCATCGGGACGGATCGGCAACGCGCGCCGGTGTCAAAATGGATACCTACTTGCCTTGAAGATGCCGAGCCATGGCCGAATTCGCAGCCCCCACCCTTCGTGACATCCATACCGCCTCGGCGAGGATCGCCGCACATGCGCGGGTGACGCCGGTACTGCGTTCAGCGGAACTGGACGCACTCGCCGGTGCCACGTTGTTGTTCAAGTGCGAACACTTGCAGGTAGGCGGAGCGTTCAAGTTTCGCGGCGCCTGCAATGCGGTGTGGTCGCTGGACGATGACGAAGCCGGACGCGGGGTGGTGACGCACTCGTCCGGGAACCATGGTGCAGCGTTGGCGCTGGCCGCCCGGACCCGCAAGATTCCCGCGCATATCGTGGTACCCGAAGGCGCGGTCGCCGCCAAGCTCGCCAACATCGAACGCGCCGGCGGCATCCTGCACCGCTGTGCGCCGACGCAAGCCGCACGCGAGGAAGCCTGCGCAAAAGTGCAGCGCGAAACCGGGGCAACGCTGGTGCACCCCTACGCCGATGCGCGCGTGATGGCGGGCCAGGGCACGATCGTGCTGGAACTGCTGCAGCAGATCCCGCATCTCGATACGGTGATTGTTCCGATTGGCGGCGGCGGGCTGGCTTCCGGCTGCGCGATTGCGCTTGCCGCCTTGTCGCCGCAGGCGCGACTGGTCGGCGCCGAACCCGCGGGCGCCAACGATGCATTCCGATCCCTGCAGCGCGGCCAGCGCGTCACCGACATCGTGCCGCACACCATTTGCGACGGCTTGCGGGCGACCATCGGCGAACCGAATTTCGCGCTGCTGGGGGCGCATCGCGTCGAAGTCATCACGGTGGACGATGCCGCCACGCTCGCGGCGATGCGCCTGGTGTGGGCCGAACTCAAACAGACGATCGAGCCTTCCTCGGCGGTCGTGCTTGCGGCACTGCTTGCGCAACGCGAACGTTTCGCAGGCCAGCGCGTCGGACTGGTGTTGAGTGGCGGCAACGTCGACCTGGACGCGCTGCCGTTCGCGGCTTGAGGGCTCCCGGCTGCGTTGCGACAGGAACGCGGCGCATCGCGACAGACGCGTTCATCTGGCGCCTGGAAGGCGCGGTCTTCTTTTTGTTCTGCGCGCGGCCTGATCAAACCCTTGCGCGCGGCCATGCGCCCACACCACCGCTCGCGCCGGCCATGCCTGTCTTCATGACCGTCGCGATGCCACCGCGACCGATGCGCAGGCATTGGTCCGCGATGCGGAGCGGTCCGGGCCGGTGCGACACGACGATCAGGATCGTTCGTGGCAAGCGCCGCTTCAATGCGGCGAGCACGCTCATTTCGGAATGTGCATCAAGCGCACCGGTGGCTTCGTCCAGCACGGCAATCACCGGTTGCCGCAGGATTACCTGGGCCAGCAGCAGCCGCTGCAGTTCACCGCCGGACAATCGGCAGGACGAGCCTTGCAGCTCCAGGTCGAGACCATCGTGCGCACCGCGCAGGCGCACGTCGAGGCCCACATCCGCCAGTGCTTTGCGCAAATGTTCGTCGGCGCTGCCAGGCTCGGCCCACAGCAGGCACTCGCGGACCGTGCGCTGCCATGGGTGCACGCTCTGGCTGACATAGGCACCCTTGCGCACGAATTGGCGGTACGTGTCGAAATCCACTAAACGTCCGTCACTGCGCGCCGCAAACAACACCGGCGCCGTCATTCCCGCCAGAACATCCACCAGGCTGCTCTTGCCGATGCCGGAGTCGCCGGCAACCAGCGTCAACTCCCCGGGAACCAGCGCCAGGTCCTCGACATCGACGCGCAGCGAAGGCCATTCCAGCCGCACGCGTTCGATGTGCAGGCGCCGTGCAGTGTCGCGGGTGTCCGTCGCCGTTTGCGCGGACCGCCGAGCCTGGTCCAGGTTCGCATAGCGTTGCCAGAGTTCGAATGCCGGCACGGCCAGGCGCAGCTGCTGGAAGTTGTGGCGGGTCGAAGCCATGTAGGGCAGCAGGCGGCCAAGCAACAGGCCCACCGCGATCAACGATGCCTGGTCGACGCCGTGCCAATGCCCGGCGATCAGGAAGACCCCGACCATGCCGACCGTCGCGAGCAGTTCCACGACGAGTTTCCCGGACGCGGTCAATTCGATCTGGCGCCGATAGGCATGCGCGAGCCTCGCGGAGGTCGCGCCATAACCGGCCCTTTCCGTGTCTTCGCGTTCGAACGAACGAACGTGGCGGAGTCGTCGCGGAAAGTCCTCGCTGAACCAGAACAGCCGGGTCGTGTCTTCGACGTATTGCCGACTGACCCGCGACTGCTCGCGCCCATGCCAACGCATCGCAACGAGACCGAGTCCCGCCAGCACCGGCAGGACCAGCGTGAGCACCGGCGATACCCAGAAAGCGAATGCGAGGTTGACGGCGGTCGTCACGCCGGCCACCAGCAACTGCAACGTCGCGCCGACTCCCTGGGTGACGAGTTCGACGTTGGCGGTCAGGACATTGGCGATTTCGGCCGAGGTCAACCCGTTCAGGGCGGCGACGTCGGCATCGATCAGCCGCGCGTGCACCCTGTCCCGCAATCGCATGGCGCAGTTGCTGACGATGCGGGCGCCCAGTCCCGAGACGAACCAGCGCAGGAATACGTGGCTTCCTATCGCCGCCACGAAGATCGCCATCAGCGCCCCGGCGCTCGCCGGCAGCGCCAACACGTGGCCACCGAACATCGGTGCGCGACCGGATTGGATCAGGGGAACGAGCACGATGGCGGCGACGCTTCCCATCAGCGCCGCGATCAACGACAACAGCACGTGTGCGCCCGCGCGGATCGCGTCGGCGCGCCCGATTACGGGTGCGAATTCACGCAGCAGGTCGAAACGTCGGCGCCGCGGCAAAACCGAAGTGGCCATTGTCGCGGACGCGCAGCGCGCGTCAGTCGAGCAATCGGCAGAGCGCATCGACGGAATCGCGCGGATGACGTCCGCGCCGCAATTGATGGATACCCCTGTCGATGATCTCCCGCTTGAAATACCGCCAACCGGGTTGGCTCGGCGCGTAGGGCTGGTCGGCTTCGAGCAGGCATCCTGCTTCGTACGCGCCAAGCCGCGTCAACAACGCGTCGGGACGATCGGCGGCTCGGGCGGACACGAACACCGCGCCGACCAACGCCAACGGACACGTGGCCGGCCGGCCGTATCCTTGCCGCAGATCGACTTCGAATTTCCTGACGCCGCTGCGGCGGCGTATGACCGGCGCATGCGCGATCCAGCCGCGGACCGCGCCGTTCGCCACGAAATCGAGGGCATCGCTTTTCAAATGCAGATAGTTGGGCACGCCGGCCGCCAACAGGTGCGACGGATGCACGAAAACCGCGTCCTCGGCAAGCAGATCCAATCCCCGCAGCAGGCCGTGCAGTGCCAGCGTCGATTTGCCCGAACCGCTGCCGCCGAGTATCAGCAGTCCGCGGCCGTTGCGTCCCACGCACGCGGCGTGCAAGGGCACCAGGCCGATCCCGCGCGCGGCCAGGATGAACACCGCGAACTCGATCAATTCGCAGCGCAGATGATACGCATGCTGCAGCATGTCCTCCGATGCCACGACCCGCGCGCACCGGCATGCGGGGTCGATCACCACGTAATTCGACGCATCGATGTCGGCGCGAAGCCGATTGCCTTCCTGCCGTATCCGCGGCGCCGGAGGCTCGATCGTCCACGGATTCGCGCGCCGCGGCAGCAACTGCATTTCGACCCGGAATTCGGCGGCGACGTCCGGGAACGTTTGGGCCGGCAGCCCTCCGTACGCGGCCTCGACCAAGCCGATCAAATCGTGGCTGTCGCTCTCGAAACGGAAAACGCCACCCAGAACCCGCTTGGTTGCGCTGGGGGAGGGGCAAGCGGGTTCGGGCGGCGGTAACACCTTCCGGCGACACCGATCGCCAGCCTGGATCGCGCCGTGACGCTCGATCGAAGGCTCCAGGTTTGATCGCACGATTCGCAATCTCCGGATGGCACCGTAGGTGCGGAACCGGGAGGAAAAAGTTGCGCATCCGGTGCAAGCGCCACCCGAAACACGGCCGGCAACCTGCAGCACGGCTTGCGGCACTCACTCTCATGCGCTGTTCGGGAAGGCGTCCCAGAGGGTTTCTTCGCCGATGTTGAAGATCCAGGTCACCCATTCCTATTTTCTGGAGTACGACCCCAAGCAGCGGGAACGCGGCAAGCCCTACCCCCCACTCGCGACCATCCAGGTCGCCGCACTGCTGCGGCGGATGGGACACACCGTCACGCTGTTCGACGCGATGCTTGCCAAAGGCGTCGAGGCGTACGAACGGTCCCTGCCGTCCGCGCAGCCGGATGTCGTGGTCCTGTATGAGGACAACTTCAACTTCCTGACCAAGATGTGTCTTGGCCGGATGCGCGAAGCCGCATGCCGGATGATCGCCTCGGCACGCGCGCGCGGCGCGCGGGTGATCGTCGCCGGTTCGGACGCTTCCGATCAGCCGGAAGTCTTTCTTGCCGCAGGCGCCGACGTTGTGCTGATGGGCGAAGGCATCGCGGCGCTCGCCCGGTTGATTGAGCGACTGGACTCGATCCCGCACACCGATACCCAAGGCTGGGTGGCTGGCGTATCCGGCATTTCCATCCTCGACGGCGGGGAACCGCGAACGACCCGCCTCGGCATCCAACCGCCGGATGCACAACTCGCCGGCCTCCCAGCCTGGGACCTGATCGACATCGAACGTTACCGGACGCTGTGGCTGGAACGGCACGGCTACTTCAGCCTCAACATGACCGCCTCGCGCGGTTGTCCGTTCCACTGCAACTGGTGCGCCAAGCCGATCTGGGGCAATCACTACCTGCGCCGCGACGCTGGCGAAGTCGCCGTGGAAATGAGCTACCTGAAGCGCGCCTTCCGCCCCGACCACATCTGGTTCGCCGACGACATCTTCGGATTCCACGGCGATTGGGTGAACGCATTCGCCGAACGCTTGCACGAGGACGACGGCGGCGTGCCGTTCACGATCCAGACCCGCGCCGACCTCTCGACCGAACCGATGGCCGCCGCGCTGGAACGCGCCGGCTGCGCTGAGGCCTGGATCGGCGCGGAGAGCGGCAGCCAGCGCGTGCTCGACTGGATGGCCAAGGGCACGCGGGTCCCCCGGCTGGTCGACGCACGCAAACGGCTCGGCGCGCACGGCATCCGGGTCGGCTTCTTCATCCAGCTCGGCTATCTCGGCGAGCAACTGTCCGATCTGCTCGCGACCCGCGAACTGGTCACGCTCGCCGCACCCGATGACATCGGCGTCAGTGTGTCGTATCCGCTCCCGGGCACCGCGTTCTTCGAGCAGGTGAAGGCCCAGCTCGGCGACAAGACCCACTGGCGCGACAGTGGCGACCTGGCCATGATGTTCCGCGGCACCTACGATTCCACGTTCTATCGCTGCATACGCGACCTGCTGCACGAACAGGTTGCCCTGCAGCAATCGCGCGACGCCGGTTCGCCCCAATCCTCGGGGCAGGCATTTGCCGCGCTGGATGCGCAATGGAATGCGCTGATCGCGAGCGAGCCCCTGCATCGCAACCCCGACGCGACACCGGCGCCGGCGCCTTCCCGCAAACATGCCGTACCGCTGCGCCGTGTTGCCACCGCTCAAAACCATTAGGGCGGGCCTGCACCGCACCACCGAGGCGATTGCCGCGGAACTGGCGCATCCCGGCAGTGCGACGCCGGCATGGAGCGATCTCGAATGGCGGCTTGCAATGGCGGTCGCGGCTGCGCACGGCGTCTCGCCGTTGCTGTGGAAGCGCTCGGGCTGGACGCACACGCGCTGGCGGCACTTCCTGGAAGATCAGCACGAACACGTTGCGACCCGCCACACCAGGATCGTGGCGCTGCTGGCCCAGATCGATGCGCGAGCCCGTGACGCCGGCCTGGCGATGACTCCGCTGAAAGGCGCCGCGTTGCACGCGCTCTGCATCTACGCAGCGGGCGACAGGCCGATGGCCGACATCGATCTTCTGATCGACGAGGACGATATCGATGCAGCCACCCGGCTGATGCAAGCAACCGGATACGTGCAGTCGTTCGACCACTGGCGGCACCGGGTTTTCAAGCCGGCAGCGGGATCACCTCCCGCGGTGCTGGGCGAACATCGCGACACGCCCGTCAACATCGAATTGCACACCCACATCCGCGAACGCTTGCCGGTATCCGTCATCGATATCACCGAACGAATCCGTTCGCGCAATTCCGGACCCGGGCTGAATCCTTACCCGTCGCGCGGCGCGTTGCTTGCGCATCTGCTGCTGCATGCAGCGGGCAACATCTGCGGGCGCAGCCTGCGCCTGATGCATCTGCACGACATCGCGTTGCTGGCGCGGAGCATGCCACCGGAGGAGTGGGTGTTTCTGTGGCAAGGTGGCGCGTGCTGGTGGGCGTTGCCACCTCTGCGCCTGGTCGCGCGCTATTACAAGGATGCAATTCCCGATGTCGTGCTCGCCACGCTGGCACGCGATTGCCCGCCGTTGCTGCGTGCGGTCTCGCGCCGCCAGACGCTCACGAAGGTTTCGTGTTCCGAATTGTGGCTGCACGCGTTCCCGGGCATCGAATGGTCGCGTGGTGCACCCGACGCGGCGCGCTTCATCGCCGCCCGC
>DAIUEL010000035.1:14342-18366 GCA_036845145.1 Rhodanobacteraceae bacterium | reverse complement strand
CTGATCGACACCGGCTCCAAGATGGACGAGGTGATCTACGAGGAATTCAAGGGCACCGGCAACATGGAAGTACACCTTGACCGCCGCATTTCCGAGAAGCGCGTCTATCCGTCCATCAACATCAATCGTTCGGGCACCCGCCGCGAGGAACTCCTGATCCCGCCGGACATGCTCCAGAAGATCTGGATCCTGCGCAAACTGCTGCACCCGATGGACGAGCTGGCCGCGATGGAATTCATGCTCGACAAGATGAAGAACACCAAGACCAACGACGAGTTCTTCAACGCGATGAAGCGGTGATAAGCCGGGACTCGAGAAATACCACCCCGCATCGTGATTCCGGGGCTGTTCGCAGCTCCATCGCAAACGCAACCCGGGATCGGTTCGACTCGGCGCACCCTGCGGGCATTTGCGTTCGCATTTCTGCAAACGCAGCCCGGCTTTCGCCGGGACGACGAATGAACGTTGGAGTGAGCGCTTTTTGCGAACGCAACATCGATCGTTCGAAGCGCGTCTTCGGAGCCAGCACGCATGAGCAAAACCAACCTGCGGGCGCTTTCGAACATGTTGCCCGAGACCTGGCGGTCCAAAATCGTCGGGCTCGCCGCCGGCGCCAACATCAAGGTGCTGCGCATGGATGGCACCGCGTCGAACGAACAGCCACACGCTTATGCCGAGGGCCTGCTGGTGCTGGACGGCGAACTCAAGCTCGGGATCGGCGGTGAAGTCGTGACGGTTTCAGCGGGCGAAATCTACATCGTCCCCGCCAACACGCCGCACGCCGTGGCTGCCGGCAGCCATGGCACGCTGGTGATCATCGACGCAAACGAGTGACACGACGCATGCGTATCTGCGTTTACTGCGCTTCGAGCAACCAGGCCGATCCGCGGTATCGCGCGGCGGCCTTCCATCTCGGTGAATTGCTTGCGACCGGCGGTCACAGCATCGTCTATGGCGGCGGCTCCGCGGGTTCGATGGGCGCGGTTGCGGACGGCGCGTTGTCCAGGGGCGGCGAAGTCATCGGCATCCTGCCGCGCTTCATGGCAGACCTCGAATGGGGCCATCCGGGCTTGACGCACCTCGACCTTGTCGACGACATGCGCGAACGCAAGCATCGGCTGCTCACCGGCTCCGACGCGGTGGTTGCGCTGCCAGGCGGCTGCGGCACGCTGGAGGAACTGTTCGAAGCGATCACGCTGAAGCGGCTCGGCCTCTACTTCAACCCGATCGTGCTGCTCGACACGCTTAGTTACTGGCAGCCGCTGGATACCTTTTTGCACCGGGTGATCGAGCAGCGCTTCATGAACCCCGAACACGCGAAGATGTGGAGCCTTGCGGCCGCACCAGAAGACGTGTTGCCCGCGATCCGCAATGCGCCGAAGTGGGACACCGACGCGCGCGACCGCGCAGTGGTGCGATAAGGCCGAACGAAGGATTGGCGCGCCTAGGGGGATTCGAACCCCCGCTTCGGAACGCATCACCGGATGCAACCTGAAATGTTTTCAAGCGGCTGAAAACTGCGCCACGTAACGTTTTTTGCGTATGTCTCGAGCGCCAGCTTGGCGCGTTCGCGAATCCATTTGGCGGTCCCAGAGATACACGTCGCTTTGCGCAAAATGCACACGATTTGACCAGCGCTCAACCCGCCGCCATTAAACACGTGGCCATCGATTGCAACTCTGCAATCCAATCGATCCGGCAAAGGTGGCCGTCTGCACAGTCCTGCCCGCGCCACATCGCGACCGGCTCGCGGTGACGCGAGGGGTACCATTTCCGCGGCATACGCCGACGGGCCGCTCGACCAATCACCGCAGATCAGGCACCTTGTGTCAGTCGATCAAGACGGCGGCCGAGAATTCGAACTTAGATTGTCCGAAAAGATCTGATACAACATCAGCCAGCTGGCCGTCTCTGATGAGTCCGCTCATGCCAACAGCGCTCATCCATCCTGGAATTCATCTCGAGGAAGTCTCCAGCGGCGCGCGCGCAATCACGGGCGTCGAGACTTCAATGACGATGTTTGTCGGATGGACCCCCCGCGGCGCCACCGGGCGCGCCCAGAGCATTGCCAGTTTTACCGACTACCAACGCACGTTCGGCGGGCTGGATTCACGTAGCTTCCTCGGGCATGCCGTCCAGCATTTCTACGACAACGGCGGCAGCGCCGCCTGTATCGTGCGATTGGTCGCAGCCGATGCCGCGACGGCCGGTGCCATGCACGGCACCCTGAGCTTCGTCGCCGCTTCGGCCGGTCAGTGGGCCAATGGCTTCGCGGTGCGCACCACCCGCAGCCGTTTGTCGGACGATCGCTTCCAGCTCGACGTGTTGGACACAACCAACGGCTCGGCAGTGGTTGAGAGTTATCAGAACCTGAGCATTGATCCAGGCGATCCGCAAGCCCGTTACCTGGAAGCCATCGTCAACGCTCGCTCTGAGCTCCTTTCGGTGACCACCATCGGTCCTACCGCTCCTGTGGATGGCACCAGCGCACTCAGCGGCGGCAATGACGGCACCGTCCTGCTACCCGGAAGCAGCGCCTTCCATGCCGCGCTTGCCCGTTCGTTCGAGGGGAACGCGATAATCGAGGACCTTGACCTCGTGAACTTGGTTTGCGTGCCTGGCGAAAGCGACGCAACCACGCTCGCCATGTTGCAGGGCTGGTGCCGCAAGCATCGGGCTTTCCTGATCGTCGACGCCGATCGGGCGGCGACGGTGCAGTCGCTGTTGGACGGGACAACTGCGGTGCCGACTGGTCCGGATGCCTTCAACTCCGCGGTGTTCTTTCCGTGGGTGCGCGCTCCCGACCCGTTGCAAGGGGGCGTGCTGGCGAGTTTTCCGCCCAGCGGCTTCGTTGCCGGGGTGTTCGCGCGCATCGATACCGCGCGCGGTGTGTGGACGGCACCGGCGGGCAAGGACGCACTGCTGAATGGCGCCGCCGGACTGGCCATGGAGATCAATGAAGCCCAGAACAGCCGACTGAATCCGAAGGCCGTCAATTGCCTGCGCACATTTCCGGCATACGGCAACCTGGTTTGGGGATCGCGTACGTTGCACGGCCAGGACGAGCGCGGCTCGGAATGGAAGTTCATCCCTGTCCGGCGGACGGCACTGTTCCTCGAGGAGACACTTTCCCGCGGCACCCAATGGGCAGCTTTCGAACCCAACGATGAGACGCTGTGGTCGCAGATTCGCAAGAGTGTCGGCGATTTTCTGCAGGGACTATTCCGCCAAGGAGCTTTCCGGGGAAGCACGCCCAGGGAAGCCTACTTCGTGAAATGCGATAGTGAGACGACCACCAAAGCCGACATCGAACTCGGGGTCGTCAACATTGAGATTGGATTCGCGCCACTCAAACCTGCCGAGTTCGTGATCATCAATCTGCAGCAGGCCGCAGGCAACGTCCCAACCTGAAGGAAGGAATTCACGACCGTCTTTGGCCGCGGTACAAAGGCTCGATCCGTGCGAGAAGTTCAGCTTCCGGCTGCAGCGGGACGGCCGCCATGCGGCTGGATTCACTCAAGTGTCCCTGCTCAAGCGCAGCGCCCATGAAGCCGGCTGTCCCGGAAGCACCTATCCTTCGTCTTTCTCCAGCACACGCTGTCCCAGAAACGTCACGAACGTGTCACCAGCCTGGTGGCGCGCCTGGCGGGATTCGAACCCACGACCCCTTCGGAGTGCATAAATGGACGCAATCTAAAGTGCCGTCAATCGCTTGAAAAGCCCGTTATATAAGGCTTTCAGCGCAATCGAACAGCGCGACTACGTGCCGATTTAGGTCACGCTGTGACACATGCTGGTTTGTGCAAAACGTGCGCGAATTGACCAATGCTCCGGGACCCGCTGCATTCAAGAAGACGGGCCACTGGAGCAATTTCATTGCGAACGCGTAATTGCTGGCAGCTCCGCAAATGATGACGGCTGCGCAATGCACAACATCGCGCGCCATGATACGACCAACGGGCCCAGGACAATTTGCAACGCTTCTGGCGAAGGTCGATATCGGCATGGCAACCTTGCTTCAGAC
>DAIUEL010000035.1:0-14242 GCA_036845145.1 Rhodanobacteraceae bacterium | reverse complement strand
CGTCAGATCTAAAACCTAACCGTTTGGGATATGGTATGATGCCTCATGCCAACCATCCTGCGCATCCATAACTTGCGGGTTGTCATCTACCCCAACGACCACCGTCCCGCGCATGTTCATGTGATCGGGCCGGACGGTGAGGCGGTATTCTTCCTGAACTGCCCCGATGGACCGCCCGAGCTGCGTGAGTGCTACGGATTCAAGTCATCCGATGCAACCAAGATCCAGGTCGATCTGGCGGGGAAGTTGGCAACGCTTTGCAACGAGTGGAGAAAACTCCATGGGCATTACTGAAAATGAGTTCACCCAAGCAGAACGGCGCATGCAAACCTTGCGTGAGCACGGTCATGCTGTGGCTGCACGCTACGATCGCCGGCGGGCTCGCATAGTCGTCAGCCTCAACACGGGCGTGGAAGTCACGTTTCCTCCAAAACTTGCCGAGGGTCTGGCGGACGCCTCACCGAGCAACTTGGCGCAAATCGAGATCACGCCATCTGGGCTGGGGCTGCACTGGCCGAAGTTGGACGCCGATTTGTACGTGCCGGGTCTGCTTGCTGGTGCGTTCGGCGGCAAGCAGTGGATGGCTGCACAACTCGGCGCAGCGGGCGGAAGTGCGCGCTCAAAGGCCAAAGCCCAAGCAGCCCGAGCAAACGGGCGGCTTGGCGGCCGGCCGCGCAAAAGCTCCCCGGGAAACTGACACAGGAGTTCCCGTTGTCGTTCGGATGATGACTGGCCGAGTACGGGGCCGATGACGAACCTTGACGAGTTGGGCGCTTTGCGCGCCGAAAACGCGCGCCTGACCGCACTGCTGGAATCGCACGGCATCGATTGGCACCTGCTGACTAAACCTCAATCGAAAGGTAAGTCGGCTTACACCAGCTTGCGCCAATGAGTGGCGCGTTGGCGTCTGCGAAAAGCCGCGCATTAAATGCAGTGAGTGCAGCAAGCGGCTACTCATGCCGCTGACCGACACAGTGGTCCACGACCATTTGGCCGGGAAACGAACGATCGGTGTGTACCCTCTGCTGCCAGATGACACTTTGAGCTGCTGCCGGTCTCGTAGACACCCACCTTAAGTTGCTTGCATCTGCTACTCAAACTGGACGGCGCTGGAGATGTCCGCTCCCTAGCTTCCTTTGGAGAACCTGGCTTAGGTAATATCGACGCCACCACCGAGTGGATGGCTATGCGCCGAGACGAGGGTGGGATTGGCCATGAATGCAATCGCCGTAGCTGCACCGGCTCCGGTCGAGCCGCTTCCAGGCGAGTCGACCTCCGGATCCCCCGAGCAGGGGATCGCCATCTGCCTGTCCGGTGGAGGCTACCGCGCGATGTTGTTCCACACGGGCGTGATCTGGCGCCTGGCGGAACTGGGGCTGCTGGGTCCGGCCACACACGACGTCCGCCGCTCGGACGGTTCGCTGCAATCTTCCGGCACGCTTCAACGTATCTCCAGTGTCTCGGGCGGTTCGCTGCTGGCCGGGATGCTCGGGTTGAAGTGGAAAGAACTTGCGGTGGGCCAACCCGGACTGGTCGATCGCTACGTCGACCTGGTGGTTAGGCCCATTCGCAAGCTCGCCCAGGTGTCGCTCGCCGGCAAGGATCCCAAGGGCGTGATGCACCTGCTCTGGAACATCGTTGCGCCGGGCTCGGTGAACGACCACATCATCGCGGCCTACAAGAAGCACCTGTTCGGCGACGCGACGCTCCAGGACTTGCCCGACTCACCGCGGTTCGTCATCAACGCCTCGAACCTCCAGTCGGGTGCGTTGTGGCGCTTCATGAAACCGTACATGCGCGACTGGCGGGTCGGCGAGGTGAGGCGTCCGACCATTTCGCTGGCGCAAGCCGTCGCGGCATCGTCTGCATTTCCGCCCGTGCTCGCGCCCGCACCGCTGTCGCTCAAGGACACGGACTACACGCCGAACTCGGGCGGCAAGGGCCGCGACAATTTGCAGCGTGCGCCGTTCACCACCAAGCCGGTGCTGGCGGACGGCGGTGTCTACGACAACCTCGGTTTGGAAACGGCCTACAAGCGCTACCAGATACTGTTCGTCAGCAATGCCGGCGCGCCTTTCGGCATCCAGTCCAACGTTCCCTCGGACTGGGTTCGCCTCGGCCAGCGCTGCATCGACGTGATGGACAACCAGGTACTCAGCCTGCGCAAACGCCTGCTGGTCGGCGACCTCGTGGCGGGCGTACGTAATGGTGCATTCTGGGATATCGAACAGGACATCGCCGTGCACGGTTGCCCGCAGGCGCTGGCGTGCCCGGGCGACGCGACCGCACGGCTCGCGCAAGTCGGCACTGACCTCTCGGCCAAGGACGATTCCACGCAGGAGCGCTTGATCAACTGGGGTTATGCCGTCTCGGATGCGGCGGTTCGTGGGCACTTCGATGCCGCTCTTCCGTCGCCACGGGGATTCCCGTATCCCGGAGGCGTTGGGTAGATTCCAGGACATCGCAAGTCCGGGATCGTTGTTCGATCCCTGCAGCGGAGATGCTCATGGCTCGAAGCGTTGTAGATGTCAGACGACCGGAAGCGCAGACGGAGCCAGCACCGACGCGCGGCGAATCCCCGCCGCTGCGTTCGTTGACCATCCTGGCCCAGGATCCGGCGTTCCGGCGTGACGGGAAAATCCTCACGGCTACGGCGCAAATCACCGCCGAGCCGCTGATGGACGGACCGTGCGGCGCGCGCATCAAGGTGGTCGATTACGACGCCTCGCGCGATCGTCTTTACCTGCCCATGCAAGGCGGCTATCAGCAGGGCGACGACTGGCTCGATCCTTTTGCAGGCAAGGAAGCCGCCCGCTTCATCGGCGACCCGCGATTCCACCAGCAGAACGCCTACACCGTGGCGATGCGCACCCTCGGTTTCTTCGAAAGCGCATTGGGACGGCGCACGCGTTATGGCTTCAAGGGCCATCAGCTCCACATCGCCCCCCACGCCTTTGCCGGTCCCAACGCGTACTACCAGCGCGAAAACCGCTGCCTGTGCTTTGGGTACTTTCCTGGGCCCGACGGTCGGATCGTGCACACGTGTCTCTCCCACGACGTCGTCGCGCACGAAATGACGCATGCATTGCTCGATGGCCTGCGGCCCCGTTACATCGATCCTTCCTCGCCCGACCAGGCCGCCTTCCACGAGGGTTTCGCCGACGTGGTGGCGCTGCTGTCGGTGCTGTCGGATCACGCCATCGTCGAGCAGGTCCTGATTCGGCGGGGGGTGATGCGCGGCCGGCGCGCACTGATCCCGCGGCGCGAGTTGACGCCATCCGCGCTCAAGGCCTCCGCGCTGCTGGGGCTCGCGGAGCAAGTGGGCACTTCCATTCCCAATGGCGCGGCCACGGCACTGCGGCGATCCGTGGAGCTGAAGCCTTCCGCACGCTGGCTCGAGGATCCGGACTGCGAAGAACCGCATCGGCGCGGCGAAATCCTGGTCGCCGCGGTCATGAATGCGTTTCTCGCAGTGTGGGTGGCCCGCATCGCCGGCTTGGGCGTCGTGGCGCGCGGGATGTACGACGGCAACCGCGTCGTCGAAGAGGGCGTGGCGGCGGCCAACCACCTCATGACGATGTGCATCAGGGCGCTCGATTACGCGCCCTCCACGGACCTCCAGTACGTCGATTACCTGAGCGCGCTTCTCACGGCCGACAAGGAAACGGTTCCGGACGATTCGAAGTACCACTATCGGCAGATCATCCGGAATACTTTCCGCGCATGGGGCATCGAACCGGTGAGCCACAGCGGCGGCGACGGCTGCTGGGAGTCCTTCGACCGGCGGGTGTCGTATCGCAACCTGCGCGCCGAGTCGCTGCGCCGCGATTCCGATGAGGCGTTCCGGTTCATCTGGGAGAACTTCGATGCGCTGCAACTGGCGCACGAGGCCTACACGGAAGTGCAAGGCGTGCATCCGGTGGCCCGAGTGGCGCCCGATGGGCTCATCGTGCGGGAGACCGTAATCGACTACCTGCAGATCCTCACCGTCCGCGGGCATGAACTCGGGACGCTCGGATTGCGACGTCCGGAAGAGCTTCCTACCAGCAAGGAGGTGCGGCTCTACGGTGGTGGCGTGCTGGTGCTCGATGAGTTCGGGCGGCTGAAGTACAGCATCGGCAACAACGTCGCCAATGTCGCCCGTCAGCAGGCGCGTCTCGATTACCTGGCCAAGATGGGTTTCTTCGAATATCGAAGCGACCAGGATTTCAGCCGCGGTTTCTTCGCGCGCTTGCATCTGGCGCGCGCGCGCGACCGGTGGACCCCCGGAGGTTGAGCCATGGTTCCGACAAGCGTTCGGGTGCGCATGTACCAGGTCGGCTTCGGCGACTGCTTCCTGTTGACGTTCCGCTACCCAGCGCGAACGAAGCCACGCCACGTGCTGATTGACTTCGGCACTACGGCGGCGCCGAGTGGCAGCCCGGCACGACTGCTCGGCAGGATTGCCGATGACATCCGCAAGACGGTTGGCAAGGACCCCTTCGCGGTGGTCGCGACCCACCGCCATCGCGATCACATCGCAGGCTTCGATCCCGGTTCGAACGGAAAGGGGCCAGGCGCGATCATCGCCGCGCTCAAGCCCCAATGCGTGGTGCAACCCTGGACGGAACAGCCGGACCTCGCCGTGGATGCCAAGGCACCTCCAGGATTCAAGGGCTTGGCGGCTCGGCAGGAAACCTTGGCGTCGCTGCAAGCCATTGCCAAACATGCCGTGGAAGAAGCGCTTCCAACACTGCAACGCTCGTTTCAGCACACCGCCACCGCCGAGCAGTTGGCGTTCATTGGCGAAGACAACATTTCCAACGCGGGCGCGGTTCGCAACCTGATGCAGATGGGGCCCAACGATTACGTGTACGCCGGCAAGGTGACGAAGCTCGCCCGGTTTCTTCCGGGCGTGAAGGTGACGGTGCTGGGGCCGCCGACGGTGAAACAACACGCCAGCGTGCGAAAGGAACGCGCCAGGGATCCCGACGAATTCTGGAGTCTGCAAGGCAAGGCCTTCGGACTCGACAGCGGTTCCGATTCGACTGCCCGCGCGGCGCTGTTTCCCGGCCACGCGCGGGCGACAGGTGGAAGCGCGCCACGCTGGGCGCGCTGGATCATCAAGTCCCTGCGCAGCGCCCACGGCGACCAACTCCTGGAGCTGGTGCGCTCGCTGGACACGGCCATGAACAACACCAGCGTGATCCTGCTCTTCGAATTCGGCGGACACCGATTCCTGTTTCCCGGCGACGCGCAGATCGAGAACTGGGAGTACGCACTCGGGCAGAAGAAGTTCACTGACCTCCTCAAGAACGTCACGGTCTACAAGGTCGGGCACCACGGGAGCTTGAACGCGACGCCGAAGACGCTCTGGAAGGAATGGTATCCGCAAGGCGCCAAGCCGCTCGCCATGGACCAGCGCATGACGTCCTTCATGTCGACCAAGGCGGGCAAACACGGAAGTGTCGCCAGCGGCACGGAGGTCCCACGTGCCAAGCTGGTGACGGCACTCAAGAAATGGACGCGGCTGCATTCCACGCAGGAGCTTGAGGAAGCGCTGTACGTGGACGAAATATTCAAGATTCAAAATTGAAGGACGGACGACGGCACATGGCCCGTACTGACATCCGCGGCGTTCGATATGCATTCCATTCTGTGGGACAGGGACTGTTCGCGTCCGGCGCCCTCGGAAATTGCCCGTCAAGGTGGATGGGCACCGAAAAAGGCGATGTGCATTTGCTATGGGTGTACGACTGCGGCACCACGTCCCCACAGGCACTGCTCAAGGAAGCACTCGATCGGTTCGCAAAACAGTACGTTGCGAAGAAGCAACTCCTGAACTTGGTGGTGCTCTCCCATTTCGACAGGGATCACATCTCGGGCGTGGTCGATCTGCTGGGACGGTTCGAGGTCGACGTTCTCCTCCTTCCCTTTGTGCCTCTTGCGCAGCGGATCATCCTGGCGTTCCACGAGGGCATTGCTGTCGATGACGCGCTGTTTTCGTTCTTCATCAACCCCGTCGGGTACCTCAACGAAGTGGGTGTCCGAAGAGTCCACCGCGTCGTATTCGTTCCACCCGGCGATGGCGAGGGCCCTGGACCAGAAGCCGGCAACGACGATCTTGATCGGCCCGCGCCGGACCGGTGGCCGGAACAGGAGGACGCTTACCGGCTGGATTTCGATTCCCGTCCCTTCCCGGACGATGTCTTGGGTGCTGCCGGCGACGAGTCCATCGGACGCATCGGACACGTCTCGATGCTTAAGCCGGGCAGCGCGTTGCGCGCAGCATCAGTTTGGGAATTCGTGCCCTATAACGACGGGACCTTGGCGCTGCAAGCCGGAGAGAAATGGCTGGCGAAGGTACGCGCGTTGCGCGACCAGCTTCTCGGCGAAAAACAACGAGAGAAGCGCGCGAAGCTCCTTGCGGATCTCAAGGACCACTACGACGAGGAGTTCGGTGCCAATTCAAAGGAGAGAAACCAGATATCGCTGTTTCTGTATGCAGGCCCCCTCAGTGCCTCGGCTCCGGACGGGTGTCGCGCGAACTATGGGTGGACATTCAAGGCCGACCCACCCTTCATTGCTTCCGGTGAACTGATACGCGGATGGCGCGCTGCGGATCACCCGGGGAAACGCGCGGCAGTGCTTTACACGGGCGATGGCTATCTGGACACGAGCAACCGCATGGATGCGTTGCAGCGGTCCGTCGGCAATGCACGCATCGACCGGACGGCAGTACTCCAGGTAATGCACCATGGCGCCGAGGACAATTGGGCCCCCGGAGTTGCTTCGGCCATAGGTCCATGGTTCAGCGTGTTCAGCAGCGATCCGAACCATGGGGGATACCGACATCCGCATGCCGAGGTGTTGCGCGACTTCTGGCTATGTGGTCCGGTGCAGGTGACGGACGATTCCGACGCCGAAATCCATGTGTGGTGGGGATGGTGAACGAGGCTTTGCGCATGGTTGCCGCACCATGCATGCGTCTCGGGCGCAAGTCAAAAGAACCGGATCGCCAGTAGCGAGCAGCCGCTTGGCGGCCGGTCCGGGTTTCACGAGGACTGAACGCGTGACCACTATTGGCCGGTACCCGCCGCGCGTCCAATAGGGAGCTGAGCGGTCCCGGACGATTTCGCCTTCCGTTCACAGGATTGTCTGCAGAATCTTTAGCCGGCTGTCAACCTAAGGAGAGCGTCATGGCAGACGACAAGAGCAAGCAAGGACCACAAGATCGCTCACGCATAAACGTGAATGAGCGCTACGAACTCGACTACTGGTCGAACAAGTTCGGCGTGACGCCCAAGGACCTCAAACGCGCGGTCGAAAAGGTGGGCGTGAATGCCAAGGACGTCGAGAGGGAACTGAAGAGTCATTCGTGAGCTTGGAGGGCTACCGCCGCAAGCGGCGTTTCGACAAGACGCCGGAACCCCGGCCGGAAGGGTCCGCGGTCGGTGGCCGCCGCCCGTTGTTCGTGGTCCAGCTCCATCACGCGTCGCGGCGCCATTACGACGTGCGCTTGCAGGTCGGCGATGTGCTGAAGAGTTGGGCCTGCCCCAAGGGCCCCAGCTACGACCCCGAGGTGAAGCGCCTTGCGGTGGAAGTCGAGGACCACCCGGTTTCCTATGCCGCGTTCGAGGGCGACATCCCCGATGGCTACGGTGCCGGCCACGTCGACTTGTTCGACACGGGCGTGTGGTCCACGTCGGGCGACGCCGAGGCGCAACTCCAGAAGGGCCATCTGCGCTTCGAGCTTTTCGGCGAACGCCTGCGCGGTGCGTGGCATCTGGTCCGCAGCCATCGCAAGGAACGGCAACCCGCCTGGTTCCTCATCAAGGACAAGGATGCGTTCGTCGCGGATGTCGAAGCCGACGATCTTCTCGACAAGACGATGGTCGCCAGCACGCGCGCGGCATCGGGGCGCAGTGGCGGTGCGGCGGACGTGGCGAAGAAGCTCGAACGGTCAGCGCGCAAGAAGGCGCCCGCGAAGCGAAAAGGCAAACACGCCTCGGCAGCGAAGCTCGCAGCCGGCGTGGAAGGCGCGCGTGCCGCCCAACCCAGTGGCGAATTCTTCGAGCCGGAATTGGCGGTGTTGAGTGAGTCGCCCCCGAAAGGCGACGGCTGGCTGCATGAAGTGAAGTGGGACGGATACCGGATTTTGACCACCATCGAGGATGGACAGGTTCGCTTGTGGTCGCGCAATGCGAAACCATGGGAAGACAAGGTTCCGGATATCCGGCAGGCGATCGAATCGCTGGGCCTGCAATCGGCGCATCTCGACGGCGAATTGATCGCGCTCACCGATGGCCAGCCCGATTTCAATGCCCTGCAGCGGACCTTGAGCGGCGAAGCCGTGTTGCCCTTGGCGTACGTGCTGTTCGACATGCCGTATCTCGAAGGCTTCGATCTCTCCCGTTCGCCACTCGTTGCACGCAAGCAGGCGCTCTTTGACCTCTTGGGTGAAAGCCCGCCCGTGCATCTCGCCTACAGTTCGCATCTGGTCGGGAACGGCGATGAAGCGTTCCGCGGCGCATCGCAGCAACGCCTCGAAGGCATCATGTGCAAGCGCGTGGATGCGCCGTATCGCGGCGGGCGCGGCGACAACTGGGTCAAGGTCAAACGCCTGGAATCCGATGAATTCGCGGTGGTGGGCTACACCGACGCCAAGGGCTCGCGCACGGGATTCGGGTCGCTGCTTTTGGCCAAGCCGCAGGATGGCCGCTGGCACTACATGGGCCGCGTTGGGACAGGCTTCGACACCGCCATGCTCGGCACACTTGGAAGGAAGCTCGACGCCCAGAAACGCGCCAAGCTCGAAATCGACCATACGGACGATGCGCCGCGCGACGCGCACTGGATCGAACCCGAGATGGTGGCAGAGGTGTTCTATCGCGGGATCGGCAACCAGGGCCTGCTGCGGCAGGCGAGCCTCAAGACCATGCGCGAAGACAAGTCGCCGAAGGATCTTTTCAGCAGCGATCGCGATGCGCCGTCCGAGTGTGCCGCATCTTCGACACGCAAGCGCCAGGTCAAAACAGCGGCACCGATCACCATTACCCACCCCGATCGAGTGGTGTACCCCGATGACGGCTACACCAAGCAGGACGTGGCGAACTACTACAAGGACGTGATGGACTGGTTCCTGCCCGGCGTCCTCGGGCGGCCGACTTCGACGATCCGATTTCCCGAAGGCATCAATGAACCGTCGTTCTTCCAGAAGCACCTACCGGCCGGCGGCCTGAAACACGTCGGCTCAGCGCGATTGAAGGAAGAAACGGGCGCGGCCGGTGTGTACATCTATCCGGAAGGGCCAGATTCGGTTCTGGAACTAGTGCAATACAACGCAATCGAGTTCCACCCTTGGGGCGCGCACGTCGAAACGCCAGACATTGCCGATCGCGTGATCTTCGACCTCGATCCCGGCCCGGACGTAGCGTGGTCCCGCGTGATCGCCGCGGCACGTCTCACGCGCAGTCTCCTCGACGACCTGGAATTGCAGTCATTTGTTCGCACCACCGGCGGCAAGGGGTTGCACGTCGTGGTGCCACTGAACCCCGGCTCGGCATGGCCTCGGGTCAAGGGATTCGCGCAAGGCTTCGCGTCGGCGATGGCCGGCGCGCATCCGATGGATTTCACCGCGACTTCCACGAAGACCCTGCGCAACAAGAAGATCTACGTGGATTACCTGCGCAATGGCCGCGGCGCCACCGCGGTCGCGTCCTACTCCCTGCGCGGCAGGCCAGGGGCGCCGGTCGCCGTGCCACTGCGCTGGGAAGAGCTGGGCAAGATCAAGAGCGGCAACCAGTTCGACATCAAGAGCGCCCCGGTGCGGCTGAAGCGGTTGCGTAAGGATCCCTGGGAAAGTCTCGACACGGTGCGGCAGGATCTCGAATCCGTGCTGCAGAAACTCGGCGAAAGGAACTGACACGCCATGACACCCCTGGACAAGCCGGTCAAGCGCGCGCTGACAATCGGTGACAAGGCCTACACGCTGGTGATCGATCCCGACGGCATGAAGCTCGCCGAAAAGGGCCATCGACGCGGCGTCGAATTGCGCTGGAAGGATGTGTTGAGCGGAGATGCCGGTCTCGCGGCTGCCTTGCAGGCCTCATTGGCGCCGAAGAAGAGACGTGAACGATGAGCTGCACGCAATCCTGACCACCATCACTGCAGTTGCACCGGCGGAGCGCAGCCGCCAAGTGTGCATTGCGTCTTATCACGCGGAGTGCCTCCCACTGCGCGAGGAATCGGCCCCGCGTTCATCGCTTGAATTCTGGGCGCTCAGCGCGATCGCGCTGTCGCTGGCGGCCGGCGCATATACAACGCTGCGCCTGCATGCAGCAAGCATCATCCAAATGGGCGCCTGATTAAGTTTCCAAATTCGCGCGTGCTGACCAACGCGGTGGTCATCGTCATGGGCACTGTTTCCCTACGTGTGGAACGAGATCACGTTCCAGGTCGCCTACGACAGCGATTTGTCTTTCGTCAGCTAAACCACGCAGCGTGCAGCCGAAGAAGAAGTCGGAGAATCGATGCGCAGGGAAATCAGGAGATACCGTGAACTGCTGGCGCGCACGCCCATGGACGAAGCGGAAGTGCGCGAACGGCCGTCCGTGCACTTTCGCGTAAACCCGAATACCTGGCTGCACGCGACGGTCAGATATCTTGTCGACCCCAAGCAGGCAGGCAGCGTGAAGAGTCGCCTAATCGTGAAGATGTTGGAACGGCTGAACGCCGAACCGGAGCGGGTGAAGTTTCCGAAAGGCGATGCTCGCTAAAGCAGAAAGGGTCGGAAAGTGTGACAAGAGCCATGTCGAAGGCTCACTGACCGACGCGTATCCCATCCCCCCGGCTTGGATTTCAGGACAGACGCCCGCGGTTCGGCAAGGCCTGAGCCGCGTCTGTAGGACCCGGAATCGACCCGATGCAGCCGGCCACGAGCGACCGCTCCCGGAGGGACGATCAACTGTGCGTTTCAAACTTCATGCTACGCCACACCACGTCGCGCGAGTGCAAGACGCAAAGCAATGGCAGCGAGTACTGAGGCGAGGAGATACCGCTGGGCGCGAGCAAAAGCACGATACTTGCACAGCGTCGAGACAACCATTGATGAGAAAAGAATAACAAGAGAATGCGCACACGCGGCTACGACGATCTGGACCAGTCCGAGCACCACAGTTTGACTGAGGAGATGCCCGGCGCCAGGGTCCATGAACTGAGGCAACAATGCACCATAAGTGACGACGATCTTGGGATTGAGAAGACAAGTAAGCAACCCACGCCGATAGAGCTGTGCCTTGCTTTCGGCAGGTAAGGCAGTAGGGGAAAGCGATGAGCTGCCAGTTACCGCCTTAAAGGCGAGCCACAACAGATACGCGGCACCACACCAGCGCACAATGTCATAGGCAAGCGGAACGGCTTTGAATAGAACGGATAGCCCAGCGGCCATGGCCAGCATGTAGCAAAACATGCCAGTGCACACGCCGCCAAGCGACGCGAATCCCGCCGCCCGTCCTTGGCAAATTGACCGGGACGTGAGGTAGATCAAATTTGGCCCGGGTGAAAGAGCCATGAGGAAGGCTACTGCAGCAAATGACAATACCGCGGAAATCTCTGGCATGACGGCTTCCAAGGTCTAGACAGAATGGCTCTCGTTGGATCGGCCTGCCATCGCTCGTACCGTGGGTTGCGCGCGGACAGCGCGCCGAGCCACACCGTTCGATTCCCGGCGATGACGCTGTGGACGGCAACGAGTCGTTTGGCGGAGGCAGGCCGTGCAGAACTCTATCACCATGCATGTAGGGTTGGACATCCGCAGGGTTCGATCGAGATCGCGACGGCTGGCGTCGCTGAAGGCCGGGTTCGCCACGTGGGTGGGATCGGCGGGGATCTACCAACGCTGGATGCGGCGCTGGCGCGGTTGCGATGTCCGGTTGCGGGGATGCAGGTGGTGCACGAAGAGGGTCCCTGCGGATATACCACAATCGCCAACGGGCACGGCGTCGCAATGTCTGAGGTATTGGGCGGCAGCGCAGTGCGCAGCCTTGACGAGTCCGACCCCGTGACTCGGCTTGGGTTACTGCTCGCCCACCAATTCGACGATGACATCACGTGTCCAGCGCTGCCCACTGTGCCGGTGATTACGTTCGTGCCACAGCATGCTTACGGCAAAGCCAGGTACGGGGAACGGGCACTCGACGATTTTGAGCGCATCGCTGCGATGACGCGTCAACCTTTCCGGCACCAGAGCTACAAAATGGGAGCAAGCAACAATTTCAGGCACCGACAGGAACGACGCCGCGGACAGAACGACATTGCGCTTGTAGCCTAGAGCGATGAGCCCGTCGTCAACGGGAGTTGCGAAGTCGCCGCCGCGCAGCGAGACGATTACATGGTCCAGCTTCGCGTACTGTTCCACGGAAATCCCGCGTCGCAGCTTGGGATGCCGATGTCTGCCGATAAGTACATAGCGCTCGTCGAACAGATGCCGGCTGCGCAGGCTGGGTGGACCCTGCTCGGGCGTCATCAGCGCCAGGTCCACCTCGCCATTCGCCATCTGCGCTTCCAACTTCGGCGGATCGAGATGGCGCAAGGCAATCCGTATGCCCGGTGCTCGTTTTCGTAGCGCAACCGCCAGCGGCTGAATCACGCTCGTTTGCAGGTAGTCCGTACACGCTATGGTAACCGTGAATCGAGCCTTCATCGGGTTGAAGTGGCGGTGTTCGGCCAGCGTAGCACGCACCTGATCCAGCGCGATGCGAAGGGGGTCAAGAAGTTCCAGCGCCTTGGCGGTGGGTGTCATGCCCCGCCGCGCGGGAATCAGCAGCGGATCGTCGAACATGTCGCGCAGACGGCTCAGTTGTGCACTCACCGCGGGCTGACTGAGGTGCAAGCGACTTGCCGCTTTGGTCACGTTCTGTTCCGCCAGCAGGGCCTCCAGCGTGGCGAGGAGATTGAGATCCATGCGCTTGGTATCCATCATTTGGATAGTAGCGCAGAACAATCTCTATTTCAAATATGGCTCCGGGCGGTGGAAACTGGATGCTCATTCGCGAGCGGCAGCCGCTCGCGTAAACCCGGAGAAACTGCATGTCCTGCACCCCGCCTAAGCCGTTGATCACTGTGGTCGGTGCGTCCAGCAAGCAGGGGCGCGGTGTAGCGACTGCCTTGCTGGTCAGCGGCCGTTACCGGGTGCGTGCGCTGAGCCGTCGCACGGACAGCGCGCCAATACGCCAGTTGGCAGAGAAAGGTGCCGAGGTCGTCGCGGTTCCGCTGGAACTAGGCCGCCAAGCCGAACTCACCGCCGCGATGCGCGGCTCCCATGGTGCCTTCCTGATGACGCCGCCGACCATACCTGTGCCGCCGCCAAGCCAACCCGAGTTGGCACTCGGGTGCGAACTGGCCGATGCGGCGCACGCTGCAGGCGTGCAGCATGTCGTGTGGAGTGGCTTGGAGAACGTCGAGGCGCGCACCGGCCGTGCCCTGTGGGTACCGCATTTCACCGAAAAGGCGCTAGCAGAGGAGTACATCCGCACTCTGCCCATACGCAGCTCGTCCATCTACCTGGCGTTCTTCTACAGCAACTTTATGGAGTACTACGTCCCTCAGCGTGGTCCCGATGGCAGCCTGACCTTCGCCATCTATCTGCCGCCGGACGTGCCAATGCCGTTCGTGGACCCGCTTACTGCGGCCGGTCCTGCCGTGCTGGAGATCTTCGACTACCCAGAGAAATACGCTGGCAAGGCCCTGCCGGTCATCGGCGAGGTCCTGACGGCGCGACAGATGGTGGACACATTTTCCAACGTATCAGGTCAGAGGGCCCACTATGCCTCAGCCTATACTCGCGACGAATTGTTACGGCATTTTCCGGCATTCGGTGCGAATGAGTATCTCGTGCGCGACTTGGTTGGCATGGTGGAGTATGCGGTCAAGTACGGCTATTACGCACCCGATCGTGATGTGGAATGGAGCCGAAAGATCAATCCCAATACCTTGACTTGGGAGCGGTTCCTTCAGAGAAGCAAATGGCGCGGCGAGCTGATCAGTTATGGCGTTTCACCCGAGGACACGCGGTCGCAGACCGATGCGGCTTCCGCAAACTATTCCAACGGACGTGCTGCGCGTGCCTAATTTCAAGCGTTGAATTGCCTGCCCGATCGCCGACGGTCACCACTCACCGGAACTGGCCGATCACCGACGGGCTCGATGCGACCCTTTGCTGTCATTGGGCTCGTTTGTCGGAGCGTCCGCTATCGAAAGCGGG
>DAIUEL010000034.1:0-18549 GCA_036845145.1 Rhodanobacteraceae bacterium | reverse complement strand
AATTCGATGAAGCCGCCGCCGTCGTTCATCACCACGTTCATGTCGGTGTCGCAGCTGGAATCTTCCGCGTAATCGAGGTCGAGCACCGGCACGCCCTGGTATACGCCCACCGAAATCGCCGCGACCGCGCCATGGATCGGGTTGCGTTTCAGCGCGCCGCGCTGCATCAGCACGCGCACCGCATCGACGAGCGCGACGTACGCACCAGTGATCGACGCGCAGCGCGTGCCGCCGTCGGCCTGCAGCACGTCGCAATCCAGCGTGATCACCCGCTCGCCCAGCGCCACCCGATCGATGCAGGCGCGCAAGCTGCGCCCGATCAGGCGCTGGATTTCCATGGTGCGGCCGCCTTGTCCGCCACGCGCGGCTTCGCGCTGGGTACGTTCGCTGGTCGCGCGCGGCAACATGCCGTATTCCGCGGTAACCCAACCCTCGCCCTTGCCGCGCAGCCACGGCGGAATGCGTTCCTCGACGCTGGCGGTGCACAGCACGCGCGTGTCGCCCATGCCGATCAGCACCGAGCCTTCGGCGTGGCGGGTGTAGTGGCGCTCGATCGTGACGGCGCGCAGCGCGTCGGGCGCGCGACCGGAAGGACGCATGATGGCCATCGAAAGGTATCCGCAAAGAGCGTGACAGTTTACCATCGCGGTTCGTTGCGCTCGCCCGGGACCATCCATGATCCGCAGCATGACCGCCTACGCGAACACCGAATCCGCCACGCCGCAAGGCTGGCTGGCGTGCGAGGTGCGCGCGGTGAATTCGCGCTTCCTCGAAGTCGGCGTGCGCCTGCCCGACGAACTGCGCGCGCTGGAACCGCAGGTGCGCGAACGCATCGCGGCGCGGCTTGCGCGCGGCAAGGTCGACGCAACGTTCCGGTATCGCCCGCCCGTGGCCGCGGCCGACTTGCTGCTGGACGAGCGCACCGCCGCGCAACTTGCAGCAACCGCGGACGCATTGAAGGCGCGCTTTCCGCAGCTCGCGACGGATTTCGCGGGGCTGCTCGACTGGCCCGGCCTGCTGGTGAAGCCGGAACTCGACCAGGCCGGATTGACGCAGGCGGCGCTGGCGTTGCTGGATCGCACGCTGGACGAATTCATCGCCGGGCGCGCGCGCGAAGGCGCGAAACTCGCGGCCGCATTGCTCGAACGGCTGGGCGGCGTCGAGCGCATCGTTGCCGAGGTGCGCGTGTTGCTGCCCGACATTCGCGCGGCGTTGCGTGCCAAGCTGGAATCGCGGCTCGCCGAACTGGCGCAAGCCGCGGAGTCTGGACGGTTGGAGCAGGAACTGGTGCTGCAACTTTCGCGCATCGACGTGGACGAGGAACTCGACCGCCTCGCCGCGCACGTCACCGAGGCGCGACGCGTGCTGGCGCTGGACGAACCCGTCGGCCGGCGGCTGGATTTCCTGATGCAGGAATTCAATCGCGAGGCCAACACGCTGGCATCGAAATCGGTCGACCAGCGCGCCACCCGTGCGGCGGTCGATCTGAAGGTGCTGATCGAACAGATGCGCGAACAGGTGCAGAACCTCGAATGAGCGGCGCGGCTGCTCCCGGAAAACTGTTCATCGTCGCGGCACCGTCGGGCGCCGGCAAATCGACGCTGGTCAACGCGCTGCTGGCGCGCGAACCGGGCATCGCGCTCTCGATTTCGCACACCACGCGCGCGCCGCGCCCGGGTGACGTGGACGGCGTGCAATACCACTTCGTCGATCGCGCGAGGTTCGAGACGATGGTCGCGCGCGGCGATTTCCTGGAACACGCCGACGTGTTCGGCAACTACTACGGCACTTCGCGCGACGCGGTGGAACGGGTCCTGAAGGCCGGGCGCGACGTGCTGCTGGAAATCGATTGGCAGGGCGCCGGACAGGTGCGGTGCGCGATGCCCGAATGCGTGTCGATCTTCATCCTGCCGCCTTCGCGCGCGGAGCTGGAACGCCGCCTGCGCGCGCGCGCGACCGACAGCGAAGCGACGATCGAGAAGCGCCTTGCCGCTTCGCGCGAGGAGATCGCGCACGCGGACGAGTTCGACTGCATCGTCGTCAACGATCGCTTCGAAGACGCAGTGGCCGCGTTGCAGGCGATCGTGCGCGGCGCGCGCGCGGGCCAGCCGTTGCCGGCGGATCGCCACGCGGCGTTGATCGCCCGATTGCTGGCTTGAGGTCAGGCCGCTCCGTTACCCTATGCAGGCTCGATCACCTTGGCGTCATGTCCGCGGAAGTGGGACATCCATCGAAGGCCAAACCTTTGGATAAACTCGCGCCATCCATGGCGCTCGCCCTCCGGGCCGCCTGCGGCGTTCGCGTTTGCAATCCTGCAAACGCAGTCCGCGTCAGCGGGGATGACGGCACTTGCCGCTCTCCCGGATTCCGTCGCTGATTCGCATGAACGTCGCTGCCGCCAACCAGAACCCTGCGGAAGACGCGCTGGTACAGGTGCGCGGTTTGCGCACCCGCATCGGTACGAAGACGATCTTCGATGGGCTCGATCTCGACGTGCCGCGCGGCAGCATCACCGCGGTGATGGGGCCGTCCGGCACCGGCAAGACCACGTTGCTGCGTCATCTCACGGGACAGTTGCGGCCGGATGCGGGCCACGTGATCGTGGATGGCGAGGAAGTCACGACGCTATCCCGGGGCGCGCTGTTCGGCTTGCGCGAACGCATCGGATTCCTGTTCCAGAATTCGGCGCTCTTGACCGATTTCAGCGTGTTCGAGAACGTCGCCTTCCCGCTGCGCCAGCATGCGAAGTTGCCTGAGGAATTGCTTCGCAACATCGTCCTCACCAAGCTGCAGGCGGTGGGCCTGCGTGGCGCGGCGCAGTTGATGCCGAGCGAGCTTTCGGGCGGCATGGCGCGGCGCGTGGCGCTGGCGCGCGCGATCGTGTTCGATCCGATGCTGATCCTGTACGACGAACCCTTCGTGGGTCTTGACCCGATCGCGTTGAACCAGGTGCTGCGCCTGATCCGCACGCTGAACAAGACGCTCGGGATCACTTCGATCCTGGTCGCGCACGAACTCGCCGCGATCCGGCAGGTGGCCGATCGCGTGTACCTGATCGCGAACGGCAAGCTGGTGGCGCAAGGCGCGCCGGATGAACTCGCGCACCAGGATTCGCCGTGGACGCGGCAGTTCTTCGGCGGCGAGGCGGATGGCCCTGTTCCGTTCCAGTATCCGGCGCCGGACTACGCGACTGAATTGGGTTTCGTGGGCACGCGTCGATGAGTGCCAATCTGCGCCGCAACTGGTTCCTGCAAGGCATCGCTTCGGTCGGCGACTGCGGCTTGTTTTTCGTCGCGGTGCTGGGCGCGCTGCCCAAGAGCCTGCGCTACTGGCGCGAGACGTGCCGGCAGGTCTGGTTCGTCGGCGCGATGAGCCTCGTGATCGTGATGACCTGCGGCCTGTTCGTCGGCATGGTGCTGGCGCTGCAGCTTTACTACACGTTGTCGATCTTCGGCGGCACTGCCGCGCTCGGCACCGTCGTCGCGTTGAGCCTGTTTCGCGAACTCGGGCCGGTGGTGACGGCCTTGCTGGTCGCGGGGCGCGCGGGCACCGCGGTTACCGCGGAAATCGGGTTGATGCGCGCGACCGACCAGTTGGATGCAATGGGCATGATGGCGGTCGATCCGCTGGCCTACGTGGCGTCGCCGCGCTTCCTTGCGGGGGTGATCGCGATGCCGCTGCTCGCGTGCGTGTTCAACGCGATGGGCATCTTCGGTGGGCATCTCGTCGGCGTGACCTGGCTCGGCCTCGACAACGGCACCTTCTGGGGCAACATGACGTCCACCGTCGATTTGCACAAGGACATCCTGGATGGCTTGTACAAAAGCATCGTTTTCGGCGGCGTGGTCAGCCTGATCGCGGTGTTCCAGGGCTACACCGCGCCGCCCACCAGCGAGGGCGTCGCGTATTCCACCACCCGCACGGTGGTGTTCTCGTCGATCGTGATCCTCGCGTTCGATTTCGTGATGACGGCCTTCATGACCTGACCTGCACGCAGCATTGGTGATCGCATGAACCCAAGACCTTCCTACGCCATCGGCACCGGCCTGTTCATCCTGCTCGGCTTCGCCGCGCTGGCATATCTCGCGACCCAGACGACGTCGGTCGCCAACGGGATGGCCAGCGGCAACAGCTACACGCTGAAGGCCCGCTTCCAGAACATCGGCCAGTTGAAGGCGCGCGCGCCGGTGAAGATCGCGGGCGTGCGCATCGGCGACGTGCAATCCATCCAGCTCGAGCCGCAGCGGATGGACGCACTGGTGACGCTGTCGATCGACAAGCAGTACGACGACATCCCGGATGATTCTTCCGCCGCGATATTCACCAGCGGTTTACTGGGCGACCAATATGTTGGCCTCGAGCCGGGCGGCTCGCCCACGTTCCTGAAGAACGGCGACGAGATGGTGCTGACGCAATCGGCGATGAGCATCGAGAACCTGATCGGCAAGTTCCTGGTCAACGGCGGTCCGAAATCGAGCGGTTCCGGTTCTACGCCCGCGCCCAGTGCGCCACCATCATCCGGCAACCCATGACACGTTTTGGTCGCGCGACGTCGTTGCGCGACCCAAGGAGAACAACATGCTGAAACAATCGATCCGCTTGCTGATGGCGACATTGCTGGCGCTCGCGCTTGCAGTGCCGGCGCTTGCGGCGGCCGAGCAGGCGCCGCAACAGATCGTGCAGTCGATCGCCGACCAGCTTGGCAACGCGATCCAGGGTCGCCAGGCCGAACTGCACCAGCATCCCGACGAGGTCATCAAGATCATCGACGACACCGTGCTGCCGCATTTCGACATGGATTATGCGTCCTTGCTGGTGCTGGGCCGCCACGCGCGCGACGCCACGCCGGCGCAGCGTGTCGCATTTGCGCGCGCGTTCTACAAGGCGCTGACGCGCCGCTACGCCGAAGGCCTGGTGGCCTACACCCGCGGTTCGGTGAAGGTGCTGCCCGCACAAGGCGCGCTGGACCAGCGTCGCACCATCGTGCGCACGCAGGTGCTGCTGACCAGCGGCAAGAATCTCTCGGTGGACTACGCGTTCCGCAGGACGTCGTCCGGCGAATGGAAAGCCTACGACGTGATCATCGAAGGCATTTCCTACATCACCAACTATCGCAACCAGGTGGATGCCGAGGTCCAGAAGGAAGGCATCGATGGCCTGGTCAAGCGCCTCCAGACCGAAGGCGCGGGTGCAATCGACCAGATGAAGCAGCAGGGCGGCGGGCACTGACGCGATGGCGCGCGTGACGACCCGCGTCGACACCGTGGACCTCGGCGAACCCGACCGCGACACGCTGGCGTTGTCGGGTGCGCTGACGTTCGCCACCGCGGCGCGCGCCTTCGCCGAGGGCGGACGCGCGTTGGCGTCGGGCGTGCAGACGCGGCTCGATCTTGCCGGTGTCACCCGCGCCGACAGCGCGGGATTGGCGTGCGTGCTTGCGCTCGCGGCGAATGCAAGTCGCGCCGGCAGGCGGCTGGCCGTCGTGCATTGGCCCGAGGGGCTGCGCGCGCTGGCGGCGGTGTGCGACGTCGAAACGCTGCTGGGTCGATCGGTGGATCAACCGGCGGCCGTCTGATCGCTTCAGTCGCTTGAACTTGCTGGTGGGGCATCGATGCTGGTTGCCGGAGCCGGCATCGCAGTACTCGATGGTAAAGCAGGCATCGGCATCGCCGCACTGCCCGCCGAAGCGGGCGGAGGCGCAGAGCCGGCCGGCGCAGGTGCGGCATTGTCGTTGATGCCGTGCGTTTTCTCGTACTGCTGTTGTTGCTGCAGCAACTGGTCGATGTCGCTGTCCTGGTTCTCGTCAGGGCTGGTGCCCTGCAGTTGCTCGATCGCCGACAGCGGCGGATTGCCGTAGTAGATCTCGTACAGGCGATGTTGGCGGTACGCATCGCGCGTGAACGCGTACGGGTCGTACGAGGAATCGATCATCGGATCGATCGGCAGTGCGCTGGCGCGCAGCGTCACGAGATAGGCGGTCGACGGCAGGTACTGCGCGTGCCATTTCAGGTCGTGCTCGCGCGAGTACCAGCCCATCGGGTCGAAATAGCTGTCCACCGGCAGGCGCCATACATCGCGCAGTGTGGTTGGGCCGACGAGCGGCAAGACCAGGTATGGACCTTCCGGCACCCCCCAGTGCGCCAGCGTCACTCCGAAATCGGTGGGATGCGCGGGCAGTTGCATTTCACTGGCCGGGTCGAAGATGCCGAGGAAACCCACGCTGGTGTTGATGAGGAATCGACCGGTGGATTGCAGTGCGGGTCCGGGGCGGCCTTGCAATACTTCGTTGATGATGGTCACCGGCGTGCGCAAGTTCGCGAAGAAATTGCCGATGAGGATGCGACCCTTCGGCCCGGTCACCTTCACGTACGCCTCGGCCGCCGGCCGGATTGCCACTTTGTCTGCGAACCGGTTGAAGGCGAACATGTCGCGATTGAAGTTCTGCAGCGGATCGTCGTGGCGCGGCGGTGCGACCGCGCAGGCGGTCAGCACGAACGTCAGCGCTGCAACGACGATCGAATGTGCGATGCGGGAACGGCAGATGCGTGACATGCGTCGTTGAATGCGGTCCAAGGGGGCGTGTGGCAAGCGCGCAATTTTAAACGCATCGGTCCAAAAAATAACCCCATGCAGGAACAACGGGGGCAGGCCGTGTTCAGGTAGGGGGCGGCGCATCGGTTGCGAGCGGGATCGACAAATGCCGGGTCGCTGCTACAATCTGGAAGTTTGCGATACAACCGGAAGCTCACATGGCACGCATCACCGTCGAAGACTGCCTGAAGGTGGTCGACAACCGTTTCGAACTCGTTTTGATGGCCACCCGCCGCGCGCGCCAACTCGAAAATGGTGTCGAGGCCACCCTCGATCCCGAAAACGACAAGCCCACCGTGCTGGCCTTGCGTGAAATCGCCGACCGCACCGTCGACATGCCGACCATCGACGAAATCGATCGCGTCGAACGCGAGCGCCGCGACCGCGAAGCCATGGAATGGGCTGCGGCCGAAGTGGACGAAGACATGTCGAAGGGACTCGACGAAGCCTGAGGGTTGAGGGGCTGGTGCGTCGACTGCCGCGCAGCAGTCCTTGTTCCGGCGCCGAAGGCACGGCAGGTTGGGCTGATCGCGGGTTTCATCCGTGAGAAGCCCAACATCTTGCGTTGGGTTTCACTGCGCTCAGCCCAACCTGCAAATGCGGCGATCGTTTTCGATGCCTGACTGAAAGGCATGCATGGGCGAACGCGGGGTGTCGACGTGTCGATCGTCAGCCATGTCTCGCAGCGAGCAACGCCGTCTTTGTGCTAGCTTGCAGGCATGCGCAAGCGCGACACGAAAACGCAAGCGGTGACGACGCGACGACCGGCGAACACGGGTGCCGGCGCGGCGGGCATCGATGCACTCGCGACCCAGCTCGCAACGTATCTTCCGCCGGAACAGATCGAGCGCGTGCGCGGCGCCTATGCCGTCGGCGCGCGTGCGCACGGCAGCCAGAAGCGCAAGAGCGGCGAGCCGTACATCACCCATCCGCTCGCGGTGGCGATGATCCTCGCCGGCTTGCGGCTCGACGCCGAAACCATCATCGCGGCAATCCTGCACGACACGCTGGAGGACACCGGCCTCACACGCGTGCAACTCGAAACCGGCTTCGGCCCGATCGTCACCGAGCTGGTGGACGGCGTCACCAAGCTGGAGCGCGTCGATTTCGCCAGCCGCCTCGAAGCCGACGCGGAGAGCTTCCGCAAGATGCTGCTGGCGATGGCGCGCGACCTGCGCGTGATCCTGATCAAGCTGGCCGATCGCCTGCACAACATGCGAACGCTCTCGGCGATGGCGCCCGATGCACGCCGCCGCATCGCGCGCGAGACGCTGGATATCTATGCGCCCATTGCGGCGCGACTCGGCATGAATGCCATCAAGGGGGAGTTGCAGGATCTCGGTTTCCGCAGCCTGTATCCCGATCGCTACAAGATCATCGCTTCGCGCATCAAGCGCACGCTGGGCAATCGCCGCGAATCGATGGAGCGGATCGAGCAGGCGCTGGCCGAACGGCTGGCGTCCGACGGCATCACGGTGCGCATCGTCAGCCGGATCAAGGCGCCTTACAGCATCTGGTCGAAGATGAAGAGCGAGCACAAGACCTTCGACCAGGTGATGGACGTGTACGGCTTCCGGCTGGTGACCGACACGGTCGCGCACTGCTATCAGGCGCTGGGTTCGGCGCATTCGCTGTTCAAGCCGGTGGAAGGACGCTTCAAGGATTTCATCGCGATCCCGAAAGCCAACGGTTACCAGTCGCTGCACACGGTGCTGTTCGGTCCATTCGGTGCGCCGATCGAAATCCAGATCCGCACCGAGGACATGAACACGGTGGCCGAGCGTGGCGTCGCCGCGCACTGGACGTACAAGGCCGAGGCCTCGCCGGCCAACAGCGCGCAATCGCGGGCGCGGGCGTGGGTGTCCAGCCTCGCCGACAGCCAGGCGGCAACGCCTTCGTCGCTGGAGTTCATCGAGAACGTCAAGGTCGATCTTTTCCCGGACGAGGTGTACCTGTTCACGCCGGCCGGCGACATCCAGGCGCTGCCGAAAAACGCGACCGCGCTGGATCTCGCCTTCGCGGTGCACACCGACGTCGGCATGCACGCGGTGGCGGCGCGTGTCGATGGCAAGCTCGCCTCGCTGCGTTCGCACCCGGCCTCGGGACAGACGGTCGAAGTGATCACCGCGCCGTCGGCGGCGCCCAATCCGCAGTGGCTGGACTTTGCGGTGACCGGCAAGGCGCGCGCAGCGATCCGCCAGTACCTGAAGCGCCTGCAGCACGAGGACGCGATCGACTTCGGCCACCGGATGCTGGAAAGCGCGCTGGATGCCAAGGGCTCGAGCCTCGATGCGGTGCCGCCGGAGGTGCTGGACAAATTCCTGGCCGAGCATAACCTGCGCCGCCTGGAAGATCTGCTTTCGGACATCGCACTGGGCAACCGCATGCCGGATCAGGTCGCGGCGAAGCTGACCGAGATGGGCGGTTCGGTGATCGGTGCGACCCTGCACCGTTCCGAGAAGATCCGCATCAGTGGCGCCGAGCGCGGCATCCTCAGCTTCGGCAACTGCTGTCATCCGGTGCCGGGCGACGACATCGTCGGTTACCTGTCGCCGGGAAAGGGCATCGTGGTGCATCGCGTCGAGTGTCCGAATGTGGTCGAGCTCGCCAAGCTGCCGGAGCGGCGCGTCGAGATCGGCTGGGACAAGGAAGTGCAGGGCGACTACCGCGCCGAATTGCGGGTCGAGGTCGTCAACCGCCCGGGCGTGCTGGCCACGGTCTCGGCGGCGATCGCAGAAACCGATTCCAACATCGACGACGTCCGCTACATCGAGCGCGGCGTGCAGGCCGCGACGCTGATCTTCACGATCGAGGTGAAGCATCGCAAGCATCTCGCCGACGTGATGCGGCGCGTGCGCAACACCAAGGTAGTGAATGGGGTTTACCGCTATCCCATTTGATTGCGATCGTCCCTGGTCGTTGCGCCCCGAATTTTCTTATGAATGGACGTTCCTTGGTTCCGTGGGAGTCCAGAACGGCCTTCCATGGCCTGACTTTCACAACAGCCGCTTCGGGCAGAACTGTTATTCTGCCGTTCTTTTCCGAATCGCAATCCGAGAGCCCCATGCCCCGCCAACCGATCCATTCCGATTCCGCGCCGAAAGCCATCGGCCCTTATTCGCAGGCCGTGCGCGCCGGCAACACGTTGTATTTGTCCGGGCAGACGCCGCTCGATCCGGCGACCGGCGAGATGGTCGCGGGCGGCATCGAGGCACAGGCGACGCGCGTCTTCGAAAACCTGAAGGCCGTATTGACGGCGGCCGATGCGAGCTTCGACGACGTGGTGCGCGTGGCGATCTACATGACCGATCTCGGCAATTTCGCCGCGGTCAACGAAGTGATGAAGCGCTATTTCCACGAACCCTATCCCGCGCGTTCGACGATCGGCGTGGCGGCGTTGCCGCGCGGCGCGGCGGTGGAGATCGACGTGATCGCGGTGACCGGCGGCTGATCGCGCGTCATCGCTTGCACCATCGGCTAATCTTGCGCGGTGACCGCCGCCGCCGACATGCCATCGCGACATTCGAACGATGCCGGCCTCGCGCCGGTTTCATCGTTGCCCGGCGTCGGGCCCGCGTTGGCCGAAACCTTGCGCAAGCTCGGTATCGAGCGGCTGCAGGACCTGTGGTTCCACCTGCCGTTGCGCTACGAGGATCGCACCCGCATCACGCCGATCCGCGGTCTCGTGGCCGGCGAATCCGCGCAGGTGGAAGGCGTGGTCGAAGCCGTCGAGACGGGGTTCCGCTATCGCCCGCAGTTGCGCGTGGCGATCACCGACGCCTCGCACGAGACGCTGGTGTTGCGCTTCTTTCATTTCCGCCGCCAGCAGGCGCAGCAGTTCGCACCCGGTTTGCGGTTGCGTTGTTACGGTGCGATCCGCCACGGCCAGCACGGCCTGGAAATGGTGCATCCGCAGTACCGGGCGTTGCACGGCGATACCGCTGTCGAAGAAACCTTGACGCCGGTCTATCCGATCACCGAGGGCTTGGGCCAGCAGCGCCTGCGCGGGGTCATCGACAAGGCGCTGGCACGTCTTCCGGGTGAGGCTGAGCTGGAGTTGATTCCGTCGGATCTGTTGCAGCCGCTGGGATTGATGCCGCTGCGCGAGGCCTTGCTGGGTGCGCACCGGCCCGCGCCCGACGCCGATGTGCAGGCATTGCTCTCGGGGCGCCACCCCGCACAACAGCGATTGGCGTTCGAGGAATTGCTGGCGCACCACCTCAGCCTCAAGCGGTTGCGCGCGCAGGTCCGCAAGCATCGTGCACCCGCCTTGCCGGCCGATCCGGCCTCGCGGCAGCGTTTCATCGATGCGCTGCCCTTCACGTTGACAGGTGCGCAACGGCGCGTCGCCAGCGAGATCGCGCGCGATCTCGCCAAGCGCGTGCCGATGCTACGGCTGGTGCAAGGCGACGTCGGTTCCGGCAAGACCGTCGTCGCGGCGCTGGCCGCGTTGCACGCGATCGCGAACGGCAGGCAGACCGCGTTGATGGCGCCGACGGAACTTCTGGCCGAACAGCACCTGCGCAGTTTTCGTGCGTGGTTCGAACCGCTTGGCATCGAGGTCGTGTGGCTCGCCGGCAAGGTGACGGGCCGCGCGCGCGACAAGGCGCTGACGCAATTGGCCGCCGGCGCGCCGATCGCGGTCGGCACCCACGCGCTGATGCAGGAAGGCGTGGCGTTCGCGCGACTGGGGCTCGCGATCGTGGACGAGCAGCACCGCTTCGGGGTGCAGCAGCGCATGGCCTTGCGTGACAAGGGCTTGGCGGGTGGCGAGGCACCGCACCAACTCGTGCTGACTGCGACGCCGATTCCGCGCACGCTGGCGATGAGTGCCTACGCCGATCTCGATGTTTCGACGCTGGACGAACTGCCGCCCGGCCGCACACCCGTGCGCACGGTCGCGCTCGCCAACACGCGCCGCGACGAGGTGATCGAGCGCATCCGCGCCGCCTGTGCCGAAGGACGTCAGGCGTACTGGGTCTGCACCCTGATCGAGGACAGCGACCAGTTGCAGGCGCAAGCCGTGGAAGTCGCGCATGCACAACTGTGCGCGGCGCTGCCGGACCTTGCGGTGGGGCTGGTGCACGGCCGCATGAAGCCGAAAGAAAAACAGGCGGCGATGGATGCCTTCAAGGACGGACGCACCGCGCTGCTGGTCGCGACTACCGTGATCGAGGTGGGCGTGGACGTGCCGGAAGCCAGCCTGATGGTGATCGAGAACGCGGAACGCCTGGGCCTTGCCCAACTGCACCAGTTGCGCGGCCGGGTCGGCCGCGGCAGCGTCGCTTCCACCTGCGTGCTGCTCTACCAGCCACCGCTGTCGGGCCTGGCGAAACAGCGCCTCGAAACCCTGCGCGAAACCAACGACGGCTTCGTGATCGCGGAAAAAGATTTGCGCTTGCGCGGACCGGGCGAATTGCTCGGCACCCGGCAGACCGGCGAGATGGGCTTCCGGGTGGCCGACATCGTGCGCGACGCCAGCCTGATGCCGGCCGTGCACCGGGTCGGGACGGCGCTGCTGCGGGGCCATCCGGCGTCGGCGAAGCGATTGACCGCGCGCTGGATCGGGGCGGCGGCTCGGTTTGCCGAGGCGTGAAGCGGGCTTGCCCGGCAAGCGCCGGCCGGGTTACAATTCCGCCCTTGCCCGAAGCCTTTTAGTCCAGGCGGACCCATCATGAAAGCCGATACCCATCCGAACTACCAGCCGGTGGTTTTCCAGGACGCCGCGTCCGACTTCGCGTTCCTGACGCGTTCGACGATGACGAGCGACGAAACCATCAAATGGGAGGACGGCAACGAATATCCCGTGATCAAGGTCGACATCTCCTCGGCCTCGCATCCGTTCTACACCGGCAAACAGAAGGTGCTGGACGCAGGTGGCCGCATCGACAAGTTCAAACGGCGCTACGCGGCTGGCAAGAAATAACGAGTACATGTCGCCCTGCCGGATCACGCATCGACACGCGCTGATCCGGTACCGACCGCTTCGATCCGACGCCTTCCGCCCACGCGGAAGGCGTTTTCATTTCCGGGCAGTGACGCGCGACCTGCGTACGCGGGCGTATCGTGCGATAATTGCGTGATTGCTTGGCGCGATGATCAGCCGTCGCGACATACCGAAGGAGTTTTCAGTGTCCAACAAGAACGCCACCCTGACCGCCGCCGATCGTTCCGTATCCTTGCCGTTGGTGGAGGGAAGCCAGGGACCAAGTTGCATCGACATCTCGCCGCTTTATCGTGAAACCGGACATTTCACGTTCGATCCCGGCTTCGCCGCCACCGCCGCCTGCAAGAGCGCGATCACCTTCATCGACGGCGACAAGGGCGTGCTGCTGTATCGCGGCTACCCGATCGAACAGCTTGCCGCGAAATCACGCTTCCTCGAAGTGGCATACCTGCTGCTGGAAGGCGAGTTGCCGAACTCCGCCGACATGGCGAAGTTCGAGGACGCCGTGACGCATCACACGATGATGCACGAATCGGTGAAGAACTTCCTGCACGGCTTCCATTACGACGCGCACCCGATGGCGATGCTGTGCGCGGCGATCGCGTCGCTGTCGGCGTTCTACCACGACACCATCGACAACGAGGACCCGGCGCAGCGCAAGCTCGCGGCGATCCGCCTGATCGCGAAGATGCCGACCATCGCGGCGGCCGCATACCGCTACTCGATCGGCTGGCCGATCCGCTATCCGCGCAACAACCTGGAATACGTCACGCGTTTCCTGCACATGATGTTCGAAGTGCCGAGCGAACCGCTGGAGTTGAATCCGGTGGTCGCGAAGGCGCTCGACCTCTTGTTCATCCTGCATGCCGATCACGAGCAGAACGCCAGCACCTCGACGGTGCGGCTGGTCGGTTCGACCGGTGCCAACCCCTATGCGTCCGTGGCAGCCGGCATTGCCGCGCTGTGGGGGCCGGCGCACGGCGGCGCCAACGAGGCGGTGCTGAAGATGCTGGCCGAAATCGGCGATGCGAAGAACGTCGAGAAGGCAGTCGCGCGCGCCAAGGACAAGGACTCGGGCTTCCGCCTGATGGGCTTCGGCCATCGCGTCTACAAGAACTTCGACCCGCGCGCCAAGATCATCCGCGAGATGACCCACAAGGTGCTGAACGAGCTGGGCGTGGACGATCCGATGCTGGACGTGGCGCTGAAGCTGGAAGAGGCCGCGCTCAAGGACGACTATTTTGTCGAGCGCAAGCTGTACCCGAATGTGGATTTCTATTCCGGCATCATCTACAAGGCGCTGCGCATCCCGACCGAAATGTTCACCGTGATGTTCGCGATCGCGCGCACCGCGGGGTGGATCGCGCACTGGATCGAACAGCACGAAATGCCGGGCGGCCGCATCGGTCGGCCGCGCCAGGTGTACGTCGGCGCCACGCCGCGGGACTACGTGGCGCTGGACAAGCGCTGAATGGACTCCATGCGGAGCCGCTTTTGTGGAAAGTCAGGCCATGGAAGGCCGTTCTGGTGTTTGCGGTGCACGGACGTTTAGCGTTGACAGGCGCTCACAAGATGCGGCGATCAGGGACGATCGCATAGCAAAGTGCGTAGGGCGGGAGGAGCGCAGCGCATCCCGCCTTGGGATGTTTCAACCGCGGCGGGATAAGTCGCTGCGCGGCTGCTCGCGCCCTACATCAGTGATCTCCGCCAGCAGGGTTTCCACTTGCGCCAGTGACGCTCGTTGCTGCGGGCGTTCGCTGACGGGATCGAGCGGCGCTTGCCGCAGCGCATCGCGCGGGAACACGGTGACGTCCATCGGGACATCGTCGGCGGTGAACAGCAGCACCGGGAATTCGCCGCTGCGCACCCGGTCCAGCCTCAGCATGCGGGCGCGCGATTCGAACGCGATGCCGTGATCGTGCAGGAAGCCGGCGACGTTCTCGGGCGAGTCTTCGAATACGTGCAGGCTTACGGGCGAATGGGTGTCGGCGGTGCCTTCCAGCACCGCCCCGACCAGCCGCGGTTCAAACCTGTCGAGAAAACGCATGGCGTGCCGCGCGGCTTCGCGACGCGCGTGCAATGCATGCGGTTGTTCCTCGGCGCGGAACAGGCGCTGGTGCTCGCGCAGCGCTTCCTCGATTTCCCGGTTGCGCGGCAGGAAACCCTCTTCGCTGACGCCGATGTGCTGGGCGGCTTTGCGTTTGGCCATCCGGAAATCACGGATGCCGTGCTCACTGATCAGGCGTGCGGCTTCAAGGGCGATGCGGCGGCGCAATTGATGGCTGCGGCCTTCGGCGTGGATACGGTGGTATCCGGCGGTCTTGTGCATGGAAAGACACCCTGTAGCCGCGTCGGGGCCAGTGTCGCAAAAAGCGGACACAAAAAGCAAAGGGGCCGGGGCGCTCGAAAACGGGAGTCAAGAAGACTACGAGCGAAGCGGCTTCTGGTGAGAAGTCAGGCCATGGATGGCCGTTCTGGGGTCCTTGGCTTTGAAGCGCCCCAATCGCGATGCCGCCGAGCGGCGCAGCGATCACGGACGATCGCACGAGTGCATCAGGCCATGGCTGGCCGTTCTGGACTTCCATGGCTTGGAGCGATCACGTTGTGTAGTCGCTCCGACGAGGCAGCGATCACGGACGAACCGCTAAAATATGTCGTACGCGGGCGCCTGGTTCTGCTGGTTCTTGGCTTCGGTGCGCAGGCGGTCGAGATCCTCGATCTTGAACATCTCGCTGGTGGTGTTGGTGTCGCCGGGAGGCGCGGGCAGGCCGGTGGTGCGATCGATGGTTGCAGTCACGATGCCGGGTGGCATTGGCAACTGCGCTTCCGGCGTGCCTTGCAGCGCCGGGTCCATGAACGCCATCCAGATCGGCAACGCTGTTCTTGCGCCGAATTCGCCGTGCCCGAGCGAACGGTAGTCGTCGAAGCCCACCCAGACCGTGGCGACCAGGTCGGCATTGAAGCCGCAGAACCAGCCATCATGGTGGTCGTTGGTGGAACCGGTCTTGCCGGCGAGATCGTCGCGACCGAGTTGTTTTGCGGCCGCGGCGCCGGTACCGCCTCCGTAGATCACGCTTTGCATCAGCGAAACCATCAGGTAATCGTTGCGCGGATCGACCACGCGCGGGGCGAGCAACGGCCTGTTCGATTCGCCCCGCGTCAGTGCATTCGCGGTGTCGGTCATCGCGCCCGGATCGCCGGCCGCGGCCGCGGGTTGCGTCGGCGCTGCGGTGGTCTTGCCTTCGTCCAGCAGCCGCGCTTCGCAGGTGCGGCAGGCCTGCAGCGGATCGGCCTTGTAGATGGCCTTGCCACTGCGGTCGTCGATCTCGGCGATGTAGTAGGGGTTGATCAGGAAGCCGCCATTGGCGAATACCGCATAGGCGCGGGCCATTGCCATCGGCGAAACGGATGCGGTGCCAAGGGCCATCGAGAGGTTGGCCGGGATCGCATCCAGCGGGAAACCGAAGCGTGTCGCGTATTCGCGCACGTAGCGCACGCCGGCTGCATCCAGCAAACGGATTGCCACGAGGTTCACCGATTGCGCCAGTCCTTCGCGCAGCCGCATCGGTCCGCGGAACTTGTTGTCGTCGTTCTGTGGTGTCCACAGCCCGCCCGGCTTGGAGGGATCGGGCAGGGCGATCGGCGCGTCGTTGATGATCGAGGCCGGCGTGTAGCCGCGACTGAAAGCCGCCGAATAGATGAAGGGCTTGAAGCTGGAGCCCGGCTGGCGCTGTGTCTGCACCGCGCGGTTGAACTTGCTCAACTGGAAATTGAAGCCGCCGACCAGTGCCTTCACCGAGCCGTCGTTCGGCGACAGCACCACCATCGCGGACTGCGCCGCGGGAATCTGCTGGAGTTCCCAGTGTTTCTTGTCGGCGGCGGCGATTTTTTCATCCTTCGCGGGTTTGGCGGGCGCCGTGGTCGACGCTTCCGCGTCCGCCACTTCCCGTACGCGGATGATGTCGCCCGGCCGGAGGATCGAGGCCGCGCCCTTGCCCCCGGTCTTGGCCTTGCGCGCGAAGCCCATCGCCCATTTCATGTCGGCGATGGACAGTTTGATGGTCTCGCCGCCCTGCACATAAACCTCGGCGTCATCTTCACCGGCCGCGGTGACGATGGCGGGATACAGGCCGCTGACGTCGTTGTATCTCGACAGCGCCTTCTGCAGCGCGGCGGGCGTGGCCGGTTGGGGTAGCGCGACGTGCGCTTCCGGTCCGCGGTAGCCGTGGCGGTGGTCGTATTCCTCGAGCTTGCTGCGCAGCGCGTGGTTCGCCAGCGCCTGCAGGCGGCTGTCCAGCGTGGTGCGGATCACGTAGCCGTCGGTTTGCGCCTGGTTGCCGAGTTTCTGCAGCGCCTGCTGGCGGACCATTTCCGCGAGGTATGGCGCGTCGACCTCGACGGGCGGTTCGTGCGGCGTGGCGTCGTCGGGCGCCGCGATCGCCTGATCGTATTCGGCCTGGTTGATGAAACGATGCGTCAGCATCTGCCCCAACACCCAGTTGCGGCGCGCGATCAGGCGCGGCTTGTGGTCGATGGGGTTGACCACCGACGGCGACTGGAACGACGACGCGATCGCCGCGCATTGCGCCAGCGTCAACTGGTCGATCGTCTTGCCGTAGTAGTACTGCGCCGCCGCGGCCACACCGTAGGAGCGATGGCCCAGGAACATCTTGTTGAGGTAGAGCTGCAGGATCTGGTCCTTGGGCAACTCGTTCTCGATCCGGAATGCGGTGAGCATCTCGGTCAGCTTGCGGGTGTAGGTTTTCTGCGGGCTCAAAAAGAAGTTGCGCGCCACCTGCTGGGTGATGGTCGAGCCGCCCTGCACCTTCTCGCCGTGGTGCAGCACCACCTCGAACGCGGCGCGCAGGGTCGAGGTCACATCGATGCCGGAGTGGTGATAGAAGTCGGCGTCTTCGGCGGCCAGCACCGCGTTCTTCAGGTACGCCGGCACGTTCTCGATCTGCACCGGCATGCGCCTGGTTTCGCCGAACTCGGCGATCAGCTTGCCGTCCGCGCTCAGCACGCGCAGCGGCACCTGCATCTGCACGTTTTTCAGCGATGCCACGGATGGCACGCGCGGTTCGATCAGCCAGTAGGCGACGCCGCCCGCGATGATGCCCAACACCACCAGACATGCCAAACCAATCAGGGCGACCAGCGCCAGTCGTTTGAAGATTCTCATGCAGTTTCCGGATCAGGCGCGGTGCGCGGTGCGCACGACGCCGCAGCTAGCGACGCGGCTGGAAAGTATAGATGCTCGTTCCGGATGCGGGTTCCGTGATCGTCGACAAAGTTCGTTTTTGCGGGTGGCGTATGCTCCGCCGCGCGGGCATGGTTTCGGCTTGAGCGTGCGTTGCATCGGCCGGGCGCATCGGAAACAGCGAAGAAGCGCCGGGGTTTGCGCAAGGGGACGCAGACCGGGCGGGCGGGGAAGTCGGCTCGCGAATTTGTGACGCACGTCCACCGCAAAAGTGCAAGCAACGAGGATGATTTCAGACCGAAAGCGCGGGAACATCATGAGCTTGCACGCACTTTGCAAGGTTATTGATATTTCGTTAACTTTCGTATCTAATTCGATCGCGCCACGTTTTTTTGCGAGCGGGCACGGGGAAGGGGAATTCCAGTGGGATTACTGACAACCAATGCTGCGCCGCTGATCGGCGTCGACATCAGTTCGACTGCGGTGAAGTTGTTGCAGTTGAGCCAGGCCGGTTCGCGTTATCGCGTGGAGCATTATGCGGTCGAACCGCTGCCGCCCAACGCCGTGGTCGAGAAAAACATCGTCGAGGTCGAAGCCGTCGGCGATGCGATCCGGCGTGCGATGCAGCGCTCGGGCGCGCGCACCAAGTACGCGTCGGCCGCGGTCGCGGGTTCGGCGGTGATCACCAAGGTGATCCCGATGCCGGCCGACCTTTCCGATGACGACCTCGAAGGCCAGGTGCAGGTCGAGGCCAATCAGTACATCCCGTATCCGATCGAGGAAGTCAGCCTCGACTTCGAACCGATCGGCC
>DAIUEL010000033.1:0-18557 GCA_036845145.1 Rhodanobacteraceae bacterium | reverse complement strand
CAGTACATCCCGTATCCGATCGAGGAAGTCAGCCTCGACTTCGAACCGATCGGCCCGGTGAAAGACAACCCGGAGATGCAGCAGATCCTGTTGGCCGCATCGCGCACCGAAAACGTGGACATGCGGGTGGCGGCACTCGATCTCGGCGGACTCACCGCGCGGGTGATCGACGTCGAAGTGTTCGCGATGGAGAACGCGTTCCGGCTGGTGGCCGATCAACTGTCGGTGCCACGCGACGCGCTGGTCGCGCTGGTGGATATCGGCGCCACCATGATCACGCTGTCGGTGCTCAAGAACCAGCGCACCATCTATTCGCGCGAGCAGGTGTTCGGTGGCAAGCAGCTCACCGACGAGGTGATGCGCCGCTACGGCATGTCCTACGAGGAAGCCGGCCTCGCCAAGCGCCAGGGCGGCTTGCCCGAATCCTACGAGATCGAGGTGCTGGAGCCGTTCAAGGAGGCGATGGTGCAGCAGGTCAGCCGCCTGCTGCAGTTCTTCTTCGCGGGCAGCGAGTTCGGCAAGGTCGACCAGGTCGTGCTGGCCGGCGGTTGCGCGTCGATTCCCGGTGTGGCCGACATGGTGGTCGAACAACTCGGCGTGCCATGCGTGGTGGCGAACCCGTTGGCCAGCATGTCCCTGTCGCCGCGACTGCAGGCGCAGACGCTGGCACAGGATGCTCCCGCGCTGATGATTGCAGCCGGATTGGCCTTGAGGAGTTTCGACTGATGGCCAAGATCAATCTACTCCCGTGGCGCGCGGAGCGGCGCGAACGCCGCAAACGCGAATTCTTCACGCATCTCGTCATCGCCTTCGTTGCCGCGGTGGTGCTGGTGCTGTTGTGGGGCTTCTGGGTGAGCCTGCGCATCGGCAACCAGAACGATCGCAACGACTACCTCAAGGGCCAGATCGCCCAGCTCGACGCCAAGATCACCGAAATCCAGAACCTGCAGAAGGTCAAGGACCACCTGCTGGCGCGCAAGCGCATCGTCGAGAAACTGCAGTCCAGCCGCTCGCAGATGGTGCACCTGTTCGACCAGATCGTGGAGACGGCACCCGCCGGGGTGCGCCTGACCGGGCTGACGCAGCAGGGCGACAAGCTCACGCTCGATGGCGTCGCGCAATCCAACGCCACGGTCGCCCAGTACATGCGCAACATCGAGGCGTCACCGTGGATGGGACCGACCACGCTGGTCAGCACCACCAATGTCCACAATGACACGAACACGCCGTACGAATTCCAGTTGGTGGTCGCGCTGACCACGCCAAAGAACGACGGCAGCGGCGCGCCGGCTCCGGGTTCTTCGGCAGCCACGCTCGCCACCTCCGGCACGGCTGCGACGGTTGCTGCCGCGGACCCGCAGGCCGCGAGCACCGTGGTGTCGGTTCCGGCGTCGACCGCCGCCGGTGCCCGGACCTCGGCGGCTGCGGCTTCGACCGTGACGCAGGCGACTGCCGCGAAGGCACTGCAAGCGCCCGCTGCGTCCACCAGCAACGGAGGGGCCAGGCCATGAAATTCTTCGATGACCTGCGCAATCTCGACCGCAACAACATCGGCGGCTGGCCCAAATCGGTCAAGGGCTTCTTCGTCGGGCTGGTACTCGTGCTTGTCGTGTTCCTTGGCTGGTACTTCTATGTCAGCGGCCAGCAGGAGACGCTTGCGTCCGGCCAGCAACAGGAAGTGAAGCTGAAACAGGAATTCGAGTCGAAGCAGGCCAAGGTCGTGAACCTCGATGCGCTGAAGGCGCAGCTTGCGCAGATGAACGAAATGCTGAGCCAGATGCTGCGCGAGCTGCCGAGCAAGACCGAAATGCCCGCGTTGCTGGTCAACATCTCCCAGACCGCGCAGGCCGCCGGCATCGAGACGGAATTGTTCAAGCCGCAGCCGGAGATCCCGAAGGAGTTCTACGCGGTCCAGCCGATCGCGCTGAAGATGCAGGGCACCTATCACCAGTTCGGCACCTTCATCAGCAGTGTGGCGTCGCTGCCGCGGGTGGTGATCCTCACGATGCATGACGTGTCGTTGAAGGCCGCCAAGTCGGACAGTGCCAAGGACGCGCCCCCGCCGGGTGGCCAATTGACGCTCGAAGGCACGGTGCAGACCTATCGCTATCTCGGCGATGAGGAGGCCAAAGCCAACGATGACAAGGCAGCGGCCAAGAAGGGAGGGCACTGATCATGCGAGCCGCCCGTATCGCCCTGATGTTTGCCATGCTCGGCATGACGTTCGGCCTCACCGCATGCAGCGGCCAGGGCGACCTGCACGAGTGGGTGGCGCAGGTGAAGGCGCGCAAGGGTGCGCCGCTGCCCGCACTGCCTGTCGTCAAGACCTTCGAAACTTTCCTGTATCAGGATCAGGACCGGCGTGATCCGTTCGAACCGGCGCCGCCGGAAGCCAACGCGCAGACCGCGGCAGGCCCGCATCCCGACCAGAACCGCCCGCGCGAGCCTCTTGAAGCCTTCCCGCTCGACAGCCTGAAAATGGTCGGCACGATCGGTGCAAAGGGCAGTGTCGAAGGGCTGGTCAAGGATCCGCAAGGCGTGATCCACCAGGTTCGCGTCGGCGACTACATGGGTCAGAACTACGGGCATGTCACCCAGGTGACGTCCAGTGAAGTGGATGTCGTGGAACTGGTGCCGAACGGTTCGGGCGGCTGGATGGAACGCGACGCGAGCGTCGCATTGGGCGACAAATGACGATTCATCGGGGGTTACGTTCATGATGACCAAACCTGTTCACTACCTCCGTCGCTCCAGTGGCGGCCACCCCCAACCGCTACGCGGCTGGATGGCGTTGTTGGCGATGTCGGTGATGACGATAGGCCTGCTGGTGGCGGGACCGGCCATGGCGGCCAACACCTTGCAGGACGTCAGCGCCACACCGCTGCCCGGCGGCAAGGTCCAGGTCACCCTGACCTTCTCCGGACCGGCCGCGACGCCGCAGGCGTTCAGCACCAACACGCCGCCGCGTATCGCGCTGGACTTTGCCGATACCAGCAACGGCCTCGCGCAGCGCAATTACCCGGTGAACCAGGGGACGGCGCAGGGCATCAGCGCGGTAGAGGCGAATGGGCGCACCCGCGTGGTGGTCGCGCTGAGCCAGGCGTCGCCGTACGTGACCAACGTCGATGGCAACCAGGTCGTCGTGACCATCGGTGACGGCATGTCCGGCGCCACGGCTGCCGCGGCGACCGAACCGGCCACCGCGCAAGCGCCGGCGCTGGCGACCGCGCCGCCGCCGCCGCAGTCAGCGCGTTCGCTTTCGGTGTCCACCACGAATCCCGACAAGGCTGCGGCGATGGCGGGCAGCAATGTCATCACCGGCGTGGATTTCCAGCGTGGGGAGCACGGCGGCGGCAAACTGGTCATCGATTTCAGCCAGCCGGGGGCCGCCACCAGCATGCATAGCAACGGCGACACCACCGTGATCGATGTCGCCGGTGCCAATCTTGCTGCCTCGCAGGCGCGTCGTCTGGACGTGACGAGTTACGGAACCCCGGTGCGCAGCGTCAACACCCATGCGGTGGCAGGCGGCGCGACGATCGAGGTGGACACGCGTGGCGTCATGCAGACGGCGGCGTACCAGACCGGCAACCAATACGTGGTCGAATTCTCACGACCGATGTCCAGTGAGTCCAGCGTTCTGGGTGCCCCCAAACCCATTGTCTACAAGGGGAGCCGCGTCACCTTCAACTTCCAGGACATCCCGGTGCGCTCGGTGCTGCAGTTGCTGGCCGACGTATCCAACCTCAACATCGTGGCGGCCGACAGCGTGCAGGGCAACGTCACGCTGCGGCTGGTCAACGTGCCGTGGGATCAGGCGTTGGACGTGATCCTGCGCGCCAAGGGCTTGGCCAAGCGCCAGAACGGCAACGTGATCTGGGTGGCACCGCAGACCGATCTCGCCAAGTACGAGGAAGACATCGCCAACGCGCGCGAGAAGCAGCTCAACAGTGCGCAACTGGTCACCGACTACATCCCGATCAACTACGGCAGCGCCCAGCAAATCGCTGATCTGCTGACCTCGGGCGCGAAGACCGGCAACGTCGGTGGCGGTGGCGGATCGAGCAGCGCCGAGCGCGGTTTCCTGTCGCCCCGTGGCAGCGTGTCCTTCGACGAGCGCACCAACACCCTGCTGGTCAACGACACGCCGGAAAAGGTGCAGGAGATCCGGCAGCTGGTATCGGTGCTGGACCGCCCGGTCAAGCAGGTGCTGATCGAATCGCGGCTCGTGATCGCGACCGACAGCTTCACCCGTGAACTCGGCGCAAAGCTGGGCATTGCCGGCTTCCAGATCAATCCGAGCGGGCAGGTGCTGTCGACCGGCGCTACCACTGATGACGTGTCCAGTACGAATAACAGCGTTCGGGCATGGCAGAATGGCTTGGCCAAGGCGCTGGCCACGGGTGGGGATCCCACCAGCGTCGCGCCCCCAACGATCGCCTCTGGCCTGAATATCAACCTGCCCGCGACCACGTCGGGTGTCACCCCAAGCAACATTGCCTTCGGCATCCTGGGCAACGACTACCTGCTCAATCTGGAATTGTCGGCAGCGCAACAGGAAGGCCGCAGCGAAACCATTTCGCAGCCCAAGGTCGTAACCGCCAACAATCAGGAAGCCTCGATTGTCCAGGGCCAGCAGATCGGCTACCTGACGTTCCAGAACTCCGGTGCCGGCGGCGGCCAAGGTACGGCGACGGTGCAGTTCAAGAACGCCGCGCTGGAACTCCATGTCACGCCGACGATCACCTCCGACAACCGCGTGTTCATGAAGCTCAAGATCCTCAAGGATGCGGTCGCCAGACTGGTGCCCAATCCGGGCGGCGGCTTCGTGCCGCAGATCGACCATCGCGAGATCGACACGTCGGTGCTGGTCGGGAACGGGCAAACCGTCGTGCTGGGCGGTGTCTACGAGTTCCAGAATGAACACGACGTCACCAAGGTGCCGTTCCTTGGCGACATCCCGATTCTGGGTGCGCTGTTCCGCGACAAGGTGGACAAGAACAGCAAGGCCGAGTTGCTGGTGTTCATCACGCCGCACATCCTGGGCCAGGAAACCATGGTGCAATGAGGTCTCCCGCCAGGTGAAGACACAAGAACGGCGCGGGCAACCGCGCCGTTCTTCGTTCCGGCGCTGACGCTGGCGGGCTTCCACCAAACTTTCGCGCCCGGCTGTGGTCTACTGGGCGCATGCTTGCCGACAGCTACCCCAGGTCTGACGCCGCTCCGCCTTCCCCTCCGGAGGCCGGCAATGCGAGTCCCGACGCCCTGCACGCGCGTTTCGCCACGCTGCGGTCTGCCCTCCAGATCGAAGTCATCGGCCAGCCGGCGCTGGTTGACCGCCTGCTGATCGCGCTGCTCGCCGACGGGCACTTGCTGGTCGAGGGCGCACCGGGTTTGGCCAAGACCACCGCGGTCAAGGCGCTGGCCGCGCACATCGAAGCCGATTTCCATCGCGTGCAATTCACCCCCGATTTGCTGCCGGCCGATTTGACCGGCACGGACGTGCTGCGTCCGCAAACCGGCGTGTTCGAGTTCGAGCCCGGGCCGCTGTTCCACAACCTGGTTTTGGCCGACGAAATCAATCGCGCGCCGGCGAAAGTGCAGTCCGCGCTGCTGGAGGCCATGGCCGAACGTCAGGTCACGATCGGGCGCCGCTCGTGGCCCTTGCCGAAGCTTTTTCTCGTGATGGCGACGCAGAATCCGATCGAACAGGAAGGCACCTTTCCGCTGCCCGAGGCGCAGCTCGACCGATTCCTGTTGCACGTGCCCGTGCGCTATCCCGCCGCGGGCGCCGAACGCGAAATCCTGCAGCTCGCGCGCCGGCGCGCGCGCGAGGAACTCGCGCGGCACGCCCCGCCGGAACGATTGCTCGACCAGCAGGACATTTTCGCCGCGCGTGAAGAAGTGCTGGATCTGCACATGGCCGACGGCCTCGAGGAGTACATCGTGCAACTGGTGCTGGCGACGCGCGACCCGCGCCCGTGGGCGCCGAAGCTGCGCGAACGGATCGCGTGGGGCGCGAGCCCGCGCGCCAGCATTGCGCTGGAGCGCTGCGCGCGCGCCGCCGCGTGGCTGGCCGGCCGCGATTACGTGTTGCCGGAGGACATCCAGACGCTCGCACCCGACGTGCTGCGCCATCGGGTGCTGCTCGGTTACGAAGCGGAAGCGGAGGGCCTGCGGGTTGACGACGTGGTGCAGCAATTGCTGGAGCGGGTGCCGTTGCCTTAGTCATGCGATCGTCCGTGATTGCTGGATCCCGGTGGGTGCCGCGAACGGAACGGACCTGGGTTCGCGGACACCAGAACGGCCATCCATGGCCTGACTTTTCACAGCAGCCACTTCGTCACTGACGCTTTGGGCCGGCTGTGATCATTGGTTGCGATGATATCGCTCGATCCCTTCATGCCCGCAGAAAAAATTTCCACCGACGGCATCACCCGCGTCGACCTCGCGGAATTGATTGCGCTGCGCGCCCGTGCGGGCAAGCCGGGCGGCGCACGCACGCGTGCAAGGACGCCGCTGGCCGGCGGTCACGCCTCGGTGCTGCGCGGACGCGGCATGGACTACGCGGAGTCGCGCATCTATCAGGCGGGTGACGATGCCCGCAATATCGACTGGCGGCGCACGGCACGCAGCGGCAAATGGCACACCAAGTTGTTCGAGGCCGAACGCGAGCGCAGCTTGCTGGTACTCATCGACACCCATGCGACGATGCGTTTCGGTACGCGCGTGCGCTACAAATCCGTGGCGGCGGCGCGTGCGGCGGCATGGCTGGCGTGGACCTGTGTGCGCGGCGGCGACCGCGTCGGCGCGCTCGCCTTCGGCGCGGTACGCGACGCCGTCGATCCGCACGCCGGCGCACGCGGCGCCTTGAACGCGCTGGGCGCGTTGGCGCGCTGGGATGCGGCTGCCAGCGTCGGCGGCAATGCCGATGAACCGCTGTCCGCCGCGATCGCGCGGGCGCAACGGTTGATCGCGGCGGGCAACCGTATCTGGCTGCTGACGGACGGTTGGTGCACGGATGCGAACGCGACCGCGGCATTGGTGCGCCTGGCGCGACATGCCGAAGTGCGCGTGGTGATCACGGTCGATGCGCTTGAGCGCGAACTGGCGCCCAAAGGCGTTTACGCGTTCGAGGCCGCGGCGGATCGGCGGGTCGTCGATCTTGCCGGTGCCGAGGCGCGCACCGGGTTCCGAGACGAACTCGCCAGGGGCTGGCATGGCCTCGCGGAGGCATGCGATGCCGCGGGCATCGCCTGGACGACGTTGACGACGGTCGATGAACCCGACGTGGCGCTGGCGCCCTTCCTGCGGCGGCGGAGCGCACGCGCGTGAATGACAACGGTCCCGTGCTGCGCGATATCCATTTGCCGCCCGCCGGGTGGTGGCCGCCGGCCGCCGGTTGGTGGTTGCTGGTGCTGGTCGTCATCGTTCTGGCAGGCGGGGCGGCGTGGTGGTGGCGACGCCGCGCAAGGCAGCGTCCGCTGCGATCGATCCTGCGGGAAATCGATGCAATCGAGGCGGCGCACGCCGACCATCGCGACGACACGCGCGTGGCCGAGGAGGCCTCGCGCTTGTTGCGACGCGTGGCTCGTCGCCTCGATCCGGCCGTGGCCTCGCAGACCGGCCCCGCTTGGCGTGCCTTCGTGCAGCGTCATGCCCACGATGCCGCGACGTGGCACGCGCTCGACGGCTTGATGGACGTGCGCTTCCGTGCACATCCCGCGCTCGATATACCGGCCGTGGCGTCGGCATTGCGGGCGTGGTGTCGTGCCGCGTTGCGCGCGCCCCACGCGCGTCGGTTTCGCAAGCCCGCGGTCGTGCGGAGCGCCGCGACGCCATGACCTTCGCATGGCCCTGGATGTTCGCGTTGTTGCCGCTGCCGTGGCTGGTGTGGAAGTTCATGCCGCCGGCCGCGCCGGGTGCGGCGCTGCGGCTGCCGCAACGCATCGCGCTTGCACGCACGCATCCGACAGGTTCGATGCGCTGGCGCACCGCGATCGCGGCGCTGGCGTGGCTGTCGCTGGTGTGCGCCGCGGCGCGCCCGCAACAATCCGCGCCGCCGCAGGCGCTGGCGCATACCGGGCGGGCGATGATGCTGGCGGTCGACTGCTCCGGCAGCATGGCGATCCAGGACATGCGCTTTGGCGATCTCACGGTCAGCCGATTTGCGGCGGTCAAGGCCATCGCGCAGCGATTCATCGGAAAGCGTTCCGGCGATGACGTGGGACTGGTCCTGTTCGGCACGCAGGCATATCTGTTGACGCCGATGACGTTCGATGTCGACGCGGTCGCAAAGCAGATGGCGGGCGCGGCCATCGGACTCGCCGGACGCGAAACCGCGATCGGCGACGCGATCGTGCTTGCGGTGAAACACCTCGACGCCCTGCCGGCGCGTGCGCGGGTGCTGGTGTTGCTCACAGATGGTGTCAACACCGCCGGGAACGTCGCGCCGCTGGATGCTGCGAAACTCGCGAAGGCAGCAGGCGTGCGCATCTATACGATCGGCGTCGGCTCCGATGCGCAGGCGCTCAACGTGTTCGGGATGCAACTGCCGGCACCCGACAACGAGTTGGACGTGCAGGCGTTGACGCGGATCGCGCGCGAAACCGGGGGGCGGTTCTTCCGCGCCGCCGATGGTGGGCAACTTTCCGCGGCGTACCGCACCATCGACGCGCTGGAACCGTTGGCGCGCGGCGAGTCGCTGCTGCGTCCGGATCACGAATGGTATCCATGGCCGCTGGCGCTTGCGCTGGTGCTCGGTTGCACGTTGTTGCCATGGCGCGCATGGGTGCCGCGCAAGGCTCGGGTGACGTGAGCGCGTTCGATTTCCCGTTGCATTTCCTGCGGCCGTGGTGGTGGCTGGCGCTGGCGCCGTTGCCGGCGGTCCTCTGGATGCTGGCGCGCAGCGGCGGCCGCACCGCGTTCACCCGGTTGGCCGACGCCACGCTGTTGCCGCACTTGATCCGGGGCGGTGGCGCGCGCAAGCGTGCCGCATTGGCGCTGGTCGCGCTGGCCTGGTCGGTGGCGGTGGCGGCGTTGTCCGGGCCGGCATGGCAGAAGATCGCGGCGCCGCTGTACGTGAACGGCGCAGCGCGCGTGATCGCATTGTCGCTCTCGGACCACATGCTCGCCGAGGACATGAAGCCCGATCGCATGACCCGCGCGCGGTTCGCGGTGCGCGATCTGTTGAATGCCGCGGGCGATGCGCGCACGGCGCTGGTCGCGTACGCCGGCGCAGCGTTCACGGTGGCGCCGCTGACCGACGACAAACAGACGGTCATGAACCTGTTGCGCGTGCTGCAGCCGGACGTGATGCCGGTGCCCGGCAACGACGCGGTCAGCGGCATCCGGCGGAGCGTCGAACTGCTGGGGCAATCACACGTCGAGGGCGGCGAGATCGTGTTGGTGACGGACACAGCCGACGCCGCCGCGGTCGCGGCGGCGCGCAACGCGCATGCGCAGGGCATCCGCGTCGACGTGCTCGGCATCGGCAGCCCGCAAGGCGCGCCCGTTCCGCGGCAGGGCGGTGGATTCGCGAACGGCGCGCGCGGACCCTTGATGGCCCGCCGCGATGACGCGGCGTTGCGCGCAGTGGCAAAAGCGGGCGGTGGGCAGTACGTCGCGCTGCAGGCCGACGGGGGTGGCGTAATGGCGCTGGCTGCGCCGCAAACGGAAACCAGTCATGCAAGTCACGGTGAACGCGCGCAATTGTGGCGCGACGGCGGCGTATGGCTGCTGCCCGCGCTGCTGGTGTTTGCGGCGTTCGCCTTCCGGCGCGGCTGGTTGATGCTGCTGGCGGTGTTCCTGCTGCCCATTGGCGCACCGCCCGCGCACGCAGCGACCCTGGAATCGCTGTTCGCCAATCGCGATCAGCGCGCGCTGCAGGCACTGCAGAACGGCGACCCGGGGGAGGCACGGAAACTGGCCACGACTCCGGCAATCAAAGGCGCGGCGGATTATCGCGCCGGCGATTTTGCCGAAGCGGCCAAGGCGTTCGCCGAAGGCCACGACGCGCGTTCGCGCTACAACCTCGGCAATGCGTTCGCGAAAGAGGGTGAATATGAAAAAGCGATCGCGGCCTACAGGGAAGCCTTGCAGCGCGACCCGAAGTTCGCGGATGCGCGCGCGAACCTGGAGGCCGTCGAGGACTGGCTGAAGCGGCACGCCAAGCCCGAGCCGCAGCAGGGGCAGGGCGGCCAGGGCGCGAAGGACAGCCAAGAGAATCAGCCGTCCGCCTCGCAGGATCCGGGCTCGACTTCAAAGGCAAACAAGGGGCAGAACCCCTCGCAGTCCGGTGCGCAGCAACAGTCTTCGTCCTCCGCGAATGCCGCGTCGCCGGATACCGGTCAGGTCGGTGCCGCGTCCGGTCGGAACTCGCAACGGCGAGGTAGCGGGCAGCGTGCCGCGTCATCCGGTAACGATGGCGGATCGGCCGGTGAAGATGCCAAGCAACGCGAACAGACACGGCATGCTTCGCAAGCTTTGTCGCGCGAACTGCAACGCGCCAACGGGAAGCGCGGGGCCACGAGCGGCGCATTCGCGTTGGGCCAGAACGATTCGAAGCAGGATGATCGTTTCAACGCCGAGCAACGCGCGATGCTGCACGCGGTACCGGACGATCCCGGTGCGTTGTTGCGGCGCAAGTTCCGGCTGGAGTGGGAGCAGCGCAACGGGCACCAACAAGAGGACGGCGAGCCATGATGCGTCACGGATGGATCCTGTTGCTGCTGTTGCTGGCGCCGCTCGCGCAGGCGGCCAATGTGCATGCGTTCCTCGACCGTACCCACGTCAGCCTCGGCGATACCGTCACGCTAAACATCCAGGCCAGCGGCCCGATCGACACGCCGGATTTGTCGCCGCTGCAGAACGATTTCCAGGTGCTGGGCACGTCGCGCTCCAGCAGCGTCCAGATCACGAACGGCAAGTCCGAAGCCACTTCGCAACTCGGCATTGCCTTGAAACCGTTGCACGCGGGCGCGATCAAGATTCCACCGCTCGACGTGGGCGGCGCGAAAACGCAGCCGTTGATGCTGCAAGTCGCCGCCGCGCCCGCCGGTGGCGTGGGCAAGCTGGGCGATCCTGTATTCATGGAGGCGAGCGTGCTGTCGAGTTCGCCGTGGGCGGGACAGCAAACCGTTTACACCGTCCGACTGTTTTACCTGCCCGGTGTCGACGGCGCGCTGGGCGATCCGAGCGCCGACGGCGCGCGCCTGGTCAAGCTCGATCGCGACCATCGGTACATGACCAATCGCAACGGTTACGCGTACAAGGTGATCGAGCGCAGTTGGGCGCTGATCCCGCAGCGCAGCGGCGCGATCACGGTGCAGGGACCGGAATTCCAGGGCCAGCGGCTTGCGGTCGGCAACCCTGGCACGTGGTTCAACAATCCGAACGCGCTGCTCAACAATCCCAATGCGATCTTGAACGGCCAGATGTCGCGCCTCGGTGCGCCAGTGCAGGCGATGGCGCCGACCGTGCACGTGAACGCTCGGGCCGCGCCCGCTGGTGCAGGCAAGCCATGGTTGCCGGCGCGCATGCTGCAATTGAAATTGACGGGGCTGCCGTCCAACGGCGAAGTGGATGCGGGGGTGCCGCTGACGCTCACGTTGAGCATCAGCGCCAGCGGACAACCCGCCGACGCGCTGCCGGAACCGGAATTGCCGCCGATCGCGGGCGCGCAAATCTATCCCGACCAGACGCAGGATTCGACTGACGACAGCGACCAATGGCTGCAGGGCAAGCGCACGCGCAGCTTCGCGATCGTGCCGCAACGAAACGGCAGCCTCACGATTCCCGCGATCACCTTGAACTGGTGGAACGTCGAAAGCGGACGTGCCGAGCAGGCGAGCGTGCCTGCGCACACGTTGCGTGTCACGGGTGCAGTGGCCAACGCGGCGAGTGTCTCCACGCCGCCGGATGCCGGTGTTGCGGCGAACAGCAACGTCGCGGCGCCCGCGGTGACGGTTGCCGCGCCGGCGACGGGTGCGCTGGATTTCTGGCGTGTCGCTGCGTTGGCGAGCCTCGGGTTGTGGCTGCTCGCGATCGTCGTTTTCGTGGCATGGTTTTGGAGGCAACGACGTCGTGCGCGACAGCCCCGATCAATATCGGATGGCGAAGCTTTGTCGTCAGATCCCGCTGGCGTGAAGCTTGCGTATGACACGGGCGCCACGCCGCCGGCGACGCGACCGGACCTCCGCGCGTTGCGACGTCACACGCTCGATGCGGCGCGCGCGGGCGATCCGGCGGCCTGTGAACATGCGCTGCTGGAATGGGCGCGCGCCTCAAGCACCGGTATCACGCATTTGGCCCAATTGCGCGACGCACTGTCCGATCCCGCGCAACGTGATGCGCTGGACGCGCTGCAACGCGTGCGGTGGCAGGGCGGGGATCCGTCGCCTGCATGTGGCGCAGTGGCGGAGGCGCTCGCGAAAGGATTCGCATGGCGCAGTGACCGGAAGCCTGCCCGTGACCGGAATACGGACCTGCCGCCGTTGTATCCGTCGCACTGATGGGACGCGCGTTGGGCTTCGCGTACGCGCTCAGCCCAACCTACACCGCAACTTCGACATGCAACCGGGTTGCAGCGTGTCGCCACGCATCGGCCATGCCGCGGTCGAACGCGCACAGCACGATGCGGTGCGGTGTCCGCGTGTGGTGGCGTGCTTCCGCCAGCACCGTCATCGCAATCGCGGCGGCGGCGTCGCGCGGATAGCCGTACACGCCGCAACTGATCGCCGGAAATGCAATGCTGTCGATGGCATGTTCACGCGCCAGCGCCAGCGCGTTGCGATGGCAGCCCGACAGCAGCTCGGACTCATCGTGGTCGCCGCCACGCCACACCGGTCCCGCCGTGTGGATCACGTGCTGCGCCGGCAACTCGAATCCAAGGGTGATCCGTGCTTCGCCCGTCGGGCAGCGCACACCCTGGCGCACTTCCGGCAATGCGCGGCACGCTTCCAGCAGGCGCGGCCCGGCGGCGCGATGGATCGCACCATCGACCCCGCCGCCGCCAAGCAAAGACTCGTTCGCCGCGTTGACGATCGCGTCGACGCGCAGGGTGGTGATGTCGGCCTGGATGATTTCGATGGGCATGGCGGATGGCGATTGGTGCAGGAAATTGCCGTCATGCCGGACGCGGCGAAGCCGCGATCCGGAATCGGCTCCTCTCACGGAACAAGGCAGCTTACGGGCTACTCGCCCCGTCCAGAGGCTCATCCTTCAGGCCGCCTTCGGCGTTCGCTCCGGCACCCTGCCTCCGCAGTCCGCGCTGCGCGTGCGGCCCCGGACTAATGACAAGCTGCTATCCGATATTGAGGTGATGTATCACCGTTGCTGCTTCAGCAGATCACGGATTTCGGTCAGCAGTACCACATCCGCGGGCGGAGCGGGCGGCTCTGCGTCGGTCTGCTTTGGATGCAGGCGTTCGAGCAGCTTGATCACCACGAAAATCGCGAGTGCGATGATCAGGAAGGTGACGATGGTATTGATGAAGGCGCCGTAGTTGATCGAAACGACCTTCTTCGGATCGGGCGAGTCCTGGATGATCAGCTTCAGTTTCGAGAAGTCGATTCCGCCAATCAGGATGCCGATCGGCGGCATGATGATGTCGTTGACGAACGAGGTGACGATCTTGCCGAAAGCGCCGCCGATCACCACCGCGACGGCCAGATCGACCACGTTGCCGCGCATGATGAAAGCCTTGAAGTCTTTCGCGAAGCTCATAGCGCCTCTCCTTCGTGAAGTGACCGGATCTCCCCTGCCGCGTCGCGGCGCGCCCATTTAGGCACTCTCGCGAGCCACGCGCAACCTGCCTGCCGTTCAGGTGATGCGACCTTCCAGCCGTGCCACGCCTTCGAGTTCCGCCACGAAGCGGTCGCCGCGTGCGAGCGGGCCGACGCCGGCCGGCGTGCCGGTGAAGATCAGGTCACCGGGTTTCAGTTCGAACAGTTTCGACAGCTCGGCGATGATTTCCGCGGCCGGAAAAATCATGTCGGCGATGTCGGTGTCCTGGCGTGTGTCGCCGTTGACGGTCAGCGACAGGCGCGCATGCGCGAGATGCCCGATATCGCTCGCGGCGCGCAACGCCGATACCGGCGCGGAAGCGTCGAAACCCTTGGCGACATCCCACGGCAAGCCCTTCGCCTTCATCGCGGCCTGCAGATCACGGCGGGTCAGGTCGAGCCCCACCCCGTAACCGAACACGCATTCGAGTGCATGCTCGGCGTCGATGTCGCGTCCGCCGCGGGCCAGCGCCACCACCATTTCCACTTCGTGGTGCAGTTCGTGCGTCACCGAGGGATACGGCACGTCGTCGCCGCCGGCCACGATCGCGTCGGCAGGCTTCATGAAGAACACCGGATTGGCGCGGCTCACGGTTTGTGCGCCCATTTCCTTCGCGTGATCGGCGTAGTTGCGGCCGATGCAGTAGATGCGGTGCACGGGAAATCGCGCGTCGCTGCCGGCGATGGGCAGGCTCGGAACGGCAGGGGTATCGAACAGGAAGGGCATCGGCTTCATCTCGCGGCGGGATGCGTAATTGTAGGGGGAGCGCGCCACGCGTTGCCCGTATCCGGCCGGGGTGACACCTGTCAGCCACGATGCTTGATTGCGGCGGGTGGTGGGGTTGCGAATCGCCTGCCAAGCTGTGGCAGACTTGCGCGACCGCTGCCGCGTACGGGGACTTGAGGGTGAGCGACGAACGATCCGGCGACGATCTTCTGCACCAACTGCGCATCGATCGCACGCAGCGCGACGACGACGAATCGCGTCCGCGCTGGCCGTGGATCGTCGGTGCCGCCGTCCTGGTCCTCGTCATTGCGGGCGTGGTGGCCGCATTCGCCCTGCGCGGACAAGCGAAGGAGGTCGCCACATCGACGGCGGTGATGGCGGCATCCAGCAGCGACGCCGCAGTGCTGCAGGCCACGGGTTACGTGGTCGCACGCCGGCAAGCCACGATTTCGGCGCAGATCATCGGTACCCTCACGCAGGTTTCGGTCGAGGAGGGCGCGCACGTCGAGCAGGGGCAGGTCCTGGCGCGGCTCGATCCCACCGCCTACCAGGCCCAGCTCGATTCGACCGAGGCGCAATACGCCGCCGCGCAGGCATCCGTCGTGAAGGCGCGCGCGATGCTGAAACAGGATCGCGCGAATGCCGCGCGCATGAACGATATAGTCGATCGCGGCTACGTGTCGAAGCAGGCCGCCGAGCAGGCCAACACCCAGGTCGCCACCGACGCGGCCGCACTCGATGTCGCGATCACGCAGGCCAAGGCGGCCAAGGACCAGATGCGGGCGGCCCAGGTCAATCTGGATTTCACCGTGATCCGCGCGCCGTTTGCCGGCGTGGTGACCGCCAAGGGCGCAGAGGTCGGCGAGATCGTGTCGCCGTACACTGCGGGCGGCGGTGGCATCGCCGGTGGACTTGCCACCATCGTGGACATGAATTCGCTGGAGGTGGATGTAGACGTCAACGAGTCCTACATCAGCCGCGTGAAACCCGGCATGCCGGTCGAGGCGATCCTGGATGCGTATCCCGACTGGAAGATTCCCGCGCACGTGATCGCGATCATCCCCAGCGCCGACCGCAGCAAGGCCACGGTGAAGGTGCGGATCGCGCTGGACAAGAAGGACCCGCGCATCCTGCCCGAGATGGGCGTGCGGGTGTCGTTCCTCGAAAAGAGCGGCGAGAACCACCAGCCGCTGCCCGGCGTGCTGGTGCCGAAATCGGCGGTGGTGAAGCGCGAGGGCAAGGAGGTGGTGTTCATGGTGAAGGATGGCCACGCGCAACGAACGCCAGTCACCGCGGGCGCGGATTTCTCAGACATGAAGCAGGTTCTGCAAGGGCTGGACGCGGGCGCCGAAGTGGTCACCACGCCGTCCGCGGATTTGAAGGATGGCGAGAAAGTGCAGGTGAAGACCACGCGCGGACAGTAAATGGCTTGTCATTCCGGGGCCGGCCGCAGGCCGGAACCCGGGATCGGTGTCATGGCCGGCATCGAAACCGATTCCGGGTTCTGCGCTTCGCGCAGCCCCGGAATGACCAAGGCAACACAATTCTTTGCGAGGCAACGACAATGAACGCAGCAGTGGCGGAAATGCAGGACGGCAACCAGACCGCAGGTGACAAGCAGCCGCTGGTCGAGATCCGTGGCCTGTCCAAAACCTACACGCGCGGCAAGCAGAAGCTCGAAGTGCTGCACCACATCGACCTCGACATCGCGCGGGGCGATTTCTTCGCGCTGATGGGGCCGTCGGGATCGGGCAAGACCACCTTGCTCAACCTGATCGGCGGGCTCGATTCGCCGTCGGATGGCAGCCTGACGGTCGACGGCAAACGCATCGACAAGATGGGCGAGAACCAGCTCGCACGCTGGCGCGCCGGCAACGTCGGCTTCGTGTTCCAGTTCTACAACCTGATGCCGGCGCTGACCGCGCAAAAGAACGTGGAATTGCCGCTGTTGCTCACCAAGCTTTCCGCTTCGCAGCGCAAGAAGAACGCGGGTATTGCGCTGCAACTGGTGGGACTTTCCGATCGCGCCTCGCACAAGCCGAGCGAGCTGTCGGGCGGTCAGCAGCAGCGCGTCGCGATCGCGCGCGCGATCGTGTCCGATCCGACGTTGCTGGTGTGCGACGAGCCGACCGGTGACCTCGATCGCCAATCGGCGGAAGAAGTGCTGACGCTGCTGCAACGCCTCAACCGCGAACACGGCAAGACCATCGTGATGGTCACGCACGATCCCAAGGCCGCCGAGTACGCCTCGCATACCTTGCATCTCGACAAGGGCACGCTGGTCGAGCAGCAGCACACGGCCTGAGCGGGAGCCTCGCCATGAAATATTTCAACCTGGTCTGGAGCGCGCTGTTCCGGCACAAGACGCGGGCCGTCTTCACACTGATCTCCATCATCGCGGCATTCCTGTTGTTCGGCCTGCTCAACGCGGTGCGCGTGGCGTTCACCAGCGGCAGCGACAGCCTCGCCGGCAACGAGCGGCTGGTGGTCGCATCGCGGTTCTCGATCATGACCGGCTTGCCTGAAAGCCTGAAGGCGCGCATCGCGGCCATCCCGGGCGTGCAGGGCGTGGGCCACGAGAACTGGTTCGGCGGTGTCTATCAGGATCCGAAGAACTTCGTCTTCAGTTTCGCGGTGGACGAGGATTACCTGGGCACGAATCCCGACATCCTGCTGACACCCGAGCAACGCCAGGCGTTTGCACAGACCCAGGACGGTGCGTTGATCGGTGAAACGCTGGCGAAGCGATACAACTGGAAAGTGGGCCAGAAGATTCCGCTGCAGTCCACGATCTTCCCGCGCAAGAACGGCGACAAGACCTGGCCGTTCACGATCGTGGGCATTTACAAGACTTCGAAAGACGCGCCCAACGGCAGCGATCAGATGTTCTTCCTGCACTGGAAGTATTTCGACGAAGCCAATATGTACAGCAGCCACGAGGTCGGCTGGTACGTCGTGAAGCTGAATAGCCCGGAGGACGCCGACAAGATCGCGCAGTCGATCGACGCGCTGTCGGCCAATTCCGATCACGAAACCAAGACCCAGACCGCCAATGCGTTCAACGCATCCTTCGCCAAGCAAATCGGCAACATCGGCCTGATCGTCGAGGCGATCATGGCGGCGGTGTTCTTCACGCTGATCCTGTTGACCGGCAACACCATGGCGCAGGCGGTGCGCGAACGCATCCCCGAACTCGCGGTATTGAAGACCATCGGGTTCTCCGACCGCAGCGTGCTCGCGCTGGTGCTGGCCGAAGCGGTCCTGCTGCTGGTGATCGGCGGCGTGATCGGCATGGCGATCGCCAGCGTGCTGGCGCCCGCGCTCGCCAAGGGCAGCGGCGGGATGATCCAGTTGCCGCCGATCGGCTGGGTGATCTGGGCCGAGGGCGCGGCGTTGATGGTCGTGATCGGCGTCGTGGTCGGCGTGTTGCCCGCTCTGCGTGGCATGCGCCTGAAGATCGTCGATGCCCTGGCCGGACGTTAAACCTTCACGCAAGCTGCTGCGCTCGGCAGCTTGCGCGCCGGCGGTGCTCGGAATGCCCACGTGCTGGCATGTACGCTCCGCTTCCTGCGTTCCGGCGTCACGCAATCTGCCTTCGCCTGCGACATTTGCGCGAAGGTTTTTCGAGGAGGCGTCATGAAAAGGTTTTTGTTCGGTCTTGGCCTTGCGGCGATCGTGATCGCCTGGCTGGTCGTGTGGACAGCGCTGCCGTGGTTCGTGGTGCTGATACTTGCGGCACTGTTGGCGTTGTGGCTGGTGGTGGCGCGTACCGGCCGGCGCACGCTGTCGGTGACGCGCGTGGGCATGAGCACGCTCGCCCAGCGGCTTGGTTCCACCGCGGTGATCGTGGTCGGCATCGCCGGTGTGGTCGGGGTGCTGGTCGCGCTGCTGGCGATGGGCGATGGCCTGACCGCCACCCTGCAACAGACCGGCAGCAACGATACCGCGATCGTGTTGCGTGGCGGCTCGGGCGCGGAGAGCAATTCCGTGCTGACGCGCGACGACATCGACGTGATCGAGCAGGCGCCCGGTATCGCACGCGACGC
>DAIUEL010000032.1:0-18759 GCA_036845145.1 Rhodanobacteraceae bacterium | reverse complement strand
ACAGCCCCCGTCGAAGCCAGGTCGCCCCCGGGGAAGGCAATGATGTGGGCGCGGCTGCGGGAAATCAATCGCGGAGGCTGGCATCATGCCTGGTTCGTTCATCGCACATGACGGCGCAACGCATGGGAAACATTGTCTGGCTGGCCTCCTATCCCAAATCCGGCAATACGTGGTTGCGCGCGTTCCTGGCCAACCTGATCGCGAACCGTGTCGATCCGTTGCGGCCTGACGAGATCCGCGATTACACCGATGCGGAATCGCGTACCGATCGTTACACGGAACTGGCTGGCAAGCCCAGCACCCAACTGACGATCGAGGAAATTTCGGCCTTGCGCCCGGAGGTGCACGCGCTGATAGCGCAACGCGCGCAAGGCACGCGCCTGGTGATGACCCACAACTTCTGCGGCAGTTTCGAGGGCCAGCCGCTGTTCAATTGGCAGGTGACGGCGGGCGCGATCTACGTGGTGCGCAATCCGCTGGACGTGGCGGTCAGCATGACCCATCACTTCGGCTTGACCCAGGACGAAGCCATCGAGCGGCTCGGCGACGATCGCGTGGCGTCGATCAACGATGCGGTTGCTGTCAGTCACCTGATCGGGTCGTGGTCATCGCACGTGGAGGGTTGGGCCGATGCGGCCGAACGCACACCGGGAAAGGTGATCGTGCTGCGCTATGAAGACCTGTTGGAAAAGCCCGCCAAGTATTTTGCGAAAGCCGCGAAGCTGATCGGGTTGGGACAGGACAAGGCGCGCATCGAGCGCGCGGTGAAACACACTTCGTTCCAGACCTTGTCCTCGCTCGAGCAGAAACACGGCTTCGTGGAAGCGGTAGACGAAAAGACGCGGTTCTTTTTCAAGGGGCGCGCGAACCAGTGGCGCGAGGCACTGAGCCGGGAGCAGGTGCAGCGCATCGTGGATGCGCATCGCAGGCAGATGGTCCGGTTCAAGTACATCCCGGCAGGATTTTGAGTTGCCGTCGTTCCGGGGCTGGCCGCGTCGCTCGCGGATAGACCCGGGAATCGGTCATTTGGGCGCCTAAACCGATTCCGGGTCCACCCTCTCGGGCATTCCGGAATGACAACTTGCATGTGTCCTTTCGCGAGTCCCCAGCCTCACCCCGCCTTGTTGTGCGCCCGCAGCGTGCGCTGCTTTTCGATGTTCCATTCGCGTGCTTTTTCGGTGGCGCGCTTGTCGTGCGCCTGCTTGCCGCGCGCGATGCCGATTTCGACCTTGGCGCGATTGGCCTTCCAGTACATCGCCAGTGGCACCAGGGTCAGGCCCTTGCGTTCGACCGCGCCGACGAGCTTGTCGATCTCGGCGCGGTGCAGCAGCAGCTTGCGGGTACGGCGGTCCTCGGCGATCACATGGGTGGAAGCCGACAGCAGCGGCGGGATCGACGCACCGAACAGGAACAATTCGCCACCCTTCACCAGCGCGTATGCGTCGGTGAGATTGACGCGCCCGGCGCGCAGGCTTTTCACTTCCCAGCCTTGCAGGGCAATGCCGGCTTCGTAGCGCTCGTCGATGTGGTACTCGTGGCGCGCTCGCTTGTTCAGCGCGATCGTCGAGGAGCCCTTGCCGTCTTTTTCTTTCTTCTTCGCCATGCTCGTTACAATGTGACGTGTCTACGATGCCGTCGGGCCGGCGCGCAATCAGGAGAATTCGTGCAAATCCATCGCCAGGCGCTGGTTCGCGTCACGCCGGAACAGATGTTCGATCTCGTGAACGACGTGGAAGCTTACCCGAAGCGCTTTGCCTGGTGCCTCGGCGCGCAGTTGTCCGAGCACGATGGCGAGCATCTGGTGGCGCGGCTTGACCTGCGATTCGCCGGTGTCACCCAGCATTTTTCCACGCGCAACACCCTCGATCGCCCACGCAGCATCAAGATGCAATTCGTGGACGGCCCGTTCGACTGGCTGCATGGCGAATGGACCTTCACCCCGCTGGGCGAGGATGGCTGCAAGGTGGCGCTGGATCTCGATTTCGAAGTCAGCAACCGTTTGACCGGCTTCGCCTTCAAGCTGGGTTTCCAGAAACTCGCCGACCGCATGGTGGACGATTTCAGCGCGGAAGCAAAGCGCACGTATGCCTGATGCTGCGCGTATCGCGGTGTCGGTGGTTTATGCCGAGCCTGAGCGCGTGTTCAAGGTCGAGCTTTCGCTGCCGAAGGGTGCCACGGTCGCGGATGCCATCGAGCGTTCGGGCATTCGCGCCGCCCGACCCGACATCGCGATTCGCGACGATCGGCTCGGCATTTTCTCCCGCAAGGCTGCGCTCGATACGGCGCTGCGCGATGGCGATCGCGTCGAAATCTATCGGCCGTTGCTCATCGATCCGAAGGAAGCGCGACGAAAGCGGGCGCGCGGTGCCTGATCAACCGCCGCTATCCCCGCCACCCTGCTGCTGCTTCTTCTCCAGTTCCTTCTGCTGTTCCTTGGTCAGGTTGGTCGGATACAGCGGGCCGTACTTGTGGCTTTCCCGCAGCAGATCCTGCGGCGTCTCCTTCATGAAGTCGCCGTCGGTGCGAACGAGCGTGTCGTTGTCGAAGTACAAGATCAGCGCGCGCTGCTTGAGCGTGCCGCCGCGCCGCTGCATTGTCGCGACGTAGTTCCACTGGTTCTGGTTGAACGGGCTGACCACCGACGGCGTGCCCAGCAAGGCAACCACTTGTTGCTTGGTGAGGCCGGGTTTCAGTTCGCTCACGTTCTTGCCGATCAGCAAGTTGCCCTGTTGGACGTCGGGACGGTAGATCGGGTTGCAGGCGCCGAGCATCAGGACACCGGCGGAAGCGAGCAGGACAACGGGGATGATCTTGCGCATCGTGATGGGTCGGTCGGTGGACGGTGAATGATACACTAGCCGGGTTTCCGGTCCGGGGTCGTCAGACCCTGCGCCGCCACTGGAGTTCAGCCATGGAATCCCAGAATTTGCGCAATGCCGGGCTGAAGGTGACTCACCCGCGCATCCGCGTGCTGGAAATCCTCGAGCACAGCCACGATCACCTCACCGCCGAGAACATCTACAAGCTGTTGCTGGAAGAATCTGAGGACATCGGGCTTGCGACGGTGTACCGCGTGCTGACGCAGTTCGAAGCGGCGGGCCTCGTGATCAAGCACAATTTCGAGGGCGGGCAGGCCGTTTACGAACTGGATCGCGGCCAGCACCACGACCACATGATCGACGTGACCACCGGCAAGGTCGTCGAGTTCGTCAACGAGGAAATCGAGAAGCTGCAGCACGACATCGCGGCGAAGCATGGCTTCGAAATCGTCGATCACAGCCTCGTGCTGTACGTGCGGCCGAAGAAAAAGAAGTAGGTGACAAGGGTAGGGCGGGAGCAGCCGCGAAGCGGCGCATTCCGCCATGTTGAAGTTGTCCGGAGGCGGCGGGATTCGCTTCGCTTCTCCCGCCCTACGGGGTTTGTGCCTTCTCCAGCATCCGCTTCGCATGCGCCCGCGTTTCGCGGTCGATCTCGACGCCGCCGAGCATGCGCGCCACTTCCTCGCTGCGGCCCTTCGCGTTCAGCACTGTGATGTGGGTACGGGTGGCGTTGTCTTCCACGGCCTTGGTGACGGACAGGTGCGCATGGCCTTGCGCAGCGACCTGCGGAAGGTGGGTCACGCACAACACCTGACAGCGGGAGCCGAGCGCCCGCAGTTTGGCGCCGACGGTTTCCGCGACCGCGCCGCCGATGCCGGCATCGACTTCGTCGAACACCATGGTGCCGACGGCATCGCTGCCGAGCGCGGCCACTTCGATCGCAAGCCCGATGCGCGACAGTTCACCGCCCGAGGCGACCTTGCGCAGCGGACGCAGCGGCATGCCAGGGTTGGCGCTGACGGTGAATTCGCAGCGCTCGCGGCCTTGCGGGTCCGGCTCGCCAGAAAATTGTGGCTGCACGTCCACGGCGAATGAGCCGCCGGCCATGCCCAGTTCGCCCATCAATGACGTGACGGCTTCGCCCAGCGCTTTCGCGGCGTGGGCGCGACGCTTGGATAGCGCACCCGCGGCGACGCCGTAGTCGGCGAAGCATTGCTTGCGTTCGGCGGCAAGCTTGGCAAGCGATTCGCCGGCGTCTTCCAGCGTTTGCAATTCGTCGCGCAGCCCGGTGGCGTGTGCGTGCAATTCCGCGACTGGCAAGCGATGGCGGCGCGACAGATCGTGCAGGGCGGTGAGGTGCGCGTCGGCCTCGGCATAACTCTCGGGATCGAGGTCGAGGCCTTGGGTATAGCGCGACAGCGCATCGGCCGCCTCGCCAAGCTGGATGCGGGCGTTGTCGAGCAAATCCAGCGGCGCCTGCAGCGCGGAATCGAGTTCCGCCAGCCGTTCCAGTTCCGCATGCGCGCGCACGACGGTGCGCGTTGCCGCAGGTTCGCCATCGCCGTCCAGCAATTCGGCGAGTCCGGACGCGCCTTCGGCGAGCTTGCCGGCATTCGCGAGCCGCTTGTGGCGCGCCTCGAGCTCGGCCAGCGCATCGGATGACAATGCCCAGCGTTCCAGTTCCGCGACTTCGTGACGCAACAGGTCGATGCGTGCGGCGCGGTCGTCGCCGCCCGACAGTTCGCGTTCGCGCGCCACGATGTCACGATGGCGCAGTGCCAGTTCGGAAACTTTGGCGACGGCATCGCCATTGCCGCCGAATGCGTCCAGCATCTGCAATTGCTGGGTGCGATCCAGCAGCGCCTGGTGTTCGTGCTGGCCGTGGATTTCCACCAGCGTCGCCGCGAGTTCCGACAATTGCGCCAGCGAGGCCGTGCGCCCGTTGATCCAGGTCCGGGAGCCGCCTTCCGCGGCAATCACGCGGCGCAGCCGGCAGGCACCATCCTCGTCGTCGAATGCCTGTTCCAGCAGCCATGCGCGTGCGCCTGGTGCGTTCGCGAGGTCGAACTCGGCTGAGATTTCCGCTCGCTCGCAATCTGCGCGCACCATGCCGGCGTCGGCGCGCGTGCCGGACAGCAGCAACAATGCATCGACCAGCAACGACTTGCCGGCGCCGGTTTCACCAGTGACCACGGTAAGGCCGGCGCCGAGCTCGATCTCGGCGGCTTCGACCACGGCGAAGTTGCGGACGGAGAGATGGGTGAGCATCGGATCGGGCCGTTGGGTGCGAAGATTCTAGCGAAGCGGAGTCGGTTGAAGGGTAGCGGCGATGCGCCGACGAAAACGTGCGCCAGGGCGACCATCATGCTGCATGCTCCGACCCGGTTCCGTCTTTGCGCCACTCGCCACCCACCTCTCGTCACGAGCGCTGCGCTTGCATTCCATCGCCGCTACCCGTATTAGAGGGGTGTCATCGCTTTCCCATCCCTTCGTGTCCGAACCCCACCGTCTCGATGTCCGTGCCCGCCACCTGCTGCGCACCCTGATCGCGCAGTATCTGGAGGAGGGCCAGCCGGTCGGTTCCCGCACGCTGGCCCGGTCGGCCGGGCTGGATGTGAGTCCGGCGACGGTGCGCAACATCATGGCCGACCTCGAAGAACTCGGCCTGATCGCTTCACCGCACACCTCGGCAGGGCGCGTGCCGACCGTGAGCGGGTTGCGCCTGTTCGTGGACAGTCTGCTGGAATTGAAGCCCCTGCCGCGCGGCGCGGTGATCCAGATGCAGCGCGAGTTGCCGCGCGAGTCCGCGTCGCCGCGTGAATTGCTGGGCAACGCATCCAGCCTGCTGTCGGCCATGACCCGCTTCGTGGGGCTGGTGACGGTGCCGGGCGCGGCCGACGCGCCGCTGAAGCAGATCGAATTCGTGTCCATCGAATCGCGCCGGGTGCTGGCCATCCTGGTGTTCGCCGACGGGCAGGTGCAGAACCGGGTGTTGAACCTTAGCCACTACTTCGATGCGCACGCGCTGGAATTGGCGGCCAACTACTTGAACGAGCACTACGCAGGCTTGCGCCTCGACGACATCCGGATTCGGGTGCTGGCGGATCTGCGTGCCGCCGGCAGCGAGTTGAATCGCCTGCTCGACACCGCGGTCGAGGTGGCCGCCGAAACGTTCGCGCCGGAACCCGAATCCGACATGCTGGTTTCCGGGCAGACCAACCTGATGTCGGGGGACGACAGCCAGCAGATGGAGCGCCTGCGCGAATTGTTCGAGGCTTTCCAGCGCAAGCGCGAGTTGCTGGCGTTGCTGGAAGGCTGCGCGCGGTCGCAGGGCGTACGACTGTTCATCGGCGAGGAATCGGGCTTCGAGCCGCTCAAGGGCTACAGCTTGGTCAGCGCGCCCTACGGGGGCGAAGGCCACGTGCTGGGCGCCATCGGCGTGATCGGCCCGACCCGGATGGCTTACCATTCGGTGATCCCGGTGGTGCAGGCGACGGCGAAGCTTCTTACCGATGCCTTGAGGACGCCTGAGTGATAAACGGCGGTTCGACTTGAATCGCGGGGCGCCGGCCGCATAGATTTGTCTGTTGTGCCCAGTCCCCGTGTCCGTCCGGACGCGAAGCGCGCTTCTGTGCAAAGTCAGCCAGGGAAGGCTGTCGTTTCATTTTCGCGATCATGGATGATCGCAAGAATCCAGCCGAGGAATGAACATGATGAACCCGAAGGAATCACCGGATCAGGCGCCGCAGGACGATCGGCAGCCGCCGATGGAAGCGGGCGCGGACGAACTGGAAACCCTGAGCCGGCAGCTGGCCGAAGCAGAGACCAACCTCGCGGGCATGCGCGAAACGCTGTTGCGCGAGCGCGCCGATCTCGAAAACCAGCGCAAGCGCATGCAGCGCGATCTGGAACAGAGCCTGAAGTTTGCCAACGAAAAACTGTTGCGCGACCTTCTGCCGGTGTACGACGGCCTCGAAAGCGGGCTGGCGGTGGAGACCGCAGACGTGGCGGCGATGCGCGAGGGCCTCAGCCTTACCCTGAAATCGTTGCTCAAGATTGCCGAGAACAATGGCTTGCAACAGGTTGATCCTGTTGGCGAGCCACTGGACCCCGAACGCCACCACGCGGTCAGCATGATCGAGGCGCCCGAGAGCGCGCCCGGCACCGTGGTCAGTGTGATGCAGAAGGGCTACGTGCTGAACGGACGGCTGCTCCGCCCCGCGCTGGTCGCGGTGGCGAAGGAGTCGTAGGAGCGGCCCGGTGCGGAGACCTGTCTTTTGCCTTTGCGCGACCGGGCCGTTGTGGCGATGAAGATCCGGTCGCGTCCCTTGGCCGCTCCCACTTGAGAAAAAGCCGCCAACCCCCAGTTTGTGTTCAAGATTCTACGGTCCTTCGACCGCAACCCTTTGAGGAGCTGAAACATGAGCAAGATCATCGGTATCGACCTCGGCACGACCAACTCGTGCGTCGCGGTCATGGAGGGCACCAAGACCCGGGTCATCGAGAATTCCGAGGGCGACCGCACCACGCCGTCCATCGTGGCGTTTTCGAAGGACGGCGAAGTGCTGGTGGGTGCGCCGGCCAAGCGCCAGGCCGTCACCAACCCCAAGAACACTTTCTATGCGGTGAAGCGCCTGATCGGCCGCAAGTTCACCGACGCCGAAGTGCAGAAGGATCTCGACGTGGTGCCGTACAAGATCGTCGGGCACTCGAACGGCGACGCCTGGTTGGAAACCTCCGATGGCAAGCAGATGGCGCCGCCGGAAATTTCCGCCAAGGTGCTGATGAAGATGAAAAAGACCGCCGAGGATTTCCTTGGCGAGACCATCACCGACGCCGTGATCACGGTGCCGGCGTACTTCAACGATTCGCAGCGCCAGGCGACCAAGGACGCCGGCAAGATCGCGGGCCTCGAAGTCAAGCGCATCATCAACGAGCCGACCGCGGCGGCGCTCGCCTACGGCCTCGACAAGGGTGGCGGCGACCGCAAGATCGCGGTGTACGACTTGGGCGGCGGCACCTTCGACGTGTCGTTGATCGAGATCGCCGAAGTCGATGGCGAGAAGCAGTTCGAGGTGCTGGCCACCAACGGCGATACCTTCCTCGGTGGCGAGGACTTCGACAAGCGCGTGATCGACTACCTGGTCGATGAATTCAAGAAAGACCAGGGCGTCGACCTGCGCAACGACCCGCTCGCGCTGCAGCGACTCAAGGACGCGGCCGAGCGCGCCAAGATCGAGCTGTCGTCCGCGCACCAGACCGAAGTGAACCTGCCGTACGTCACGGCCGACGCGTCGGGTCCGAAGCACCTCAACATCAAGTTGACCCGCGCCAAGCTCGAAGCGCTGGTCGAGGATCTGGTCAAACGCACCATCGACCCGTGCCGCACGGCACTGAACGACGCCAACTTGCGTGTGTCCGACATTTCGGAAGTGATCCTGGTCGGCGGCCAGACCCGCATGCCCAAGGTGCAGGAAGCGGTCAAGGATTTCTTCGGCAAGGAACCGCGCAAGGACGTGAACCCCGACGAAGCCGTCGCGGTGGGTGCGGCGATCCAGGGCGGCGTGCTGTCGGGCGCGGTCAAGGACGTGCTGCTGCTCGACGTGACCCCGTTGTCGCTGGGCATCGAGACGCTGGGTGGCGTGATGACCAAGCTGATCGACAAGAACACCACGATTCCGACCAAGGCTTCGCAAGTGTTCTCGACCGCCGAGGACAACCAGAGTGCGGTGACCGTGCACGTGTTGCAGGGTGAACGCGACCAGGCGCGCTTCAACAAATCGCTGGCCAAGTTCGACCTCGCCGGCATCCAGGCCGCGCCGCGCGGCATGCCGCAGATCGAGGTGTCGTTCGACATCGACGCCAACGGCATCCTGCATGTGACCGCCAGGGACAAGAACACCGGCAAGGAACAGCGCATCGAGATCAAGGCCGGCTCGGGTCTGTCCGAAGACGAGATCCAGCGGATGGTTTCGGATGCTGAAACCCATCGCGAGGAAGACAAGAAGTTCCAGGAACTGGTGCAGGTCCACAACAAGGCCGACCAGTTGGTGCACGCCACCCGTTCGGCCATCAAGGAGCACGGCGGCAAGGTGGGCGGCGACATCATCGGTCGCACCGAAGAAGCGCTGTCGGAACTTGAAAAGGTGATGAAGGGCGATGACAAGGCCGCGATCGAAGCGCGCATCGCCAAACTGGAAGAAGCCGCGCAGTCGCTGTTTGTCGCGGCGCAGGCCGGCGGGCAGGGCAGTCCGCAACCGGGCGCGCAGCAGGCGCCGGGCGGCGGCAGTGCGTCGCCGGAAGACGTCGTGGATGCCGAATTCACCGAGGTCAAGGACAAAGACAAATAGGTGTTATCCGGCAGCGCGGAGCGCTGCCGGATCAACTGTCCGCGTTCGACCGGCGCTGGGAAGCGCGCCGTTCAACGCGGACAGGGGGTTCTTGATTGTCGTCATTCCGGGCAGGGTGCCGGAGCCAGCCAACATCGGCGTAGCCGATGCCTAGGAGGGCTGCAGGACGCGGCGAGTAATCGCTTTTGACTTCGTGGACAACGTGCCGAATCGGGGATTTCGCGCATGCACAAAGGTCGGATGGAGGCATTCACCGATGGCGTCATCGCCGTGATCATCACGATCATGGTGCTGGAGCTGAAGTTGCCGCGTGAAGCCACGTGGCACGCCTTGCTCGCCGATGCCCCCGTGTTCCTCAGTTACGTGCTCAGTTTTGTGTACGTCGGCATTTACTGGAACAATCACCACCACATGCTGCAGATGGTCACGCATGTCAGCGGACGCGTGTTGTGGGCGAACCTGTTTTTCCTGTTCTGGCTGTCGCTGTTTCCGTTCACGACGAGCTGGTTGAATGAATCGCACCCACGGCCCGCCTCGGTGCCGACGGCGCTGTACGGGGTCGTGCTGTTGCTGGCGGCGCTGGCATGGGTATCATTGCTGCGCGCGCTGATCGCAGCCAATGGCGGTGAAGGAAGCGGCCTCCGCGACGCGCTCAGGGGCGACTGGAAAACCGTCGTGTCTCCGATCGGTTACCTGATCGGGATTGCGTTGGCATTTTTTGCGCCCATATTGTCGTGCGTGATCTACGCTGCGGTCGCAGCGCTGTGGTTCATTCCCGACCGCCGTCTCGAAGCAAGAATGCGTACATGAAACGTTGCTACTACGAAGTCCTCGGTGTCGCACGCACGGCGAATGACGAGGAACTGAAAAAGGCGTTTCGCCGGTTGGCGATGAAGAATCATCCCGACCGCTGCCCCGGCGATCCCGAGGCGCAGGAGCGCTTCAAGGAAGCCAAGGAGGCCTGGGAAATTCTGGGTGATCCGCAACGTCGCGCGATGTACGACCAGTACGGCCACGCCGCGTTCGAGAATGGCACGGGGCGCCGCGGTGGTGCGCCGTTCGGCGACGTGGGCGACATCTTCGGCGACATCTTTTCCGACATCTTCGGAGGCGGCCGGCGCGCGGCGCGCGGTTCGGACCTGCGCTACGTGCTGGAGCTAGACCTCGAAGAGGCCGTGGCCGGCATCGACAAGCAGATTCGCGTGCCGACGATGGTCAACTGCCATCACTGCAATGGCACGGGTTCGGAGGACGGCAAGCTTTCCACCTGCGCGACCTGCCGCGGTCACGGGCGCGTGCGGATGCAGAACGGCATCTTCTCGATCCAGCAGACCTGCCCGCACTGCGGCGGGGTCGGTCGCGTGGTGGTGACGCCGTGCGGACACTGCCATGGCGAAGGACGGCTCGAAGACGAGCGCAGCCTGGAAGTGAAAGTACCCGCCGGCGTGGACGACGGCGACCGCATTCGTTTGTCGGGCCAGGGCGAAGCGGGCCCTTCCGGCACGACGCCCGGCGACCTGTACGTCGAGATCCACGTGCGCGAGCATCCGATCTTCAAACGCCATGGCGACGACTTGCGTTGCGAGGTGCCGATCCGTTTCGCGCAGGCCGCGCTCGGCGCATCCATCGAAGTCCCGATCCTCGGCGGCGCGACCAGCATCACCGTCCCGCCGGAAACCCAGACAGGGCAGGAATTCCGACTGCGCGGCCAAGGCGTGAAGTCCGTTCGCAGCCGTCATACCGGCGATCTTTTCTGCACCGTGGTCGTGGAAACACCGGTGCGGCTCGACAAACTCCAACGCGACTTGCTGGAACAGTTCGAAGCCACCTTCGCCGACGCCGAAGAAGCGAAGAAGCATTCGCCGCGCAACAGCGGCTTCGTGGAAGGCGTCAAGCAATTCTGGGCGAAGATGACCGGCTGACGGCCGGGACGCGGATCCGGAAAAGCCGAACAACTACTTCGTCATTTCGGGCGCCGCGCAGCCGCGATCCGGAATCCATTTGCTTGCCGGCGGAAGCCTGACCAGGCTGGATCGAGTCGTGTCACCCCTGGCGCTCGCTCCACGAGCCGCTTCCGCGTTCGCGTTTGCAATTCCCGGATCAAGTCCGGGACAGGCTCTGCAGACGCAGTCGGGTTTCGTTCGCGACGAGGCTGCGAACGGCCCCTGAGTGACGATGTTGCTATCCTTCGCCGCGGCATCTTTCCATATCGTTCCCGCACGGCCCGAGCCATGCCTTCCCAGGTCAAACTTGCCATCAATGGTGCCAACGGCCGCATGGGCCTTGCGCTCCAGGATTTGCTGCGTGGCGATGCGCGATTCGAATTGGTCGGGGCAATCGCCGCATCGAGCGGATGGCGCGACGTGCCGACGCCGGATGCCGTCGTCGATTTCAGTTCGCCCGCCGGCTTCGATGCCGCGCTTGCGCATTGCGTGGCGCGACGAACGGCGCTGATCAGCGGCACCACTGGGCTGGACGATTCGCAGCGGCGCGCATTGACCGAAGCTGCGCGCACGATTCCGGTGCTGCACGCCGCCAATTTCAGTCTCGGCATCGCCGTCCTCACCCGCGCACTGCGCGAAGCCGCCGCGGCGCTACCGGACTGGGATCTTGAAATCGTCGAAGCGCACCATGCGCGCAAGATCGACGCGCCTTCAGGCACCGCGCTGGCGCTCGGGCGCGCCGCGGCGGAAGCGCGCAACAAGAAGTTCGATGAAGTCGCGGTGTTGTCACGCGGAGGCCAGGTTGGCGCGCGCCGGGAGGGCGCGATCGGGTTCGCGTCGATCCGTGCGGGCGACGTCGTTGGCGAACACACCGCAATGCTTGCCACCAGCGGCGAGCGCCTGGAACTGTCGCACCGCGCCACCGATCGCGCAATCTTTGCGCGTGGCGCGTTGGCCGCGGCGGCATGGATCGCGCGGCAGCCGCCCGGCGCTTATTCGCTGGATGACGTAATCGGTGCTATCCGATAACCACGATCATCGTCATCTGCCTCAGTCGGAATCGAATGATGTCCGATGGAATGTGAAAACGGATTACAAAGTCCGTCCGTGGAGTTTGCCCTCGCGGGCCGACCTTCGGTCGTTCAAGTTCGTTTCAGACGAATTTGTCCGGCTTTCGTCGGGTGCCGCCGCTGGACGCTTTGTCGAGTCTCGAGTCCCGGTCTTCAATCCCGATGCGCGGCGTTGCGATCGCGGCCTGCGCCGAACTTGCGATCCAGCCCGCCAGCGATCTTCTTGAAGAAGCGCGTGGCGACGCCGCGCTGGGTCTTGCGCAGCTTCTCTTCCTCGCTGGTCAGCCACGCCACCTGGATCACGCGACGTTCGCCCTCGTAGGGCAGGTGCCCGTGGAAAGAGTTGTCGGCGCGCTTGAAGATCACGAACTCGCCGTACAGCGGTTTCACTTCCGGTGCGATCGAGGCGTCGATGTCGTCGATCTTCGCGAGAAAGCGCAGGCACCCGTCGCTGGTATCGTGCCAACTCGAGTTCAGGTAGATCAGCGCGGTGGCAATTTTTGATTTACTGTCGGTGTGGATGGTGCCGTGGCGCTTGTTGAGGTGCCGGCAGATCGTCACCAGCGTCGGGTACTGCCCAAGGTTGTCGATGCCGAGCTTGGCGCCGACCGCACTCGCGAAGGCCGGCGAAGTAATGGCGTTCACCAACTCGTGTATCGCCGGCCCACATTCCTTCTCGTCGTAGGGGAAGAAGCCCGCTGCCGAATATTTCGGAAAATCGCGTTCCAGATCAGCCCGCGACTGTTCGGGAAGCTGGCCGTGGGCGATCATGAACGGAAACGGATCACTGCGGATCAGCGTATCCGGGCGATCGAGGCGAGCGGGGTCCAGCAGGGTGGCGACCAGCATTGGATTCGTCCTTGCGATGCGCGCATTGTATCGCGACGGCAACCCGGGCCATGAATGCATGAGTGGTTTCTGATAACATTGCCGCTTGCCTGAACCACTGATTCCCCGAGCCCGCTCCGCGCGGCTCGTGGGTCAACTTGTATCCGGAATCTGCCCATGCCGACGCCCGCCTTGCTCGCCCTTGCCGATGGAACCCTCTTTCATGGCGAGGCCGTCGGGGCGGCGGGCGCCACGGTCGGCGAGGTGGTCTTCAACACCGCGATGACGGGTTATCAGGAAATCCTGACCGACGCCTCCTACGCGCAACAGATCGTCACCCTGACGGCGCCGCATATCGGCAACACCGGCTGCAATCCACCGGACGAGGAATCCGGCAAGGTGCAAGCCGCGGGCCTGATCGTGCGCGACGTGCCGCGGCTTGCGTCGAACTGGCGCAGCGCGGAATCGTTGCCTGAATACCTGAGGCGCCAAGGCTTGGTCGCGATTGCCGGCATCGACACCCGCAAGCTCACGCGCATCCTGCGTGATCGCGGCGCGCAGCACGGCTGCATCATGGCCGGCGAATCAATCGACGCCGACGATGCCATTGCGAAGGCGCGCGCCTTTCCCGGTCTGAACGGGGCCGATCTTGCCAAGGTCGTGAGCCTGCGCGAGCCGGTACCGTGGAACGACGGAAAATACGAACTCGACGATCAGGCGTTCCGCAAGCCGGCGGCGAAGTTCAAGGTGGTGACGTATGACTACGGCGTGAAGCGCAACATCCTGCGGCTGCTGGTGGAGCAGGGTTGCGAGGTGACGCTGGTGCCGGCGCAAACGCCCGCCGCCGATGTGCTTGCGATGAAACCCGACGGCATCTGCCTGTCCAATGGACCGGGCGATCCCGCCGCCTGCGATTACGCGATCGAGGCCACACGCAAATTCCTGGATGCGAAGGTGCCCTTGTTCGGTGTCTGCCTTGGCCATCAACTGATGGGCCTCGCGCTGGGCGCGAAGACGTTGAAGATGCCGTTCGGTCATCACGGCGCCAATCATCCGGTGAAGGACCTCGATGATGGCCGCGTGCTCATCACGTCGCAGAATCACGGCTTCGCGGTCGACCCCGCCACGCTGCCATCCAACGTGCGCACGACCCATGTTTCGCTGTTCGACGGTTCGCTGCAGGGCTTTGCGTTGGTCGATCGCCCTGCGTTCTGTTTCCAGGGGCATCCCGAAGCGAGCCCGGGACCCCACGATATCGCTTATCTGTTCGCGCGCTTCGCGAACCTGATGCAGGAGGCACGCTGATGCCCCGCCGCACCGACATCAAAACCATTCTCATCATCGGGGCCGGTCCGATCGTGATCGGGCAGGCCTGCGAGTTCGATTACTCCGGCGCGCAGGCGTGCAAGGCGCTGCGCGAGGAAGGCTATCGCGTGGTGCTGGTGAACTCGAACCCCGCCACCATCATGACCGACCCGGAGATGGCCGATCGCGTCTACATCGAGCCGATCAACTGGCGCACGGTCGAGCGCATCATCGAGAAGGAAAGGCCCGACGCGTTGCTGCCGACGATGGGCGGACAGACGGCGCTGAATTGCGCGCTGGAATTGGCCGATCACGGCGTGCTGGAAAAACACGGCGTCGAGTTGATCGGCGCGTCGCGCGACGCGATCCGGATGGCCGAAGACCGCGAACTGTTCCGCAACGCAATGGACGAGATCGGGTTGGTATCGCCGAAGTCGGCGATCGCGCGCACGCTGGAAGAAGCGCGTGAAGGCCAGGCCGCGCTCGGATTCCCGTGCATCGTGCGTCCGTCGTTCACGCTGGGTGGTACCGGTGGCGGCATCGCCTACAACGTCGAGGAATTCGAGAAGATCGTTGCACGCGGGCTGGAACTGTCGCCCGTGCACGAAGTGCTGATCGACGAATCGGTGCTGGGCTGGAAGGAGTTCGAGATGGAAGTGGTCCGCGACCGCGCGGACAACTGCATCATCGTGTGCGCGATCGAGAACTTCGATCCGATGGGCGTGCACACCGGCGATTCGATCACGGTAGCACCTGCATTGACGCTGACCGACAAGGAATACCAGCGGCTGCGCGACTACTCGATCGCGGTGCTGCGCAAGATCGGCGTCGATACCGGCGGCAGCAACGTGCAGTTCGGCGTGAATCCTGCCGACGGTCGCGTGGTGGTGATCGAGATGAACCCCCGCGTGTCGCGGTCGTCGGCGCTGGCGTCGAAGGCCACCGGTTTCCCGATCGCGAAAGTCGCGGCGAAACTCGCGGTCGGCTACACGCTGGATGAACTCAAGAACGAGATCACCGGCGGCAAGACCCCGGCGTCGTTCGAGCCTTCCATCGATTACATCGTCACCAAGATCCCGCGTTTCGCGTTCGAGAAATTCCCGGCCGCCGACCCGCACCTGACCACGCAGATGAAATCGGTGGGCGAAGTGATGGCGATCGGCCGCACCTTCTCCGAATCCTTGCAGAAGGCGTTGCGCGGCCTCGAAACCGGACACGATGGTTTGAATGCCGGCGGCATCGACTGGAAAACGCCGGAAGGCATGGAGTCTTTGAAACGCGAGCTGCGCCAGCCTGGTCCCGAACGCGTCTTCCACGTGGGCGATGCGTTCCGCGCGGGGTTGTCGCTGGAAGACGTGCACGACCTGTGCAAGATCGATCCGTGGTTTCTCGCCGCGATCGAAGACATCGTGGCGGCCGAGGCCGACGTGCGTGCCGGCGGCATGCGCGCGCTGGATGCGGCGCGGATGCGTGAACTGAAGCGCATGGGTTTTTCCGACTCGCGCCTCGCGACCCTGCTGCAGTCCGACGAGCGCGCGGTGCGCCACCTGCGGCATACGCTGGACGTGCGGCCGGTGTACAAGCGCGTGGATTCCTGTGCGGCCGAGTTCGCCACCACCACGGCCTACATGTACTCGACCTACGAGGAAGAGTGCGAGGCCGATCCGACCGACCGCAAGAAGATCATGGTGCTGGGCGGCGGACCCAACCGGATTGGGCAGGGCATCGAGTTCGATTACTGCTGCGTGCACGCGGCGCTCGCGATGCGCGAAGATGGTTTCGAAACCATCATGGTCAACTGCAATCCGGAAACGGTGTCCACCGATTACGACACTTCGGATCGTCTGTATTTCGAACCGGTGACGCTGGAAGACGTGCTGGAAATCGTGGACAAGGAAAAGCCCACCGGCGTGATCGTGCAGTATGGCGGCCAGACGCCGCTGAAACTGGCGCGCGCGCTGGAGGCCGCGGGTGTGCCGATCATCGGCACTTCGTCGGATTCGATCGACCTGGCCGAAGACCGCGAACGTTTCCAGCAACTCATCGAGAAGCTGCAGTTGAAGCAGCCGCCCAATCGCATCGCGCACACCGCCGAGGAAGCGATGGTGCTGGCGCGCGAACTCGGCTATCCGCTGATCGTGCGCCCCAGCTACGTGCTGGGCGGCCGCGCGATGGAAGTGGTGCATGCCGACGAAGACCTCGCGCGTTACATCCGCGACGCGGTGCGCGTGTCGAACAAGTCGCCGGTGCTGCTGGACCGCTTTTTGGACAACGCGGTGGAAGTGGACGTGGACGTGATCGCCGATGCCGACGGCAACGTGTTGATCGGCGGCATCATGCAGCACATCGAGGAAGCCGGCGTGCACTCCGGCGATTCCTCGTGCGCGCTGCCGCCGTATTCGCTGTCGCCCGAAATCCAGGACGAACTGCGGCGCCAGGTGACGCTGCTGGCGCGCGAACTCGGCGTGGTCGGGTTGATGAACACCCAGTTCGCGATCCAGGGCGACGAGGTGTTCATCCTGGAAGTGAACCCACGTGCGTCGCGCACCGTGCCGTTCGTGTCCAAGGCCACGGGTCGCCCCCTGGCCAAGATCGCGGCGCGTTGCATGGCGGGCAGGACACTGGAAGAACAAGGCACGATGCACGAACGCGTGCCACATTACTGGTCGGTTAAGGAAGCTATCTTCCCGTTCCTGAAGTTCCAGAACGTCGACCCGATCCTCGGTCCCGAAATGCGTTCGACCGGCGAGGTGATGGGCGTCGGGCGCAGCTTCGGCGAAGCGTTCGCGCGCGGCCACGAAGCCGCGCACATCGCGGCGCCGTCAGTCGGCGGCAAGGTATTCCTGTCGGTGCGCGACGCCGACAAGCCGCGGTTGCTGGAAGTCGCGCGCGACATGCTGAAGCGCGGATTCTCGCTGATCGCCACGGGTGGCACCGCAGCGTTCCTGCGCGAGCACGGCATCGAATGCGAACGCATCAACAAGGTGCTGGAGGGCCGGCCGCACGTCGTCGATGCGATCAAGAACGGCGAGATCGCCTACATCGTCAACACCACCGAAGGCCGGCAGGCGATCACCGACTCGTTCTCGATCCGACGCTCGGCGCTGCAGCAGCACGTCACCTACTCGACCACGGTCGCGGGTGCGGCGGCATTGCTGCACTCGCTTGATTTCCGCACCAATGGCGCGGTGATCAGCCTGCAGGAACTGCACGCCGAACTCGACCGACACGAGGCGACGCCGCCCGGTGAACGGGCCGCCGTCGCCTGACCATATTTGTGCGATCGTCCATGATCGCCGCATCGCCAGACCGCTTCGCAAAATCACCCGTAATGCCTCAGGCAACACCAGAACGGCCATCCATGGCCTGACTTTTCACACAGCCTTTTCATCAATGGGCGCGGAGTTCATGACTGCGCCCGCATGCAATATAGGAGTCCCGCGCATGCAGCGAGCCCCCATGACCAAAGCCGGTTCCGAGCGCCTGCGCGCGGAACTGGAAAAACTGAAATCGGTCGAACGCCCGAAGGTCATCGCCGCGATCGCCGAGGCGCGTGCGCACGGCGACCTGAGCGAAAACGCCGAGTACAACGCCGCGCGCGAGCAGCAGGGCTTCATCGAAGGCCGCATCCAGCGCATCGAAGCCGCGCTTTCGACCGCGCAGATCATCGATCCCGCCACGTTGAATGCCGGCAGCAAAGTGGTGTTCGGGGCGCTGGTTGACCTCGAGGACGCCGACAATGGCGACAAGGTCACCTATCGAATCGTGGGCGACATCGAGGCCGACATCAAGCAAGGCCTGATCGCGGTTTCGTCGCCCATCGCGCGCGCCATGATCGGCAAGAACGAGGGCGACAGCTTCGGCTTCAACGCGCCGGCCGGCGAGCGTAATTACGAAATCGTGAACGTGCGTTACGTGTGATCGCCTTCCGCAATTTTGCGCTGCGCCGTGGCGGCCGCCTTTTGCTCGAAGGCGTCGACGCGGCGCTTCACGACGGCTGGAAGGTCGGCGTGGCGGGGCGCAACGGCAGCGGCAAGTCCAGCCTGTTCGCGGCGGTCCTCGGCGAGGTTGAAGCCGACGCCGGTGCGCTGGATGTGCCGGCGGATTTGCGCATAGCGTCGGTCGCGCAAGAAACGCCGGCGTTGGCCGATCGTGCCATCGATTACGTGCTGGGCGGCGATGTCGAACTGGCCGCGGCGCTGGCCGGCGAAGCGCATGCGCAGGCGACCGGGGACCACGCGGCGGCAGCCGTGGCCCACCAGCGCATCGATGCGCTGGGCGGCTACGACGGCCGTGCCCGCGCCGGACGCCTGCTGCACGGACTGGGCTTCAAGCCGGACGATCATGAAAAAGCCGTCGCGGAATTTTCCGGCGGCTGGCGCGGGCGCCTGAACCTCGCGCGCGCGCTGATGGCGCCGTCGGATCTGTTGCTGCTGGACGAACC